>JAITEZ010000212.1 GCA_031281735.1 Deltaproteobacteria bacterium | reverse complement strand
CATGCCGGCCGGACGTGCCCCGCGCGCGGACGCCGGGAACCGGCCCTCCCAGGCCGGTCCCCGGCGTCCGGGGCTCGGTTGCGGGGGGGCCACGCCGGTCCGGCCGGCGCCCGGCGCCCGGCGTCCTGGCGGCCGGGCGGGCCGCCAACGCCTGCGGGGGAGGGGCGCCCGGGGCCCCCCGCAGGAGCCTCCGGAGAACGGCTCCGGGGGCTGGGGCGCAGGGCCCTGTATCCGGAGGGAATCCCCGTCCCTCAGGGCGGGGAGGCCGTCAACCTTCCCAGCCCTATTGCTTCTCCCAGGCCCGTCCATGGAACTCACTCCTGCCTGCCGGATCGCTCCCCCCAGACACTGCCGTCGTCCTCACCCTGCCCGGCCCGCTTCCTTCCCCAGCCCTGGCCGCCGGCCTCACCCTGAGCCGCCATACCGCTCTCCCCGGCATGACCGCCCGCCTTCCCCTGGCCCGGCCGCCGCCCACGCCCCGACCTGCCCGGCAACCATTCCCTTGCCCGACCGTCAACCCCTCTCTGAGCTGAGCATCCTTTGTATCTTGACCCGTACATCAGCCTCACTCTCATCTTCCCTGCCATTGTCCCTGGACTGGCCTCCAGCTTCACCATGCTGAATCTGGCCATGATGCACTTCCCAGCCTGCAGCCTCATCCCAGCCGTCTCCCTCACCCTCGCCTGCCCGGCCGCCTGACCTGAACCGAGACTGAGATGATCCTCAAGGGTCCGGAACGACCCACCCGGCGCGCAGTATGATCCGGCAGCGGAGGGGGGCGGGGAAATCGGCCGCCCGGCTCCCTCGGTGCCCCAGAAAGGAATTGTTACTATGTCAAGCATGTAGTATCATGCGCCTAACTGTGGCTGCCTGTTGCGCTTTCTTCAACCCCTTGCGTCCCTCCCCGTCCGGAGCGGCAGGCCCCCCGGACACGCCGCTGCCTCCGGAGCCCCGGAGGCCGGCAAGCGCCCTCCTGCCGACCGTGCGCCTCTCCCGCGTCCGCCGGCCCCGCTCTTCTCCCGCGGCCCCTTCCGGCCCCGGCCCGGGGATCAAGCCCCCCGCCGCGCCTCCCCCCGCAGCCGTCCGCTTCCCGGACGCGCGCGCCGGGCTCCCCTCCCCCCAGTCCCGCCACCCCGCCCGGCCCCGCGCCGCAGCCAGCCCCCGCGACGCCCGGCCCCGGGACGGCGGGGGGCTTCCGGCATCCCCGGGGCCGCGTCCCGGACGCGCTCCCGCTTCCCGAAAGGGGGCCTGCACCCCCCCGCGAGGATCCTTAATGGCCAAGGCCGACACCAAGATCAAGAAGACGAAAGAGGACAAGCCCTCCACCGACTCGGCGAGGGCCAAGGCCCTATCCGACGCCCTCTCCCAGATAGAGAAGGCCTTCGGGAAGGGCTCCATCATGAAGCTCGGCTCGGAGGACCAGGTCGCCGTCCCCGTCATCTCGACGGGCTCGCTCTCGCTCGACGCGGCCCTCGGCATCGGCGGCATCCCCCGGGGGCGCATCATCGAGGTCTACGGCCCCGAGTCCAGCGGGAAGACCACGCTCGCGCTCCACATAGTGGCCGAGGCCCAGAGGGCCAAGAACGCCCAGGGCCAGAACGGCGTCGCGGCCTTCGTGGACGCGGAGCACGCCCTGGACGTCAGCTACGCGAGGCGCCTCGGGGTCAACACCGACGAGTTGCTCATCAGCCAGCCCGACCACGGCGAGCAGGCCCTGGACATAGCCGAGATCCTGGTCCGGAGCGGGGCGGTGGACCTCATCGTGGTGGACTCCGTGGCGGCCCTGGTCCCCGAGGCCGAGATCCAGGGGGACATGGGCGACTCCCACGTTGGGCTCCAGGCGAGGCTGATGAGCCAGGCCCTGAGGAAGCTCACGAGCTCCATCCACCGCTCCATGTGCTCGATCATCTTCATCAACCAGCTGCGCATGAAGATAGGCCCCATGGCCTACGGGAACCCCGAGGTCACGACCGGCGGCATCGCCCTGAAGTTCTTCGCCACCATGCGCATCGAGATCCGCCGCGGCGCCCCCGTCAAGGGGGCCGACGACATCAGGATCGGCAACGAGGCCAAGGTCAAGGTGGTCAAGAACAAGATGGCGCCCCCCTTCCGGGAGGCCGTCTTCGAGATCCTCTTCGGCAAGGGCATCAGCCGGGAGGGCGAGCTCCTTGACCTGGGGGTGGCCATGGAAATCGTCGAGAAGAGCGGCTCCTGGTATTCCTTCGAGGGCGAGAGGATGGGCAACGGCAAGGAGAACTGCCGGGCCTTCCTGAAATCCCACCCCGAGGTGGCCGCGACCATCGAGGAGCGCCTGCGCGGCGCCTACGGCCTCATCCCCGAGAAGGTGGCGGAGGCCGAGGCCGAGATGCGCCTGGACGGCCCGCCGCAGCAGCTCCCGGAGGACGATCCCGAGGAGGGGATCGAGGGGCTCCCGCCCGACCTGCCTCCCGACGATCTGGATCCCGAGGGCATCTCCGACGTCCTGGGCCCCGAGGCCGACTCGGACGATCTGGGGCCGGACCCGGCCGGCCTCGACCCGGCCGGCCTCGCCCCGGAGTTCCCTGCGGCGGGCGTCGACCCGGCGGACGCGGAGGCCTCCCAGACCGCCTCCCCCCGCGCGGCCTCAGCCAGGGGGGCAAGGGGATCCCGGGGCAAGTGACGCCCCCGCAGGGCAGGGGGCAATATTGACGCCGCGGGGGGATCCCGTCCGCCCGGTGCCGGGAGGGCCCCGTTGCCGAAACTCAGAGCCCCTGCCCGCCGCGTCCGAGAATCTGTCCCGCAACCCGCCGCCGTGAAAGGCGATCCTTCCCCGCCCCCGGCTCTGCCCCCGTGATGACATGCCAACGCGCGCACCCCCGCGGCCGGGCCCTGGCCGTGCCCCCCGCCTGGGGCCCCGTGCCAGCCCGTTAACCGGGCTGGGCTGGCCCGGACTCCAGCAGATGATGACGGCAAGCCATGCGCAGGAGGGACGCCGGCGCCGGCGAGGGCACCTGGGTAAACGCGGTACCCCCGCCTGCGGGCAGGCCCCGGCCCTTCCTCGGCGTCCGCACGTCCCGGACCCGGCGGGGGGGTTGCAACGGAGCGGCACATGCCCGCGGCATGGAGGGGATCCGGCCCGCGGATCCTCCTGACAGCCGGAAGGCGCTCGGCGCGTTTGATCCGGAACGCCTGGCAGCGACCGCCGCAGGAGGGGACGGCGAAAACGTCCGGGCCGTGCCCGCCGGTGAGCCCTCGGCGGGAATCAGGGACGGCCGCCGCCTGCGGCTCGGGACGGGCCCGGCCGGGGGCCGCGAACGGGCGGCCCAAAACGCGGCCCGGACGGCGCGGATCCGAAGGCGACGGGGCCGGGACGGCGCCCGCGGCCCCGCAACTCATGACACCGGTACCGGCACAGCCACGGAAACTGACAGAAGCCCCCCTCCCAGGCCGGGGAGGACGGCAGGACAGCCATGCCTAAAGCCGACATCCCCGCGCCGGACGGCACGGAGCGGGCGCGCCGCCCGGAAACGCCCGCCCTGCACGGCTCGACCCTGTTCGAGGGCGACGCCCTGACCGTGCTCCGCCGCCTGCCGGCCGGGTTCGCGCGGTGCGTGGTGACATCCCCGCCCTATTGGGGATTGCGAGACTACGGCATCGCGGAGCAGATCGGCCTAGAATCCACGATGACGCGGTTCCTGCGCCGGCTCGTCTCCGTCTTCGCCGAGGCGCGGCGCGTGCTGGCCGGCGACGGCACCCTCTGGCTGAACATAGGGGACGGCTACACCAGCGGCAACCGCGGCTACCGCGCCCCTGACAGGAAGAACCCGGCGCGGGCGATGGGCGTCCGCCCAGACACGCCCGAGGGCTTCAAGCCGAAGGATCTGCTCGGCATCCCGTGGCGGCTGGCTTTCGCCCTGCAGGCCGACGGCTGGTACCTCCGCAGCGATGTCGTGTGGTACAAGCCCAACGCCATGCCCGAGAGCGTCAAGGACCGCCCCGCCCGGTCGCACGAGTTCCTCTTCATGTTCACAAAATCGGAAAAGTACTACTACGACTGGCGGGCCGCCCGCGAGCCGGCGGACGGGGGTGGCATGCGCAACCTCCGTTCGGTATGGCAGGTGAACACCAGGCCGTTCGCCGGCGCCCACTTCGCGGTCTTCCCGCAGGAGCTGGTCCGTCCCTGCATACTAGCGTCGACGGAGCCGGGGGATTACGTCCTCGATCCGTTCTTCGGGTCGGGGACGGTGGGAGTCGTGTGCCGTGACGAAAACAGGCTGTACGTGGGAATCGAGCTCAATCCCGAATACGTGGCCCTGGCGGCTGAGCGCCTGGAGGTCGGGGACAGTAGCGTGATCAGGATCGGCGCCGCGCGTTGCTCCCGTCCAGGCACAGCCCTCCTGCGGCCAAGCCGCTGAACGGCTCCGCATCGTCCTCCCTGAAGAGATCCCGCGCCACCTGCCCACTGCCGCCGCCTACCAGGGATCGGGCGCGGCACAAGATCTCGCCTCAGGGGACGCCCGTCCGCAGGCCCTCGGCCGATGCCCGCGGCTCGGCTGAGAAACCCCTGATCGGCGTGCCCTCCGCCCGGCGCCGCCCCCGGGCGGGGGCGCCTTCCCCCCCGCCGCCGCCTGGACACGCGCCCGCCTTCCCGGACGAGCGCGGGGCGGATGCTAAAGACCCCGCCGACCCATGCATCGCGGGCCGGCGGGGGTTGTGACATGGACTACGGCGTGGCGCTGGGCGCGGCGGGCCTCACCGCCTGCCGGCGGCCAGCATGAACATAGGGAAGGTGCGGTAGAGGAGGAGCTCGGACTCGTCGTAGACGCGCGGGCCCACGTCGGTGTCCAGGTAGACCGTGGCGAACCCGGCCCCGATCAGGGCCCCGACGTCCCACTGGGGCCGGAGGCGCGAGCACTGGGGCATGCCCTTGCGAAAGTCGATCATCTGCTGCGTGAAGACGGTGACCTCCTTTCCGGGGTAGCGGAGCCGGTACTCGGCCAGATCCCGCTCGTGTGCCTCCCGGTAGTCGTCGCGGAACAGATCCAGGTTCCAGTTGGCGTCGAAGATCATCGCCCGGCCCCCGGGCCGCAGGACCCTGTGCCACTCCCGGTAGGCCTTCTCCGCGTCGACGAGCGTCCAGGCCACGTTGCGGCTGACGATGAGATCGAAGGTCCCGTCCCCGAAAGGCAGCTCGGCGGAGTCCGCCATCGCGGCCTCGACCTCCAGGCCCGCCTCGGCGATGTTGCGCCTGGCCTCGCCCACCATGGCCTCAGTGCAGTCGACGGCCCTGACCCTGTGGCCTGCCCCGGCCAGAATGATGGCGAAGAAGCCCGGGCCCGTGCCCACGTCGAGGACGTCGAGCGGCGGCCCCCCCCCGGCGTTCTCGGCGATCAGCCCCAGCCACGCCTCGCGCTTCCACCCGGCGAGCTCCTCCCTGACCAGGGAGCTGTACCTGGGGGAGCTCTCCGTCCAGTTCTCCACCAGCTTGCTACTTATATCAGTCATCTGCCGACACCTCCAGGAGCGACCACTCGACCGGCGCGAAGTTGTTGACGCCCATCACGAAATTCCTCACCCGCCGGGGGTTGACCGCCATCGAGGCGATCGGGAAGTAGACCGGCACGGCGATGACCGTGTCGCTGATGAAGCCCAGCAGCTTGTCGTAGTTCCTCTGCCGCTCGTCTGGATCAATGGTTGCCAGGGTCGTCCTGACCATCTCCATGATGGCCGGGTCCGTCCAGAGCCTGGCCGGGCGGCCCGGGTCGGGATAGGGCTGGAACAGCTCCGGCAGCGCGCTGTGGGGCATCCAGGAGTCGTTTGGGGTGCGGATCAGCGCGATGTCGAACTTCCGGCTGCGCTGGGTCGTCTCCAGGTAGCCGTTGCGGTCGAGGATGTTGAGGTTAACCTTGATGCCGACCTGGGAGAGCTGGGACTGGATGAACTCGCCCAGCGGCTTCCACTCGGGGAACTCCGCGGCCGACAGGGTGAAGTTCAGCTCGAGCCTCTCGCCGCCCCGCTCGCGCACGCCGTCCCCGTCGGCGTCGACGTAGCCGAGCTCGTCCAGTAGGGCCCTGGCCCTCTCCGGGTCGCCCGGGTAGCCGTGGTTGTTCTGGGGCGTGGCGTAGGGGACGCCCCTCTGGAACAGCCCGTCGGCCACCTCGCCGATGCCGTCGAACAGGCTCTCTGTGATGGCCTTCTTGTCGATGGCGAGGCTGACGGCCAGGCGCAACCTCCTGTCGCCGAACTTCCCCGCGTCGTTGTTGAAGGCGAGCAGGTGCGAGCACAGGGTGTCCTTGGTGTGGACCTCGAACTCTGGGTCGGCCATGAGCTCGGGGATGCTCTCGATGGGGATCTTGCCCACCAGTTCCCCGCCGATGATGTCGACCTCCCCGCTCCGGAGGGCCATGACCCTGGCCTGGGCATCGGAGACGACCTTGAAGCGCAGGCGGTCGATCTTCGGCCTCTCGCCCCAGTAGTGGGGATTGGGCACCAGCGTGTACCCCTCCTCCTTCACGTAGGTCTCCACCATCCAGGGCCCCGTCCCGACCGGCCCGGTGAAGCGCCCCTTGGGGTTGCCGGGATCCTGCTCGACGGAGGCGGGCGAGAGGAACCTCACCGGCCGCGGGTAGCTCTGCTCGATCAGGAGCGAGTAGTCGCCCCGCTTGAACGTCACCCTGACCGTCAGGGGATCGACGGCCTGCATGTCCTCGATCTCGTAGGAAGAGAGGGACGAGAACATCTCGTCGCCGACCCAGCGCTTGAGGTTGAAGATCACCGCCTCGGCGTTGAAGGGCGTCCCGTCGGAGAACTTCACACCGTCCCTCAGGTGGAAGGTGTAGGTCCGGCCGTCCCCGGAGATGTCCCAGCTCTCGGCCAGGACCGGGATGATCTTCCCGCCGCCCCCGTCCTCGACCAGGCCCTCGTAGATCATCTTGAAGAGGAAGAGCGGCCCGTTGTAGGAAGCCGCGTCCATCTCGTCCAGGGCCCCGTCGCGGACGACGGCCACGACTAGCTCCTTCTCACCGCCGGCCGCGGCCTGCCCGGCCGGCCCGCCTCCCCCGCCGTCCCCCGCCTGGCCCGCCGCCGGGGGGGAGGTCTCCCCGCCGCCGCAGGCGCCCAGGAGCGCCAGGAGCGCCGCCAGAAGCCCCAGGCGCAACAGGGGCGCCGGGGCGGCGCCCCCGCCCGGGGCCGATCCGTTTTTGGACAGTGCCATCTTCATAGCTCCTCGTGGTAGGGAGGCCGGATCCCGGCCCCCCCGTTGCGCAGGCCCTCGCCTGCAGGCTGTCCCCGCCACCCAGGCGGGCGGCGGGCGGCACCGGTCCCCTGCCGGGCCAGCCCGGCAGGGCGCCGGCCGCCCCTGTTCAGCAATCCGGCTCCGGCCCCCCGTCCGCCGGATCCGGGGCCTCCAGGGCCGAGATGTCCGGGAGGTGGCATGCCACAAGGTGGCCGCCGCCCCTGTCGTCCAGGAGCGGCCGCTCAGCCGCGCAGCGCCCCGCGGCCAGGAGGCACCGGTTCTGGAAGACGCAACCGCTCGAGTTCAGCCGCAGCTCCTCGCCCTCCTTGAAGAGCACCTTGCGCCTGCCCCGCCGCCGGGGGTCGGGGCTCAGGGTGGCGGCGGTGAGCGCCGCCGTGTAGGGGTGCCCGGGACGGATCCCCGCCCGCGGCATCAGCTCGACGAGGTTGCCCAGGTACATCACGGCCACCCGGTCGCAGATGCGCCTGACGGCCGCCAGATCGTGAGAGATGAACAGGTAGCTCGATCCCTTCTCGCGCCGGAGGCCGGCCAGCAGATCCAGGATGGCGTTCTTGACGGCGTGGTCGATGCTGGAGACCGACTCGTCGCAGACGAGGAAGTCCGGCTCCACGATCAGGGCCCTGGCCAGGCCCACGCGCTGGAGCTGGCCGCCGCTGAGCTCCCCGGGATAGCGGCCCAGGTGCTCCGCCCCGAGGCCGACGCGCTCGAGCTGCGTTACTACCAGTTCCAGCAGCTCCCGCTCCGGCATCCCCCGCCGGAAGTTGCCGAGGGGCTCGCCGACAGATCTCCTCACCGTGTAGTAGGGGTTGAAGGCGGTGGAGGCCTCCTGGAAGACCATCTGCATGCGGTGCCGTATGGGGCGCAGCGAGGAGTAGCCGAGCCTGGAGATGTCCCGGCCGTCGAAGAAGATCCGTCCCCTGGTGGGGGTGTCCAGCCTCAGCATGAGCTTGCCCAGGGTGCTCTTGCCGCAGCCGGACTCGCCGACCAGGCCCAGGATCTCCCCCCGGCGGACGGCGAGCGTCAGGTCGTAGACCGCGTAGGTCCTGTCACTGCGCTTCCGGTCGAAAGTCTTGTGGAGGTTCTCGACCTCCGCTATGTTGTCCCCGCGGTTCATGCCGCCCCCCCGCCTTCCCCGCCGCCGCGGTTCACGCCGCCTCCGCGGCCACCGAGGCCATGAGGTTGCGGGTGTACGGGTGGGCGGGGCTGAGGAGCACCCGCTCGACAGGGCCGCTCTCAACGATCCTCCCTTCGTAGAGGATGTAGACGTCGTCCGCCGTCTGGGCCACCACGCCCAGGTCGTGGGTGATGAGGATCACGGCCAGGCCCTGGCCCTTCACCCGGACCAGCTCCTGGAGGATGGCCGCCTGGGTGGTCAGGTCGAGGTTGGAGGTCGGCTCGTCGGCGATCAGGAGCCGGCTGTCGGCGACCAGGCCCATGGCCACCATGATCCTCTGGCACATGCCGCCGCTGAGCTCGAACGGGTAGCTCTCCAGCGCCTTGTCCGGATCCTTGAACCCCACCCGCCGCAGCACCTCCCGGAACCGCTCCATGGCCGCCGCCCGGCCGCGCCGGGGCACGCTGGCGGCCTCGAGCAGGTGCTTCCTGACCTTCATCACCGGGTTCATCGAGCCGGCGGGATCCTGGAAGATCATGGCCACCCTGCGCCCGCAGCGCCTCCGGAAGGCCTTCCTGCCCATGGCCAGGAGATCCTCACCGTCGAGGAGGATCCGGCCGCCGTCGATCCGGCCGGGAGGGTCGATGAGCCCGGTCACGGCCTGCGTCAGGACAGACTTGCCGCTCCCCGAGCCCCCCACGATGGCGGTGATCCGTCCCGGCCGGGCGTCGAGGTTCACCCCGCACAGGATCTTGAGATCCCTGCCGCCGGACTGGAAGCTGACCCGAAGATCCCTCACCTGCAGCCTGGCGTCCGGGGCCCCGGCGAGCGGGAGTGCCTCCCGGCCCTCCCCAGGCCCCCCGGCCGCGCTGCCCCCGCCCGCGGCCGCCGCATCCTTCCCGGGCACCTCGCCCTCCTTGACCTTGGCCATGTCCTCCGGGTCGGGCGTCAGTGCCTCCCCAAGGCCCTCGCCGAAGAGGTTGAAGGCCAGCACGCTCAGCATGATGGCCATACCCGGCCAGAACAGGAGCATCGGCTTGCTGGTGATGAACTGACGGCCGTCGTTGATCATGACCCCCCAGTCGGGGGTGGGCGGCTGGGACCCCAGGCCTATGAAGGAGAAGCCCGCCACGTGTGCGATGACCGCCGCCACCCTCAGGGTGGCGTACACGATGATGGGCGACAGCACGTTGGGGGTGATGTGCCTGAGGACGACCGTCCGCCTCGGGCAGCCGGCGGCCTGGGCCGCCAGCACGAAGTCGAACTCCTTGATCTTGATGACCATGCTGCGCACGAGCCTGGCGAAGGGGGCCCACCACAGGCAGATGAAGACCACGACGAGCAGGCTCAGGCTCGGCCCGTAGATGCCAACCAGGGCCAGGGCCAGTATGTTCGAGGGCAGGGTGGTGGCTATGTCCGCCATCCGCATGAGGAAGGTGTCCACGGCCCCGCCGACGTAGCCGGAGATGATCCCCACGGGGACTCCCAGGATCATGATCGCCACGGTCACCAGCAGGCCCGTGCCGAGGCATGTCCTGATGCCGACGATGATCCGGGACAGGATGCAGCGGCCCAGCTGGTCCGTCCCCATCGGGTACTCCCAGGAGGAGGGCAGGAGCTTCCTGGTCACGTCCACGCCCAGCGGATCGTGCGGGGCCAGCTGCCCGGCGAAGACGCCGACCAGGACCAGGAAGGCTATCAGGGCCATGCCCACCACGGCGGACTTGCGCCTCATGACCCTCATGGCGATGAGCCTGATCATGACGTCTCCCTCCCGACCCTAATCTTGGGGTCGATGAACATGTAGATCACGTCCAGGATCAGGTTGATCGCGATGTAGGTCAGGGCCACCACCAGCAGGTAGGCCTGGATGACCGGCAGGTCCTTGAGCCGGATGCTCTCTATCGCGAACTTGCCGATGCCGTTCCAGGAGAAGACGGTCTCACAGGCGATCTGCCCGCCGAGGAGCCGGCCGAAGTTGATGCCCAGGAGGGTGGCCAGGGGGAGCACGGCGTTGCGGAGGCCGTGTCGGACCAGGGCCGCGGTCTCGCCCAGGCCCCTGGCCCGGGCGGCCCTGATGAACCCCGCGCTCTTGAGTTCTATGAGGTTGGCCCTCAGGATGCGGATGTAGGTCGACCCGTAGGTGACGCTCAGGGTGAAGGCGGGCAGCAGTATGTAGCGGTTCTCGCTTCCCGTTATCACCGGCACGATCTTGAGGTAGACCCCGAAGAGGTACAGGAGCATCAGCCCCAGCCAGAAGTCCGGTATGACCACCCCGCCGGTGGTGGCCACCCGGACGGCCTGGTCGAGGGCGGAGTCCTTGTAGCGGGCCGCCAGCACGGCTATGGGGACGGAATAGATGAGCGAGAGCAGGGTCGCCGCCAGGGACAGCCTGAGGGTGGCCGGGAACCGCAGGGCGATCTCGTCGCTCACCGGCTTGCGGCTCTGGTAGGAGATCCCGAAGTCCAGGCGGGCGGCCTTCCGCAGCCAGTTCCAGAACTGGACGTGCAGGGGCCTGTTCAGGCCCATCGCCTCCCTGGTGGCGGCCAGGATCGACGGGGTGACCTCTATGCCCTGGGTCCGGAGGGTGATCTCGGCCACGTCCCCCGAGGAGGCGTTGCTCAGGGCGAAGGCCAGGATGGCCACCAGCAGGAGCATGGGCAGGGTCTGGAGCGCCCTGTTGATGATGAATCTTGCCATAGGGGTACTTGGTTACAGCGGAAGGGCTGCCGGCACCGGCCGGCCGGGGCCGACCGGCGGTAAGGGCCCGCGCGGCCTCCCCGGGCGGCTTCCCGGTTCGGACACGCCGCCATGCCGAGGCGGCCCGCGGGGGGCGCACCGCCCCGCGGCGCTTCCGGGCACAGCCGGGCCGGGGCGCCCAACGGCGATCCCGTTCCCGCCTCCGCGATCCCGCGGCGTGAGACCGTCGCCGCAGGGGAGGACGGCCGCCGTCCGGGTGCGCCCTGCCGGGCGGCCGGACGCCCCGCGCTGGAAGGCCTTCCGGACACCGGCGGCGTGAGGGGCGAGTGCCTGCCTGCACCGGGGCATGGCCGGGCCCCGGCGTACGGACGGGACGATCCCGCGGCCCTTCGGGGCGCGGGCGTGGGCAGGCGGTATGTCTGCGCGGTTTCCCGCCGCCTGCGGCGGCGGACGAGGTTCAGGCGGATGAAGAGGGCGAAAGGTGGAGTGAGTCGGCTAGGGCGGGAGGGGAACCGGGCGGGACAGGGGAAACCCCCGGGATCAGGGTTGATGGTAACGCCGAGAAAGAGCACAAAGAAGATCGTGCCAATAGCCATGTGCCGTTCATCGCGGCTGCGAAAGCAACCCCCTGCGCGGACGGCACCGGAAAACGCGGAAACTGGACAGGGCGAACCTGGCGCTGCCGGAAGTTTCACGGGAGGAAATGACAACCCGTCACGGCCGCGCGGACGATGAAACGGCACACCCCTCCGGTCTCTTCGCCGAAGAGATGTTCTCCGGCGCGTTTCGTGACCGGCCGTCTTTTTGCCAGGATGCTGTCTACTAAAATTAGTAATTGAATATACTGGATGATTTCCCGCTTGTCAAGCGGCAATTCCGCCTTTCTCCCGATCCAGCAAGCACTCCCGTTAACCTCAGTGCTCCCGCGGGGCAGGATGGCCCAGCGCCGCAGGATCGCCTTCCCCCGCACGGCGCGTACGGCGGCGGTTCCCCTCTCCGCCCGCCGCCACTTTCTGGGCCCCATCGGCGGACTGCTGGAAGGCGCCCTCCCCGGCGGGGGAGGCGGGCCGAGACCCAGGCCGGCCTGCCGGGCTTCCGCGCGGCGCCCGGGCATCTGCATCCTGGCCCGGCTTTCAAGAAGCCCCTGCTTCCTTTATAATTGCTGTTTCGGTTCCGGCGGATCCCGGCCGTCCGCGCCGCAGGCTTCCGGCCGCCCGCGCCGCAGTCCGCCGCGCCTCCTTCCGTTTCCCCGGGAGTGCGGAGCCCCGCCCCCTGCCGCACCGGCCGCCGCCCCGCAAACCTCAGCGTCCCCCGGCTCCCGCGGGAGGCCGCATCCCGGTCGCCCCGCCCCATGCCCATCGGGGCGCCACTTCCCCCTGCCGCCGGACAGCCCCCCCACCAGGTAGGGAGGACACGCCCCCGGCCCGGCAGACCCCGGCGGGCCGACCGCCTCCAACACAGAAACATTATGCTCTCTACTGACATCAGGAACACCTTCCTCGGCTTCTTCGAGAGGAACGGCCACCGCCGCATGGCCTCCAGCCCGCTGGTCCCCGAGGACGACCCCACCCTCCTCTTCACGAACGCCGGCATGGTCCAGTTCAAGAGGATCTTCACCGGGGAGGCTCCCTCCAGATTCAGGAGGGCCACCACCTCCCAGAAGTGCGTGCGGGCCGGCGGCAAGCACAACGATCTCGAGAACGTTGGCTACACCGCGAGGCACCACACCTTCTTCGAGATGCTGGGCAACTTCTCCTTCGGGGACTATTTCAAGCAGGACGCCGTCCGCTTCGCCTGGGAGCTCCTGACCGATGTCTTCCGGCTCCCGGCGGACAGGCTCTACGCGACCGTCTACCTCGACGACGACGAGGCCTTCGGCCTGTGGCAGAGCGAGGCGGGGGTGCCCGCCGAGAGGATCGTCCGCCTGGGCGAGAAGGACAACTTCTGGGCCATGGGGGACACCGGCCCCTGCGGCCCCTGCAGCGAGATCCTGATCGACCAGGGCCCGGAGCTGGGCTGCGGGAGGCCCGAGTGCGCACCGGGCTGCGACTGCGACCGCTACCTCGAGATCTGGAACCTGGTCTTCATGCAGTTCGAAAGGTCCAGGGAGGGGGTCCTTACCCCGCTCCCCAAGCCCTCCATCGACACGGGCCTGGGTCTGGAGAGGCTGGCCGCCGTCACCCAGGGGGTCATCAGCAACTTCGAGTCGGACGTGTTCCGGCCCCTCCTGGAGCGCGTCTCCGATCTCTCGGGCGTCCCCTACGTCTACGGGAGGCTCATGACCCCCGACGACCCCGCCTACCAGACCAACGTGTCCCTGCGGGTGATAGCCGACCACGCCAGGGCGGCGGCCTTCCTCCTGGCCGACGGGGTGCGCCCCGAGAACCTCGGCCGGGGCTACGTCCTGCGGAGGATCCTCCGGAGGGCCGTGCGCCACGGCCGCAAGCTGGGGCTCCTCCGGCCCTTCCTGGGCCACATGACCGAGGCCGTCATCGCCAAGATGTCCGACGCCTACCCAGAGCTCGCCCAGGGGGCCTCCTACATCAGGGCCATGGCCTCCGGCGAGGAGGAGCGCTTCCGGGAGACGCTCGAGGGCGGCATGAAGGCGCTCACGGACGCCATGGGGGAGATCAGGGCCAGGGGCGGTGACACCCTCCCCGGCTCCCTCGTCTTCAAGCTCTACGACACCTACGGCTTCCCGGCGGACCTCACCGCCGACGCTGCCCGCGAGAACGGGCTCGCCATTGACGAGGGGGGCTTCGGGGAGGCCATGGAGGCCCAGAAGGCCAAGGGCCGCGCCGCCTGGAAGGGCCGGGCAGAGGCCGGTGCCCTCCTGGACATCGTGAACCAGCTGGCGGCCCGGGGCTTCTCGACCGAGTTCCTGGGCTACGGCACCCTGGAGGCGACCGCCGTCCCGGCGCTCATCATCCGCGAGGGCGCCGACCCCGGGGAGGGCGCGCCCCCCCCCGGGGGGGAGGCCGCCGGGGACGCCCGCGAGGTCGCGGAGGCCTCGGGCGCCGGGTCCAGGATCACCCTGGTCTTCGCCCGGACGCCCTTCTACGCCGCCTCGGGGGGGCAGGAGAGCGACACGGGGACGATAGCCTTCCCTGGGGGCCGGGTCCGGGTCGAGGAGGTGGCCAAGGCCCCCGGCTCGGGCATCTTCCTCCACCGCTGCGTGATCGAGGAGGGGACGGTGGCCAGGGCCGAGGCGTCCCTCAGGGTCGACCCCGAGCGGCGGGCGCGGACCGCCTGCAGCCACTCGGCGACCCATCTCCTGCACCGGGCGCTCCGGCTCGTGCTGGGCGACCACGTCCGCCAGGCGGGCTCCAGCGTCTCGGCGGGCAGGCTCCGCTTCGACTTCACCCACGGGGCCCCGCTCTCCCCTGAGGAGGCCAGGAGGGTAGAGCTCGCCGTGAACTCCGACATCCGCTCCGACTTCCCCGTCGAGACCGAGATCCTACCCATGGAGGAGGCGGTCAGGACCGGGGCCATGGCGCTCTTCGAGGAGAAGTACGGGGACACCGTGCGGGTGGTCTCCATGGGCGGGTCCCGCGAGCTCTGCGGCGGCACCCACACCACCCGCACCGGGACCATCGGCCTCTTCCTGGTCGCCTCCGAGGGCGCCGTCTCCTCCGGGGTGAGAAGGGTCGAGTGCCTTACCGGGGAGGACGCGCTGCGGCTCCTCCACTCCGAGCGGGACATCCTGGGCCAGCTCTCCGGCCAGCTCAAGGCCCCCCCCGCCGAGATCCCGGAACGGGTGGCCAAGCTCGGCAGGCGCGTCAGGGAGCTCGAGAAGGCCGCGGCCTCCCCCCAGCAGGGCGCGGCCGCCGACATCGCCGCCGTGTGCGGAGGGGCCGAGGAGGTGGGCGGGGTGAGGTTCCTCGCCGCCAAGGTCCCCGCCGCCTCCCCCAGGGAGCTGCGGGAGACGGGCGACCTCATCCGAGAGCGCCTGGGATCCTCCTTCGTGCTGGCCCTGGCGGCCGAGAGCGGCGGCAAGGCTATACTCCTGGCGGCCGTCGGCAGGGATCTCCAGGGCCGCTTCAAGGCGGGAGATGTCGTCTCCCGCATGGCCGTCCCCGTCGGCGGCAAGGGGGGCGGGCGTCCTGACCTGGCCCAGGCCGGCGGCCCCGGGGCCGACAGGCTGGAAGAGGCCCTAGCCGCCGCCAGGGCCTTCGTGTCCGGGCAGGGCTGAGACCCCCCTCCCTGAGGCAAGGGAGGAGGGGGCAAGGCGAGGAAGGGGAATGCCCTGAGGCCTCAGGTCGATGTCCGCAAGACAGGCCCCAGCCCTGGGAAGGTGGCCACGGCGGCCCCGCCCCGGGCCGAGAGAGGGTGCGGGGGGGTGACTGATGCCATGACCGGGTTGATCACGCGCCGACCCTGATTTGGTAAGGCCGCCCCGCATTTCTCATCCTGGAAGCACAAGGAGTCTTTATCATGATTCTCCAAACAAATCTTGTGTATCTCATAAGGCGGTTTTCAAACGTTTCCTGAGGGATACCATCAAATAATAAAGTTATTATATTTTAATTATAATAATTTATATTTAATATATATATTATATTTCTTTATATATTTATTTTTTTTAAAAAATAATATTTATTATATTTTATAAAATATATAAATATTTATCTTTTACAAATAAAAATAAAATATATTGATTAACATTAACCATACAATCAATATCCATGAGCATAGTGACTTGTGACGGGCCTCACATATGATGAGACGGAATGAAAGGCAGGGAAGAGATAGAGGGATAATGAGATAACAGGCGTTCGCGCCGCCATTTCCGACTCCGGGGGCAGGAGACGCGACCGAACCAGGCCGGGACGGGGGACGATCATGACGGATCTCCCTGACGTCGCCGCCAGACAGCCGGAAGGCGCCGAATCCCGCCCTTGGTCTCCATCACCCCGGGATACAGAAGGCGGCAGGCCAAGGCCTCTTGAGCGCTCACCTCTGGATCCCGTCCATGCCACACCAGGGACACGGCCCGCCCGAAAGACTGACCAGCGCAAGGACGCCGCACTCCCCGCCGGCGGCTCCTCTGAACGCTCCTAGCCTCTTCTTGGCGTTCACCCTCCCCCGGGCATGCAGCCTGCCCCACGGTATCCAACACGGGCGCGGGACAGCCGCTTCCGTCACCTGCGGGTTCCCGGGCCTAACCGCGCCGTGTTCCGCCACGGCCCCCGCCAGAAGTCCCTTGACGTCCGCGCTCGAGCCGGCTGCCCCGCTTAATCGCGCCGGAGCCGGCGGGGGCGGCGGGAGTCATCCCGTTTTTTACCAAGCAGGGGCGTACCGCCCAGGAGACTCGCGCGGGCCTCGTCCGGCAGCTAGCCGGTTTCACGGGCGCTGTCTTAACGCAGACCGTTATGACATCGCAGGAGGCCTCCAAGTTGGCCGCGGCGGCGACCGCCCCGTTCGCGGGGCCGACCGTACCCTAGACCTGGCCCGTCACGGAGCCCCCGGCCCACGTCAGCCAGACCGCGGCGGACGAGGACGCCGGCCAGGGGCACAGGTCACCCCTGGCTCGCGTCTCGAGGCTCGGCGTAGCCGAGGGGACGCAGGATACTCCGAATCCCCGCCGCGCCGCCGCGCGGCGGTCGCAGCGGCACAGACCGACCGTGCCCGCGTCCCGCATGGTCACGCCGAGGCTTACCGCCCATATACAAGCAGGGGACGATGCTCTTCCGTATCAAGACCCCACGGCCGGGTTGGTCGTGCGCAGTCTGATGCGCCGCCCAGCCCAGGAGGCCGGGCACGGGCTGGTACCCGGCCCCAAGGTGGACTTGCCCCCCGTCCCGGCCCCGCGACGGGCGTCGAAGGGAGGGCTTAAGGGCTAGGCCCGGCGCCCCGGGGGGGCCCGCACAGGACGGGCGCCCTGTTCGTCCGGGAGCCGTAGCTGACGGGTGCCGTGACGCCTTTGTAGATAATGGCGTCTGCCATGTCTCCTGCCTCCTTACCGCGAGATCGGGTCAAAGTGCCAGTAGCCCATCACGAGGTGATCCGGGTGGAGCATGACCCCGCCCCAGGCGGCTAGCATCTGGAACAAGGTGGAGAAGGAGTGAGTGTCCGGCACCAAGCGGGACAGGACGATGCCGGAGGCGTAGGCGAAGGCGTCCCGGTGCCCCGCCAGGACGTAGTAGCAGACCTGCCCGGAATCCTGGGTACTGAGCAGGCGGTTGGTCTCGATGACGTTGAAGCCCCAGAGCTGCCTCGGCCACGCGCCGTCCACGGCTCTGCTGATGCCCGAGCCGCCGCCCCAGGCCGTGTTGCCGAAGTACGACTTCATCAGCACGGTGTATATCATCGAGGGCACGAGCAAGAAAAATTCGCCCGGCACGGAGGGGCGGTTATCCTCGAGCACCTGCCTCATCTTCGAGAGCTCCACCGGCAGGGTGGAGCGGGTGATGCGGCGCGGGGCCCCCACGGAGCCGAGGTCCAGGTTGCGGTGCCTTCCCGCACGGGCACCCTGGTTGTGCTGGGACACCTGAGCCACCATGGAGGTGAAGACCCACTCATGCTGGAAGTCCAAGTATTCCTCGTAGCGGTACTCCAGGAACTTCCTCTCAACCAACTCCCAGTGCTCGCACAAGTAGCGGGTGGCGAGCGCATCATACTTGAGCGACTGGTAGGCGGCGTGGCAGATCGGGAGCGAGGCAGCGGTGGCGGTGGCCGAGCTGTTCTCATTCTGCAGGTTAAACTGGCAGGTACACCAATCTCCGATCTCCGGGCCCTTGATGAGATGCACATTCTGGCCGCAGTGCGTGACGCGCTCCGAGATCCCGGAGTAGGTGATATAGCGGAGGAAGTCCCTCTCATAGACCATAGCCATGATCTTGTCGTGATAGTCGGGCCGGGCAAGCGGGGTGTCGAAAAGACCGCCCATGCCTGCCCTGTGCTTAATCTCAAACGTCATCTTCAAATCCTCTCGCGACCGGCGCGTGCTTTCCCGCCTGCGCCTCGCG
Source organism: Deltaproteobacteria bacterium (assembly GCA_031281735.1). Classification (GTDB taxonomy): domain Bacteria; phylum Desulfobacterota; class Desulfarculia; order Adiutricales; family Adiutricaceae; genus JAIRZX01. The sequence goes on along the minus strand of JAITEZ010000212.1, from coordinate 22,519 downwards.
TCTCTATCGTTATTCGAGCTGGAGAAATTCCCGGTGCGCACCAGTTCCAGGTGCGGCTCGGGGACGTCTCCGGTGGCAGTGGCCGCCGGGGCTTTGCCCATGAACGGCCAGGATGAGGCCGGGGTTATGCTCGGGATTCGTCTCCCCGCAGGAACCTCCCGGCCAGATAAACCCTGGGCATGCTGACGCCGGAGCCGGAACGGACATCCTGCACCCTTGCCCATGATCCGCCTGCAGGCCTTGTCCGCGCCAGCGGTCATGGGGGCCTCGGTGTGCCCGGAGGCATGATCCGGCATGAGCCTCGCCGACTCGGGCATCCCGGCCGGTATCCAGCTATCCATCCCCCCGCCCCCGCCACGGGCCTCCAGCCAGCCCGCGCGCGACAGCGGCCCGGCGGCACCTGCGGCGACCGAGTCGCTAAACGCGGGGCTATGGAGGGCGGCCGAACCGCATCGGGCAGCGGCGGAACCCCGCCGGACGGCTTTCTACAAATGAGACAGGCCATCAATCCCCCCCATCCTTGGGGCCTCGTCAGCGAGGCTCTTACCCGTCGTAACCTTTAGTTGTTGACTGCCTCTCCCCCGGCGCTTGCAATCCCCGATCGCCTGACGATGCCCCACGCGGTCCCGCGCCCCCTCGGCGGAGGCCACGGGCGGCGCATTCCTCGCTCCTGATCGTCATGTCAGACCCCTTAGCAGGGGATGAAGACGTTCTTCAAGCCGACGTCTGCCTTACGGGTCTTTTCTGTCCGCCCGTGGCGGCCGTCCTGTCGACCATGACGTTCGTGGGTGTGTCGTGTACGCACCCGGACGTCAGCGGCCGTCAGGGCCCGCTGAAACCTCATGCCTCGATACCGCAGCGGATCCCGCCGCTATTTACATACTTCAGTGCCCTAAGCCGAGCGTGTAAAACAGATAATTTCCCGTGGCTCACCCTTTCTCGACGAGGCAAGACATGAACTACAATAATGATGTATGGCTAGTATGTCAAGGTCCAGTATGAAAATTATAATACCCCACCACTGAGGCGATCCGAAATCCCCACAGCCATGACACTCGTATTACTTCTACCTTGTAGTATCCGTTCACGCTAGATTGCAACAAGGCCGCTGGCAGAGGCCATGTGCAATAGAACGATTCTCAAGACGCCTGGCACGTCGCCTAGCATTAAGGCTGCCTCTGGCGCTGATCCCGTTGCCTGGGCCCGGGGACGCGGGCTCTGGCCATGCCGCGGCCTCCCAGGGGGCTGGGATTCCCCCCGGCGGCCGGCAGGGCCTGTCCCTTGCCGGAAGACCGTGCCTGTCCAGGGCCGGGGCGGGACGCGCCGGCGCCGTCCCGCCGAGAGCGTCCGCCCCGGCGCCGGGGGAGCCCTCGAGGCGCACTTCCCCGTCCGGGGGCGGGCATGACCCTGCTGGCCCCGGTTCGGCGATCAGACCCGTCGGGTCGGGCCCCGGAATCCCCTCGGCCCTGTGGCCTCGTGAAGGGCGGGCCGCGGCCTTCCCCGTGGAACGCGCCCTGAAGTGCCGGAGCCGCCTCAGGGCCGGTCTCCGGACGCGTCCTCCCCCCCCCGCCCCTGGGACGCGTCCGGGCCCGCGGCACCGCACAGGGGGCGCGGAGTTCCCGCCCCTCCCTGCCGGGCCGGGATCACGGGGCGCCACCCGGCGGCAACCGTCTCTACTGGCGGGCTCGCGGGCCGGGGCCGTCCCGGCCCGGCCAGGAGGGACGGGCATCCTGGGCGCCATCCCCCCCGATCCGATATTTCCTCGCGGGAGCGGCTTTCGGGCCGGCCCCCCACCGCACCACCCTTGGGAAGGGGAGCAGAGGAACCACTCCCCCTGCCCGTCCCGCCGGGGCTGGATCCCTGGGGGTAGACTCCGCCTGCCAGCCCTTCCCGGGCCGGCCTGCCGGCCGGCGCCCTCCACGCCATTCCGCCTTCCATCGGCTTTCCAGCCCCCATGCCGCCAGGGCGGACTCTCTTTCTTCCCTGCCTTCACTCCTCACGCGCCGCGCCGCCCTGGCGGATCCGTCCGCGACCGGCTGTCCCGTGTTCACGAGGGACGGCGGGGCCTCCCCCCTGGTTGCGGCCGTCAGGGCCTCCCTGAGCCGCTTCAACCCGTCTATGGCCCCGAGGAGGAGCGTCCACAGGAAGGACCAGGAGGTCTCTGGGTGCCGGATCCCGCTTACGCCCTGCTTCCCGCGGCTATCTCCCTGGAGGCGACGGGGCCGCCCCAGGGCCCGATCCCGGCGTAGCTGTTCGCGGGGAAGATATCCGGGCTGGCAAGGAACGTGAAGCGGTACCGGCCCCACTCCCTGGACCTCGCGGCGATCGCCACCGGGCATCCGGGGCGTGCCCCGTCAGCTCCCCCTGAGCCGGGCGGGCCTAGCCCGGAGCCGCGACGCCGGCTCCCCGTCCCCTCCCTCCGGGAGCTCACGGAGCCGTTCGTACCTGCGGACGATCTCCCGGGCCGGCCTCACCCCGGCCTCGCCGTGCCTGCGGACCGCCCCGTCCGCCAGCATGTCCGCGCGGCGCCGGGAATCCCTCCGGAACTGCGCCAGGCGGAACCGCAATGTCACGCCCGGGCTGCCCTTGGCGAAGCCGCGGCACGCCGTGCGGAAGCCGCGGCACGCCGTGCGGAAGCCGCGGCTCATGAAGCCTTCCCAGCCGCCGCCCGGCGCCTTGCGCAGGGTCTCCAGGGAGCGCGTCCCGGTGACGCAGACGCGCGTCCCCACCGTCCCGAGGCTCCTGGCGCAGGGGCGCCTGCCGCTGAAACTGCGGCCGGTCTCGCCGGCATGCACGGGGGTGCGGCGCGCCAGGTCGCGGAGACGCTCCTGCCGGAGGGTTCTCATGGCATCGCCTGCTTTCAGGATCATGTCGGGGCACCCGAGGCTGACCGGTGCGCCGGTAGCCCGGGCAGGGCGACGGGATGTCCCGGCGCCTGGCTGCGGGTCACGCCGAGGGTGACCGGCCACGCGGCCAGGACGGCGGACAGGAGCCCTACCCAGAACCCGCCTGGGGGCTTCCCGGACATGTGAATCCTGCCGCGGCAGGGACACCGGCAGCCCCGCGCCTCCTGGATGGCCCCCCTCGCCGCCCGGGGGGAAACTCAATGGACGTCCTTCCGGGCCACGGGGCGTTCATCCCGCCTGTATCCAGGGCCAGCCCGGCGCCGCGGCCGGGGCACCGGCGCGTCTGGCCGCTGTTGACGTACCCGGTCTCGCAGTCCCCTTGGCTGAAAGGGGATCTCAGAAAGGCCCTGCGCCCCGGCTGGGCGCCCTGCCCGAGCCGCAGGCGGCTGTCCTGCCCCCCCGTGATCCCGGCCCGGCACTTCCTGAGGAACTCCTGGGATGGGGGATCCCCGGGTTGGACGGGTCCGGGGCCGGGACGGCCAGCCTGGCCTCAAGCTCGCTGACTCCGGCCGCTGGCCCGCTGCCTCCGGCCGCAGGCTCGCGTTTCTGGCTCTCACCTACCGAGACTTTCCATGACGGGACAGCCAGTCCTTCCTGCCGGGCAAGCCGCTGGAGGGTGTCCGCCCAGACACGGTGGATGGTTGATTCTGAAAGATGCTCATCGAGACGCATGGGGGCTCATCCTGCCGTATCCTGGCAATGCAAGTTTTTTTAGCATGTTTATATTTTAAGGAAAATAAAAAATATTAAATAGTCATCACAGATCGCATATACAGGGATTCTGTATCCCTTTAGACTGCCTCGCGTCTACCCTCTTCCCCTCCGGTACTCCGAATCACCTGCTGCCGTGAACTGATGCAATCCCTAGCCCGATACTGACTTCATCACCCAGCCGCCTTTCAAACCTTGCGACCGCGTCTAATTAACGAAATAGCAGCATACTCTCTCCCCTTTCAAAAACCGTGCAAAAGGTCTAAAATCCATATAGCTTAATGACGAGCATACCGTAAGCTGCTGGCGCGGCGCCTCCTGGAGCCTCCCTTCCTCCGGCCCGTATCGTTCCCCAAAACCGTCCGCGACTCCTTCCTTCCCCTGTCCGCTAAGGCAAGAGGCCCGCCTAGCACCCGGCGCCACTCCCCCCGGTGCCAGGCGTCCGCCAAGGACACTCCAGGTCATCAGCGTATGAAAATCCTTCTCATCGGCTCCGGCGGCAGGGAACACGCCCTGGCCTGGAAGCTCGCGAAGAACCCTGAGAACCGGATCGTGTCGGCGCCCGGGAGCCCCGCCCTGGCCGCCCTGGGGGAGACGAGGCCCGTGCAGGCCGACGACCTGGAGGCGCTGAAAGCCCTGGCCGCCGAGATCAGGCCGGATCTGGTCCTCATAGGGCCGGAACTCCCCCTGGTGCTGGGCCTGGCCGACATCCTGAGAGCCGAGGGCTTCCCGGTCTTCGGCCCCTCCAAGAGCGCGGCGAGGATAGAGGGGTCCAAGGTCTTCGCCAAGGACTTCATGATCCGCCACAACCTCCCCACGGCCAGCTATGCCGTCTTCTACGACGTGGAGGAGGCCCAGGACTTTCTGCGGCACTCCTCCTTCCCGGTCGTACTGAAGGCCGACGGGCTCGCGGCGGGCAAGGGCGTCGTCATCTGCGGCAAGCTCTCCGCCGCCCTCAACGCCCTCTCCTCGCTGGCCTCCACCGGCGCGGGGAAGAGCGTCATCATCGAGAGCTTCCTGACGGGGGAGGAGATCTCGTTCTTCGGCATCACGGACGGCAAGACGATCCTCCCCCTCCCCTCCGCCCAGGATCACAAGGCCGTCTACGACGACGACCGGGGGCCCAACACGGGAGGCATGGGGGCCTACGCCCCCGCCCCCATGATGACGCCCGCCCTCCGGGACCACGTGATGCGGGACATCATGATCCCCGCCGTGAACGGCCTCGCGGTCGAGGGATCCCCCTTCTGCGGCCTCCTCTACGCAGGCCTCATGGTGTCCCTCTCCGGGGCCAAGCTCCTTGAGTTCAACGCCCGGTTCGGCGATCCCGAGACGCAGGCGCTCATGCCCCTGATCGAGTCCGACCTCGCGGAGATCCTGATGGCCGCAGCGACGGGGGACCTGGCCGGCAGGACGATCAGGATCTCGCCGGGGACCGCCGCCTGCGTTGTCTTCAGCGCCGAGGGATACCCCGGCCCCTATCGCCGGGGCGACCCCATCACGGGCCTCGACGCGGCCAACGCCCGCCCCGACACGGTGGTCTTCGAGGCCGGAGTGGGCCGTTCCCCCGAAAGCCTCCCCGTCACCAACGGCGGCAGGGTCCTGGGGGTCACCGCCACGGGCAGGAACCTCAAGGAGGCCCTGTCGAAGGCCTACCTCGCCTGCGGGGACATCAGCTTCAAGGGATCGCATTACAGGCGCGACATCGGGGCCAAGGCCTACCGCCTCAACCTCATGTGCGACGACGACGGCTGAACGGGCCCCTCCCGCCTGTTCCGGTCCCCGCCACGATCCCAGCCCGCGCCTGGCGCGCCTGCCACCCGCGCGGGATCCGCGTCAGGCCTCGCGCCGGTCCCGGCCGGGGCATGGCCCTTCCTCCTTCAGCGCAACTGCGGGGCATCCCTTCCGGCCCGTGCGCCGTCTAGGCATCCCCGCATCCCCGCCGGCGAGGCGCACCCGCCCGGCGGGAGGGCGCGCCAGGCGGGAGTGGAGGGCGCGGCAGCGGTGCGGCTCTCCCCCCACAGAAAACGGCCGCGTCGCCGGGACGGGCCTCCCGTGGACGGCTGTCTCGGCAGCCGGTCTCTTCCCTTGCAGGGGATTGGTCAAGTCCCCTCTGACCCCAGGCGACCGCCTGCGGCTCACGGCTTTGCCAAGCGGAGGCAGTGGAAGGGCCGAACCTCAAACCTGACAGCCATGGGGGGATCGGCTCCAAGGTCTTCCGGTCGTCACGCGATCAGCCAGGAGGAAAGCCGCTGGCCGGCCACCGCAAGCCGAGTGACGGCGCACCCTGGGCACGTCCCGGCGCCCGCCGCGGATTCCGGGCGCGCGCCCGGATAGCCCCCCCCCGGCCGTTCCCGCCTACCGGCCACCCCCCCGCGACTGAACCACCGGCGGGCGGCGCGCGGCAGGCCTTCCGGGGCCGCTCAGCCGCCTCCGCCCGGCGCCCCGGCGCTTCCGCCGCAAGGGAGACAGGAAACGCCCGCCCCGCGGGCGGGCTCAACGCCTACCCCGTTCCCCCGGGCAGGCGCACTCCTCCACCCCCCGGGATCTCCGCGAAGGTCTGTCCCCGGGGCGGGCCGGTTACGGAAACGCGGGGCTGCCGGGCGGGATCGTCCCGGTTGTTCCCGGACCGCCGGGGAGGCCGGCGAGACTGCCCGCAGCGGACGGAACCCCTTGGGGGGGACGGCCGGCGTGTCGGCGACGCCCTTCCCGGCGACATGCCTACGCGATGCCCTTGCCATGCAGATGCCATGCCCCTGCCATGCAGACACGAAGGCCTGCGGCATCCCCAGTCTTCCCGGCAGGGAGCCGATCCCTTCGTTGTCCTGTGCTGCCCGAAGGCCCGGCGCGGGCGGGGCCCGCTCCTGAGGCGCCCGGCGGCCACCCGCTCCGCGGGAAAGCGTCCCCAGGCCTGCCTGGCGTCCGCCTCCCGCGGGGGGGCGCCTTCTCCTGAGGCCCCCCTCCCGCTCACCTCCCGATGTCCAGCAGGTAATCCACCGGCTGGATGTTGAGAGTGGAGGGGTGGATGGAGCTCAGGATGTTCCTCTTGAACGCCCCCGTGGAGGTGTCGATCTCGGAGAGCTCTATCATGTCCCCCCCGATGAAGATCCCGCTCGCGGGCTCCATCTCCACCAGCCTGGCCTGGGGGAGCGACTGGGTGGAGGCTGGGGTGTAGCGGGATATGGCCACCTCGTGGGTGTCCAGGATGAGGACGCTCCCCGGGGGCCACGGCCCCAGGAGGTTCACGAAGACCTTGAGCACCACCGGGTCGAGCTGGCGGCCGGCCTGCTCCATGAGCTTCAGGAGGGCCTCGTGGGGGCTGAAGGGCTCGGGCCGCCAGGGCCTGGGGGAGGTGAGGGCCGTGTACTGGTCGGCCACGGCGATCATCCGCCCGTAGAGGCTCAGGGGGGCCCCCTCGTCCCCGACCTTGGGGTATCCGGAGCGGTCCACGCCCATGTGGTGCTCGCCCGCGGGCCCCAGGATCAGGTGCTTCAGCGTGTGGGAGGCGTTCAGGCGGATGATGTTCATGACGCTCTTGAGGGAGTGGCTCTGCAGCCTGGCCGCCGCGTGCCCGCCCTGGATGCGCTCGGTGCTGTTGAGGACGTCGTCCTCGCCGATCTTCCCGAGGTCGTGGAACAGCCCGCAGAGCCCGAGATGCTCGAGCACGCCGCGGGATAGCCCCAGCCGGTGGCCCATGCCGAGGACGAGGATCGTGACGTTCACCGAGTGCGTGTAGAGCTGGTCCGCGGAGTCCCGGATGGTGGAGAGGGACTGGAACACCGCCTCGTCCTCCATCTGGAGGTCTATGAGCTCCTGGACCGCCCTCTTGGACTTCTGGATGCCGGCGGGCTTCCCGGCGCTCAGGCGGGTCACCAGGGCCCGCAGGGCCGTGAGGGTCTGGGAATAGGTCTGGCGGGCCACGTAGGAAACGTTCGCGTTGGGCGCGGCCCGCAGCACGGAGGTCCGCCCGACCCCCCCGGAGTCGTCCGCCTCCCCCGAGTCGGCCTGGAGCCCCTGATCATCATCCAGGGTGAAGGTGACCCAGGGGTAGTCCTGGGAGGCGTTCCTCTTGAGCCAGTCGGCCGGATCCTCGTTACGGGTGGCCCGGTTGAAGAGATCCATGAAGCCGACTATGTCCTGGTCGGAGAGCTTCTCGGTCTGGAAGAACTTCAGGCCGTTCAGGCCCCTCTGGCTGAAGTACTCCATCATCTTGGCCGAGGTGGCCCACATGGTGGGGGTGTAGACTATCCTCTCGTCGTTGAGGTAGAAGCGGCCCCGGTAGAGGGCGAAGGCCGCCACCGGGCTCTCCACCCAGATCTCCATCAGGATGTCCCGGAAGTTGGAGACGTTGTCCGAGAAGAGCTTGTTGTTGGCCTGGTGGATTTTCACCACCTGGAGGAGCCTGAACATGCAGTGGAGGAGCTGCTCCCCATGGGAGGGCCCCTTCTCCTTCCTGGAGGGCTTGGCATGATCCGGGGCATCCTCCCTCCCCGCCGGTGTCTGTAACTGCATCTGCATGTCCTCCCGTCCTCCCGGCCTGCCCCCCCGCCGTCCCGGATGCCTCCGCCCGCGCGCCCCCCGTCCGGGCTCCGCGGCCGCCGCCGTCCGGCCCGGCCCGAGGCCGGCCGTCCAGGCCCGGACCCCGCGCGGCACCACGCCAGGCCCCTCAGGCCCTCCTGAGCATGGCCCTGTAGACCTCCGCCTCCGCCGCCGCCTGGACGCAGGCGGCCCGGAGGCTCCTGAAGACGCTCCGGGAGGCCCGGGCGAGGGCGTCTTCGGCCCCGAAGGAAGCGGGGATGAAATGGAGGGCGAGCGCCGCCCCCGCCCGGTGGACGCGCTCGAGATCCCCCGAGATGCCGAAGAGGGCCTTCACGTCCTTGCGCAGGAGCACGTCGGAGGCGAAGTCGGCGGCCCGCCTGGTGGCGCAGGCCAGGCCCAGGGTGCGGTAGCTCATGAGGAGAAGCTCGTGGGAGCGGGTCACGCCGAGCTCGAGGGTCTGGGAGAGGAAGGTCAGGATGGCCTTCTCGACCACGGGGCTCCGGCGCTGGCCCAGCTGCCAGTAGATCTGCCGGGCGAGTGCCGGGTCGGGCTCGGCCAGGAGGTGAGGGACGCTGGCGATGAGATCGGTGTTGCGCTCCAGGAGGATGCGGGAGGCCACCTCCCGCACCGGCCTCTGGACGTGGCGGGAGATGGCGGTCAGGAACTCGGTCAGGCCCCTGATCTCGCGGTTCCTGAGCATGCCCACCAGGGCGGAGAGATCCTGCGGGGAGAGCACGGTGTTCAGGTGGAGCCCCAGCTCGTGGCCCCCGCTGGCGGCGCGGTCGGCCACCGCCCCCAGGAGCTGGCTCCTGACCGTCTCGTCCCGGCACTTGGCGGCGGTCTCGCCGAGGAGGCGGTGGGCGTCCGCCGGGAGCACCGTGAGGAAGCGGTGGAAGGCCACCGCGTCCTCCGCCGGCCTCTCGCCCGCGGGCTCCAGGGCGGCCAGCCCCTCCATCACGGGCTCGGTGGCGAGCCAGCGGGGGAACTCGGCCCGGATGGAGTCGAGCTCGGGCGCGGCGGACCGGATGAGGCCCTCGAGCTTCCCGAGGATGAGGATCGGCGCGCCGAAGTCCCCCCTGGCGAAGGCGAACTTCACCATCTCGGCCAGGAACTTCATGATCGTCCCCTGGCTGTCGGCGTCCCGGTACTGGTGCAGGAGGGCCAGGGTGAGGTCTATCCCCAGGCCCAGATGGGATTTGCGGGACTCGTCCGAGAGGAGCCGCTCCATCTGGGCCTTCTCCTGGGGGGTTACGGCCCAGGGCTGGTTCCGCAGGTGACCGTCCAGGCTCTCCTCGTCCTGGCTCTCGCCCTGGCCCTCGCTCCCGCCCAGGCCCGTGTCCGGGGGGACGAGCTCACCGTCCGGCGGGAAGAGCGGGGCCTCCTGGCCGCGCCTGCGGCCGGAGTCCCTGATCCAGCTGAGGAGCGCCCCCAGGGTTCGGCCGCGGTTCGCCTCCGGCGAGCGTTTCCCGGCCGCCGGGGCAACGGCCTTGAGGTCGGCCAGCCCCTTCAGGGGCTCGGCGGCCTGGCCCACCGCCACCTTGAAGGAGGCTATCTCGGTAATGGGGTCTATCTCCCAGAACTCGTTGGCGGTCTTGTACTTGATGTTCTGGAGGTCCGCCTCCCAGAGGGCGGTCACCAGGTCGTCCTCGTCCTCCTCCCGGAGCATGCGGAAGCGGTTCATCTTCTCGATGAGGGTCTCGAGCTCGGCGGCCTCCATGCCCTCCATGAACTCTATCCACTGCACCCCGTCCCGGAAGTAGGGGAAGACCATGGCGGACTCGCCGGGCTTCTCCTGGAAGACCTGGATCCCCTGGAAGAGGAAGCTGTCGAGATCCACGAAGAGCTTCAGGGACTCGTGCTCGTCCAGGAACCTCGTGAACCACCCCTCCAGCTTGTCGAGCGAGCCCCGCCGGATCTTGCTGTTCTCGGGGTACAGGGCGCAGTTCTTCACCGCCACCACGAAGAGCTGGAGGCCGGAACGCACCTCGTCCGCGATGTCCTTCTCCGGGTTGATGCCGGGGGACGCCGGGGCCCCCGCCCCGGCGGCGGGGGGGGCGGGGGGCGGGGCGATGGGCGGCGGCGGCCCCGCCGCCCGTTTGGTCGCCTGGGCCGCGGCCATGGGCAAGTCCGCGCCTCCTTGGGCAGCGCTTTATCGCGACCGCGCGGGGTCGCGCGGTCGCTTTCCCTTCCGTGAAGCCGGGGCCGGAACCGCGCGGCCCGAGGGGGGCGCCGGAGGGCGGCGCGGGCCCGCGGTACGGCATGATCCCCGACCCTGCCCCGGCGGCGAGGTCGCCGCCGGGGCAGGCGTTCCCGGAGGATCGGCCCGGCTGAGTCAGTCACAATAGGGGCGGTGAGTATATGGCGGAAAAGTATCCGTTTTATAAAATCTACCACCCTTTTCTATTCGCGGCAAGGGCGCCCCCGATGCGCGCGTTTCGCCTGTCCCCCGGCGGGCTTCCCCGGCCGGTTCGCGATTACTCCCGCGAAACGTTCAGGTTTCACTCACTAACCATATTTATATATTTAAATTTTATTTTATTTTTATTTTATTTTATTTTATAGTAATATTTATTTAAATATAAAAATATATATTTACTAATATACAAGTCAAATATGACAGGACACGCCCGGCCGGCGAGACGGATCCGCGGGTGACCGCAGGCGGTCTGCCGTCAGGCGGAAGGGTCGCTCCGGGGATCGGCGAGGAAAACCCGGGGGGATGCGGAGCGGGCGGGAAAACCGGGGAAGACTGGAGGGCCGGGAGGCAAGGAGGCGGCCAGGCGGGATTACGGCAACACCGGCCAGCGACCGCATGCCCGGGCCGCCGCAGGCCGCTCCGACGTCCCTGAGGCGCCCCCCGCAGACCACACCAGGCCAGGGGGGGGAATGCCCTCAGGAGGGCAGGGAGGGACGCCCCAAGGCCAGGGGCGAAGCACCTCCGCCCCGGAACCGGCGTGCCCCTTCCGGGTGACCGCAGGATCCCCGGCGGGAGGACATGGACGGGAGCATACCTCCCCGGCGGCGGGGGGCATCCCCGGCCGGAAGCCGCGAAGGAGGAAGGGAGCCCGTCCGGGGGCCGGCGGAGGGCCGGGGAGCGGCGGCAGGCCGCGCTTCCGGCCAGGGCCCCTCCCCTCCCGCCGGGGCGGGGCGCATCCCCCGGGAGGCACGGGCCCCCGCCCTCAGGCGTGCCCCGCCGCCCCCGCGACGCCCTCAGGCGTTCTTCGCCGCCTCCGTGACGCCCGCCGCTGCGGCGTCCCCGCCCGGGGGCACGCCGCCCTCCCCCCCCGGCCCCGCGTCAGGGGGCGGGATCTTGATCCACTTGTTCAGGGCGGCGAACAGGGCGTCCAGGTTGATGGGCTTCGTGATGTGGTCGTTCATGCCGGCGGCGATGCTGAGATCCCGGTCCCCGCTCATGGCGTGGGCGGTCATGGCCACGATGGGGAGGCTCTCGTAGCCGGGGAGCGCCCTGATGGCCCGGGTGGCGGTGAGCCCGTCCATCTCGGGCATCTGGATGTCCATCAGGACGAGGGCGTAGTCGCGGGACTGGACCTTGTCGAAGGCCTCCCGGCCGTTGGAGGCGATGTCCACCTCGAAGCCGGCGTTCTTGAGGAGCTTCATCGCCACGAGCTGGTTCACCTCGTTGTCCTCGGCGAGGAGGATGAGGGAGCCCTTGAGGTGCGCCACCTGGGAGGCGTCCATGGACGCCCGCCGCTTGGCCTTGACGGTGGCGCGGCGGGCGAGCGACAGGCTCTCCCCGATGGCGGACACGAGGGAGGAGGCCACCACCGGCTTGGGGATGATCACCCGGATGCCGGCCTCCCGGGCCTCCGTGGCTATGTCCTCCCGGTCGTGGGAGGTGGCGATGATCATGGCGGGGCGCATCTTCTCGGGCACGGCCTCCCGGATGCGGCGGGCGGTCTCCAGCCCGTCCCAGTCCGGCATCTGCCAGTCCAGGATGACCACGTCCGGCATGGGGGGCTTCCGCGCACCGCCCGCGGCCTTGCCCGCGCCGTCGGCCTGGCCCCCCCCGAGGGCCCCCTCGACGAGCCCGAGGGCCTCGGGGCCGGAGGAGGCCGTGACGACCTTGAGCCCCAGGGACCGCAGCTCGTCGCGGATGGCCGTGAGCGCGGGCTCGTAGTCGTCCACGGCGAGGCAGGTGAGGGACTTCAGGTCCTCCTGGAAGGAGGCGTAGCGCCGCCTCTGGTCCGTTATCCCGAACATGGCGGTGAAGAAGAAGGTGCTCCCCCTGCCCGGCTCGCCCTCGCACCAGATATTGCCGCCCATCATCTCCACCAGGCGCTTGGAGATGGCGAGCCCCAGCCCCGTGCCCCCGAAGCGGCGCGTGACCGAGGAGTCGGCCTGGTTGAAGGCGGTGAAGAGCTTGCGGATCTGCTCCTCCGAGAGCCCGATGCCCGTGTCCTCGATCCTGAACTTCAGGATGGCCTGGCCGTGGCTCTCCTGGAGGGTGTCGATGGAGAGGGTCACGCGGCCCCTCTCGGTGAACTTGACCGCGTTGCTCATGAGGTTGTTGAGGATCTGCCCGAGCCGCAGGGGGTCCCCCTCGAGGCTGGTGGGGGTGTCGGGGCCGATGGAGAGGAGGATCTCCAGGCCCTTCTCGTTGGCGCGCACGAGGGCGACGGTCAGGGCCGCGTCGATGACCTCCTCGAGCTGGAACTCGATGCGCTCCATGGAGAGCTTGCCGGCCTCTATCTTCGTGAAGTCCAGGATGTCGTTGATGATGCCCAGCAGCGACTTCGCGGCGGCCGAGGTCTTCTCCAGGTAGTCCCTCTGGACGTCGGAGAGGCTGGTCTGGAGGGTGAGCTGCGTCAGGCCCACGATGGCGTTCATGGGGGTGCGGATCTCGTGGGACATGTTGGCCAGGAACTCGCTCTTGGCCTTGGCAGAGTCCTCGGCGATGTCCCGGGCCAGGGCGAGGTCGCGGGCGTTCTCCCTCAGCTCGGTGACGTCGGTGAACCAGGTCATGACCCCCGGCCGGCCGTAGTAGTCGGAGGTGAAGGCGTTCACCAGCACCTCGCGCACGGCCCCGTCGATGCGGTAGACCCGAATGGGCCGCCAGTTCAGGCTCTCGCCCGCGGAGAGGTCGGCGAGAGCGCTCTCCAGCTCGTCCTTGACCGCGAAGCAGCGGTAGACGCTGTCGCCCTCCTTCATCCCGAGGAAGCTCTCGGCGAAGGGGGTGAGGAAGGTCACGAAGCCGTCCAGGGTGATCGTGAAGCACAGCGGGCAGGAGTCGAGGATGCGCTTGAAGAGCTGGCGCTCCCGGTCGAGATCCACCTGGGCCTCACGGAGCCTCGCGGTGCGCTCGTCCACCAGCCTCTCGAGATCCCGGTTCAGGCGGCGGTTCTTGAGGTTCTCGTGGATGAGCCGCATCACCACCGCGAGCAGGAGCGCCAGGAAGACCGCCACGAAGGGCAGGGTGTCGCGCAGGAACTTGCGGTTGTAGTCGAACATGCGCGAGTTCCACCGCTCGTTAATCTGCGGTATGGACACCATGGACGCGGCCTTGCCCACCACCTCCCTGAGCTCCATGTCCCGCGTCCCGAAGGCGAAGCCGAAGGGGACGTTGTACTCGAAGATGAGCCCCGCCTTGAAGCTGGGATCCTCCCGGTAGTTGGTGAGCGACAGGAGGAGGTTCGTGGAGCCCATCACGTACATGATGTCGCCGCGCTTCAGCGCCTCCAGGGCGTTTCCCAGGCCGCGGTACCAGATGATGTTGCGGCTGTTGGGGAACCACTTGCGGAAGAGCTCGCTCCGCCGGTCCCCGCGCACCAGCCCCACGGTCCCGTAGAAGAGCTGGTCGAACTTGATCTCCGGGCTCTCGAGGGTGGTGAGGAGCGCGAAGCGGTCCCAGGAGTGCGGCCGCGGCGCGAGCAGGAGGCCCAGCTGCTCCTGGTACATGTAGTTGAAGGTGGCGAGGATTTCCGCCTCGCCCGAGAGCACCATGAGCTCCAGGTCGTCCACCGGGAGCCCCGGGGGGTTCGCTATCTCGAAGGTGAGTCCCGTGAGCCGGGAGACCTCGGCCAGGGCGTCGTGGGCGATGCCCTGGAACTCGCCGGACTGCTCGTTGTAGAAGCTCACCGGGTAGTCGTCGGTCTCGGCCGCCACGCGGATGGGCCTCCCCGACTCCTTGACGTCCCTTAGCCAGGCCCGCTGGGAGCGCAGGAGCCCGGACTCGAAGAGGTAGCGCTGGTTCTCCTGGCTGGACTCGGCGTAGAGCCGGGAGAGGTACTCGTCCCCGCCGGCCAGGATGAACTTCTGGACGATGCTGATGACGGGGGAGAGCTCCGGGCTCCCCGTCGCGAAGACGAGCGGCAGGTCGATGGGGGGGAAGTAGTCCTCCGCCACGATGCCGTCCCAGGAGTCGAAGAAGGAGAGGGCGCTCGACTCCTCGAAGAAGGCGTCCAGCTGCGCCAGCATGAGCGAGGACGCGGCCTCCCGGTAGGAGGCGATCTCCGTCACCTCCACCCTGAAGGGCGTCGCCGCGAGCACCCTCTCCCGGATGCCCGACCCCCTCATGAAGCCGAAGCGCGGGACCCTCTTGGCCGAGAGCTCCCGCAGGTCCCCCGTGCCCCGGGCCTTGAAGACCTTCACTATCCTCTCGTAGATGGGGGCGGTGTTGAAGACGGCCGGGTCCCCGGCCTCCACCTCGCTCGCGAAGTCCAGCCAGCCCTGGGTGAGCGCCGGCCCGAGCTCGCCGCGCTCGTAGAAGGCGTGCTGGAACTGCAGCCGGAACATGTCGGTCAGGAACCCCGAGAAGGCTATGAGGAAGCCCGCGGGCTTCCCCGACTGCCCCTGGAACGCCTCGGCGCTCCGCAGGGTCCCGAAGCTGAACATCCTCCCCTGGGCCTGGAAGGACTCGACGGCGTTGATCTCGACCTGGGTGACCCCCGGTATCCTCCGGAAGTCCCGGATGTAGGAGAGCACCATGTCCTCGTCCCGCTGGTTGAGGGTCCGGGGCTCGCAGGAGAGCAGGGCAGCCGCGGCCGCGACGAGGAGCGCCGCGGCCAGGGCGCGCCTCGTCGCGGCCGGGCGCCGGGGCGATCCGCCCCCCGCGCCGCGGGGCGGCGCGGGGCGGCCCCTGCCCTCCCCCGGCCTAGGCACGGAGATCGCTGTCGCCGGCCAGGGCGAGGACGGGCTCCCCGAACTGGTCGACGGTGGGGGACTTGATCATGAGGAGCTCCACCCAGCGGCGGACGGTCATGACCAGGACGACCGACATGAGGGCCACGATGAAGAGCCCGAGGCCCGCCAGCACCCACTGGCCCGAGGGGATGTAGCTCCCGAAGATCTGGATGGCCCCGGCCCAGAAGCAGACCACGGACATGAGGATCCCCGGCACGGCGGTGGTCAGGGCGTAGCGGCCGCGGCGGAGCCGCAAGAGCATGCTGGTCCCGAGCATGAGGGCGCAGGAGGCGAGGAGCTGGTTGCACATGCCGAAGAGGGGCCAGATGGTGAAGATGTCGCCCGTTATGACCAGGTAGGCCCAGAGCGAGGTGAAGGCCACGGAGGTGACGACTATCCCCGGCCACCAGTTCCGGTCGGAGAGCCTGGGCACGTAGCGCCCCAGGGCCTCCTGGAGGAAGAAGCGGCCCACCCGGGTGCCGGTGTCGATGGCGGTGATGATGAAGACCGCCTCGAACATGATGCAGAAGTGGAACCAGTAGGACACCAGCCCCGTCATGTAGGGGACGGAGCTGAAGATGGCGGACATGCCCGCGGCGAGCGTCACCGCCCCCCCCGGGCGCCCGGCCAGCTGCTCGCGGACGGCGGCGGAGAGGGCGGGGAGATCCACGGTCTCCATGCCCAGGGCCGCGAACTTGTCGGCCGAGGCGGTGATGGCGAAGTAGTCGGCCGGGATGAGTATCCCGGCGGCGATGAGCGCCATCACGGCCACGAAGCCCTCGGTGAGCATGGCCCCGTAGCCCACGAAGAGGATGTGCTCCTCGCTCGCCAGCATCTTGGGGGTGGTGCCCGTGCCGATGATGGCGTGGAAGCCCGAGAGCGCCCCGCAGGCGATGGTGATGAAGAGGAACGGGAAGATGGGGCCCGGCACGTTGGGGCCGCCGCCCGAGACGAACTCCGTCACGGGCGCCATCTGGAGCTCGGGCCGGACTATCAGGATCGACACGGCGAGTATGGCCACGGTGCCTATCTTGAGATAGCTGGAGAGGTAGTCCCGCGGGCTCAGGAGGAGCCAGACGGGGAGCGACGAGGCGATGCAGGCGTAGGCCGGGATGATCCACAGGAGGGTCTCGCGCCTGAGGGTGAAAATCCCGGAGAGGACCCTGTTGTCAGCGACGAAGGGCCCCACCAGGATGCAGACGAGGAGCAGGCCCACCCCCATCGCGGACACCGGGATCACCGCGCCCGTCCCGAAGATCCTCAGAAGGATCCCCATGAGGATCGCGATCGGGATGGTCGCCGCCACCGTGAAGATCCCCCAGGGGGAGTCGCACATGGCGTTCACGACGGAGATGGAGAGGACCGCGAGGGTGAGCACCAGGATGAAGAACACGGCCAGGAAGACGGCCGTGCCCGCGAAGCGGCCTATCTCGGCCTCGGCCACGTTGGCGATGCCCCGCGCCTGGTGCCGCACCGAGGCGAAGAGTATCACCATGTCGTGTACGGCCCCCGCCACCACGCACCCGACGATGATCCACAGGGCGCCCGGCATGTACCCGAACTGCACCGCGAGGACGGGCCCCAGGAGCGGGCCGGCGGCCGAGATGCTGGAGAAGTGGAACCCGAAGAGGACCCTCTTGTCCGTCTTCACGAAATCCACCCCGTCTTCCCGCAGGGAGGCTGGGGTGAGGCGGGCCGGATCCAGGCGGAGGACCTTCCTGGCTAGCCAGAGCCCGTAGAAGCGGTACCCTATCGCGAAGGCGCAGAGGGCGACGAAGGCCAGGGTGAGGGCGTTGAGCCCGTTGAGGGTCTGCAATGGTGCACCATAGGCTGGTCACGCGCCGCGCCGGGATCCCTCAACCCGGGAGGCGGGGACGGGGACGGCGCCCGGGGCTCGCGCGGGCTCCGGGGGCCGCGGGGGGGCCGGGCGGCCCCCCCTTCGGGGCGCCCGGCGTGGCAGGTGGCGCGAGCGGCACCGGGACGGGATCCGCGCCGCCCAGGCGGCGGGCCGCCGGCCCCCGGTAAGGGCGCCGCCCCGAGTCGGGAGGCGATCTGCCGGAGGGACGGGTCCCTTCCGGGCCCGGGGATCCGCCCCCGGGCCCGGACCGGCGTCCCGTTCCGGAAAGGCCGGGGCGCCGGTGGCCTTGTCCCTAGTGACGCGCAACGGATTCGGCGTCCAGTTTAAGCCCTAATCGCCTAAAAAAAAAGAGGCAAGGGCTTCGGGGGCGCCCGCCCTGGCATGCCCCGTGCAACGGTTCACCGGGATCCCCCGCGGACGCGTCCCGCCCTTTCCGGACACCCGCCGCCTCCCCGGGGCGGGGCCGCGACGGGCGGCCGGGCGGCGTACCCGGCTCCCGCAGGCGGGCGGCCGCGCCGCCCGGCTCGACGGCCCGGCATGATAGCACAGGCCGCACAATCCATGAGATGCATATAATCCGTGCAACCAGCACGATACCGTACAATCGCACGATCCGTGCCATCCTAGAAGATCCATCCATAACAGTCCGTACAAGCGTATTATCCGGCAATCCCGCCTTCGCCCCCCCCCTGGAGACGGGGCGCCCGTTCCCGCTTGCCCCGCGCGCCATCCACGCCCGCCGGCACAGGCTCTTGAGACCGGCCGCGGCCGCCCGCGGCAGCGGCCGCGGCTTCCGGCCGACCGCATTGACACCCTTCGGAGCCCTGTGCTAGTTTCCCGGCATGCGGAAGAGCATTTTCGTGACAACCCTGCTGGCGTGTACCCTCCTCACCCCGTCCTGGGGCCTGGCCGCCCTGAGGGCCTCGCTCTTCTGTTGCGTCAATGCCGCCCCATCTCCCCGGGACGCGGCGGTTCCTGCCGCCCCGCCGCCCGTTCCGGCCGCGCCCGGCCATGTTAGCCATGCAGGCCACGGGAGCCAGGCCGTTCATGCCGGACACGGCGCTGCCGCACCGGCCGACCACCATGCCGGACATCACGGGTCCTCCAGCGTCCCGTCCCCCGCCCAGCCCGCCGCCGGGGACGGCGCCGGGGCGGATCACGCCCCCTGCGGCCTCCTGGGCTGCTCCCCGCCGCCCGCCGCCTCCGTCCCCGCACCGTTCCCGCAAATCTCCGCCCTCGCGGGCGGCCCGCCTTTCCCCCTGCTCGACCCCCCCCTCCCCGTGCCCCCCGCGCGCAGCCTTTTCCGTCCTCCCCGTCCCTCCGGCCCCATCCTCCTCTGAAACGCCCACACACACGTCTTTCCGCTTACCTTCTCCGCCCGGGGACCGTGGTGCCCCCAGCGCGTCCGGAAGGGGTTTCCGCACGTCCCGGGCCGCGCCCCCCCGCGGCCGCGGCCCTGCGGGGCCAGCCCCGCCTCGCGGGCGCCCTCCCGTCACGGGCCGCCGCAGGCGCTCCCCGCTGAGGGCCCCCGGCGGCGATCCCCGGAGGCCCGGCCCCGGCCCCTCACGGCGGACTCCCGCCGGGGCGGCGGGCGTGCCCGCCCCCGCGCCGACCGATGCTCCGGGCCCCTCGCGGAAAGCCACCCGGAATCCTCCCGCCGGGCCCCGGGGCCTGACGGCCCCGCCCGCACCCAAAGGCGCCGCCATGCCTAACGCCAGCCTCCGCCGCCGCCCGTCCGGAGAGGCCACCCTCCCCTGCGGCACCCCGGCCCCCCCGCGCCTCCCGGCCCGCAGGCCGGGCGCACCCCCACCGGCCTGCCCGGACGCCCCGGCCGGAGGATCCCTCCCCGCCATGGCTGCCCTCCTCCTGGCGGCGGCGTCCCTCCTCCTGCCGGGCTGCTCGCTGGCCCCTGACTACATCCGCCCTGCGGCGCCGGTGCCGTCCTCCCTCCCCCCCGGGGACGCCGGGGGCGGGGAGGACGGGGCCCCGGCGGCCGGGGCCGCCGGGCTGGGGCTCGGGGTCTTCTACCCCGAGCCCCGGCTCCGGGCCCTCGTTGCCGCCGCCCTCGCCGGGAACCGGGACCTGAGGATAAGCTACCTGACCCTCCTGGAGGCGAGGGCGCAGTCCGACCTCGCCCGGTCCGAAAGGTTCCCCGGGGCCGAGGCCATGGCCTCGGAGACGGTCTCCGGGGGGCGCCGGAGACGCACCGCGGAGAGCTACTCGGCCGAGCTGAGCCTCCCCGGCTTCGATCTCGATCTCTTCGGGAGGCTCCGGGACATGGACCGGGCCGCCTACGAGGAGTACCTCGCCTCGGGGGAGGACTGGCGGGCCTTCCGGATCGCCCTGGTCTCGCAGGTGGCGGAAAGCTACCTCGCCTGGCGGCTCGCGGCCCAGAAGGAGACGGCCTCGGAAAGGGCCCTCTCCTCCTACCGGGACTCCCTCGCCTTCATAGAGAGGAGGATCGTCGCGGGCCAGGCGGATCTCCTGGAGCTCGAGCAGGCCAGGGGCCAGACGGAGTTCGCGGAGGCGCGGGTGGCCGCCATGCGGGCCGACAAGGCCGTGGCCCTGAACTCCCTGAACCTCCTGACGGGCGACCTCTCGCCCGCGGGCCTCCCGGAGCCGCTGGACCTCTCCGCCTGGGAGCCCGCGGGCCTCGCGGGGGAGATCCCCTCCTCCGTCCTGCTCGCGAGGCCGGACGTGCTCGCGGCCGAGCACATGCTCCGCGCCTCCCACTACGACATAGGCGCGGCCCGGGCCGCCTTCTTCCCCTCCATCTCGCTCACGGGGGTCCTGGGTTTCATGAGCGCGGAACTGAGCGAGCTCTTCACCCCACCCTCGAACCGCTGGAACTTCACCCCGGCCGTCTCCCTCCCCCTGTTCGCGGGGGGGCGCAACCGCGCCAACCTGGATCTCGCGGAGATCCGCCGCGACAAGGCCGTGGCCTCCTACGAGAAGGCCATCCAGGCCGCCTTCCGGGAGGCCGCGGACGCCCTCGCCGCCCGGGCGGGGATCAGGGGGAGGCTCGACGCCTCCCGCAGGTACCTCGCCACCCAGCGCCGGGTGCTCCGGCTCGCCGAGAACCGCTACCTGGGCGGGGCCTCCAGCTACCTGGAGGTCCTGGACGCCCAGCGGGCGGTCTTCGAGGCCGAGATGGACTACCTGGACGCCCGCAGGGCCTGGCTCTCGAACTCCGTCAGCCTCTACGCGGCCCTGGGGGGCGGGCTCGATCCGGCCGGCCTCCCCGGAGGGATCCCGGCGGCCCCGGGCCGCCCCCCCGGGGACGAGAGGAAGACCCCCGGCGAACCCGCGGAAAGGCGGCCCGGCATCCCTCCCCCCGAGGCCGCGGACTGAGGCCCGCCCCCCGGCGGCATCCGGACCGCCACGCCGCTCCAACCCCTGCAGGAGGGCCCCAGCTGCCCCCAGGAGACCGACAATGCCCAAGAACACCCCCTCGCCCCTCTCGGCCGCCGCCCTGATCCCGTCACTCGCCATGGCCCTCCTCCTGGCCTCCCTGCCTGCCGCGCCCCTTCTCGCGCAAGGGCACGCCGGGCACGGGGGCGGGCATGGCCGCGGCGACGCCGCCCGGCCGCCCGCCGCGGCCGCCCCCGCCGGCCCGGCCGCCGTCCTGGTGGCGCGCGGCGTGGTGAAGGAGATCGATGCCGCGGGCACGGCCGTGGTGCTCGATCACGAGGCCATCCCCGCCCTCCGCTGGGAAGGGATGACCATGCGCTTCCCGGTGGAGGACCCGACCCTCCTGGAGGGCCTGAGGGAGGGCGACGAGATCCGCTTCGACCTCAGGATCACGGGGACGGGTCCCGACGCCGCCTACGCTATAGCGGATCTGGAGGTCGAATGATGGCAACACCGACGACGCCGCCCCCCATGCCGGCGGCGGGCCCTCCCGCCGCCGGCCGCCGCCCCGCCCGGGGCCCCCTGGCCGCCGGGCTGCCCGCCTTGCCCACGGCCCCGGCCTCCCTCCTGGCTCTAGCGGCGCTCGCCCTGGCCTCCCTCGCCCTCCTCCCCCCGAGCCGGGGGGCCGAGGGGCGGGAGCAGGAGGCGGGTCACCTGACCCATGCCGCCCCGGCGCTCCCGGCCGGCGGCGGCGACGCCTCCCCCCCCCCGGCCGCCGCCCCCGCCGGGACGGGCGGGGGGGGGCACACGGACGGGACGGGACGGCGGGTGCTCTACTGGTATGACCCCATGTACCCCGGCAACCGCTTCGACAGGCCGGGGAAGTCCCCCTACATGGACATGGATCTCGTCCCCCGCTACGCGGAGGAGTCCGCCGGGGGGGGGATCGTCATAGATCCTGTCCAGCTCCAGAACCTCGGGGTCAGGACCGTCCCCGCCGAGCTGGGCAGGCTCTCCTTCTCGCGGGACTTCCCGGCGGAGGTGGAATTCAACAGCCACATGACGGCGAGGCTCCAGCCCAGGGCCGACGGCTTCGTGTCCGAGGCCACCCCGCTGGCCGTGGGCGACCGCGTGGAGGCGGGCGCGCCCATCGCGGTCGTGACCGTCCCCGCCTGGGCCTCGGACCAGTCCGAGTACCTGCTCCTCAAGTCCCAGGGGGCGGGGCGCTCCCTCGTCTCGGGGGTGCGCGAGAAGATGCGGCTCTCCGGGATGCCCGAGGAGATGCTCGCGGCGGTGGACCGGACGGGCAGGGTCCAGACGGAGCTTGCGATCTCGTCCCCCGTCTCGGGGGTGGTCACGGCGCTGGACGTGTACCCCGGCATGAACGTCGAGAAGGGCATGACCCTCGCGGTGATCCAGGGGGTGGATCCGGCCTGGGTCACGGCCTGGGTCCCCGAGAAGGATCTCCACCTCGCCAGGGGCCGCGCCCGGCTCACGCTCCCAGCCTATCCCGACCGGGCCTTCGAGATCATCAGCCTGGAGACGCTCCCCAGGGCCGACCCCGCCACCCGGGCGGTGCCGGTGAGGCTCGCGGTGGCCAACCCCGAGGGGCTCCTCATACCGGGCATGACCGCGCGCCTGCGGCTCCGGGCCACGGAGCCCGAGGCGGTGCTCGTCCCCACCCAGAGCCTGGTCGATCTGGGCGGGGACGACAAGCGGGTCATCACCCGCGCCCCGGACGGGAGCTTCCTGCCCAAGCGGGTGTCCGTGGGGCGGAGCTCACGGGACCGCACCCAGGTGCTAGCCGGCCTCGAGGCCGGGGAGGAGGTGGTGACCGTGGGGCTCTTCCTGATCGATTCCGAGGCCAACCTCCGCGGCGCCCTGGAGAGGCTCCGGGGCGGCAAGCCGGAACCCGCTCCCCCCGCGGGCGCGGCCCCCTTCCCCGAGGCCGAGCTCGTCCCCGGCCCCGGGACGGCGCTCCCGGGCGGGACGGCGGGGGAGGGTTCCTGAGGGG
>JAITEZ010000260.1 GCA_031281735.1 Deltaproteobacteria bacterium | reverse complement strand
AAGCGGGCTGTCATACGGGCGGTCCCGTTCTCGGGGGGGAGGGTGTTCATTCGGGCACCCGGCGGAAGGTGGGGCGGGTGGGGAGCGGCCCGCCCCCGCGGGACGGCGGGAGGGGGCCGGGCGGCGGGGGCGGATGACGGCCTGCGGCCGCGGCCCGCCGCGGATGGCGGGATCCGGGAAGGCGGGGGGCCCCGGCCCCGGCGGGGCCACGCGAGACGCGGACTGTCCCCGGCAGGCCCGCGCCCTGCCGCTGCCAGCCCCCCGTCACTTCCCCAGGAGCATCAGGGCGATGGGGACCGAACCCTCGGGGAGGCTGAGGGCGGCCTTGATCTCGTCCTGGTAGATGGAATGGATGTAACGGGCGCCGAGCTTCAGGGCCCCGGCGGCGAGGTAGACGTTTTGGGTCATGGCGCCGGTGAGCACCTGCGCGAACTCCGCCCCCGTGTCCGGGTTCCGGAGCTGGGCGAGACCCTCGGGGTTGCTCGCGAACACGAGGATCCAGGCCGCCCTACGCACGAAGCCCTGCCGGCCCACCCGATCCTTGACGTTTTCACGGGAGATCTCCGCCAGCCTCTGGGCTTTCCAGTCGTAGCGGAAGACCCCCTCGTTGCCGAGCGCGTACACGTCCACGTAGGGAGGGAGCCCGTCCGCCATGGGAACCGTCCAGCCGGACTCGCCCCGGTTGAGGCCGGTGGCGGCCCAGAGGACGGTCGAGAGCTCGGAGAGGGGCACCTCGGCGGGGGAGAAGTCCCCCCCCGCCGCGGAGGACCGCTTCCTGAGGGCGTCGAAGACGCCGGCGCCACCCTCGGTCTGGGGGGCGGGCAACTCTATGTCGGCGAGCAGCGCCGTGGAGAGGGCGAGGCTCAGGAGGGCTGCCGCTAGGCAGGACGGGATGGCTCTGGGCATGGCTGGCTCATGGGGGCGGCCCCGCGGCGGAACAGCGGGCGGGTGGGGGCTGGCCCCCCAGACGCCGGGGCGGGCACGGGGCCGGGGTTCAGGGCGGGGCGATGGCGCGGCATACCGTTAATGATTTTCATCCTCAACAGCCGCATCTGCTATTGATTCTTAGTTTCAATAAGGAGGCACGGGTGGATTTATAGCACCCTCCGAATCCCCTTGTCAACATCCGGAAAGGGCTCGGGCCTGCCTGCGGGCCTGGCCGGAAGATATAATCCCGAGACCGAAAGCCTCTCGTTGCTGGTGCATTTCCCCGCCTCCGTCCACGCCGCGTCCCCTCCCGGACATCGATCCGCCTCCCGCCGGAAAGGCGGAAAGGGGCCTTCCGCGGCGCGGCCCGCCTCCGGCTGGGGACCGTCTTGCCTCCTGGATCCCGGCGGGCCCCGGTGGGGGCGTGGGGGAGCGGCCCTCCCCCGCCCCGCAGACAGACCCCCGCGCCCACCCGGCCCGGGAGACGCGGCCGGGGTACGGACGCGCCGCACAGGCGTCCTCCGCCCCGGGCTTCGGGGGGGAGGGGGCCGGTCGCCGCCGCGAGTAGCCGCGAGCCTCCCTGGCCGGCGGCCGGAGGCGGCGCACGGCGCAGCGGGGGCGCGGTCCCGGCTCCCCCGCCGCGACCGCCGTCCGTACGGGATTCGCCGCGAGGCCACCGCCCCCGCCGGGAGCCGGGGTTCCTGGCCGTCCTGGCGACCAGGCCGGAAGCAGTCCGTGGCCTCCGTCCGTCGGTGCGCCGGGGGCGGCGTCGCGGATCCGGCCGGCTGCCGCCCCTCTGGGAGGGATCCCCGCTGCCTGCCCGTCCCTCAGGCCGGGAGGAAAGGGTTCACGAGCACGAGGAAATTCACCATGGCAGTGGCGATCCACAGCCGGGTGGACGCCCCGAGATCCTGTGTGTAGACCTTGAGGGGCCTGAAGGATCTGCTCTTGCCCGCGTCCAGGACCAGATGGAGGAAGACCCCGCCCGCCCCCATGATCCACACCGCGAAGACGATCCTGCGTCCCATCCCCGTGCAGAGGACGGCCCAGAGGCCGGCATAAAGGAAGGGGACCGCGAGGGAATGGAAGAGCCCCCTGTGGACGGTATTGCGCTTGAGAAGCTCGATCATCAGGGTGTTGAACAGCAGGAAGGCCCCGAAGGCCGCCAGTGACGCATGGAGCGGATGCCAGGGGCGGTTGAGGAAATTGCCCGGGGAAAGCGCGAAACCCGCCGCCGCGGCCGCCGCGCCCAGGCCCGCCACCACCCCCGAGAGGCGCAGGGTCTTGGATGTGTCGGAGTCAAGATCCGGGAGAAGCGCCCCCGATACGCCGGCCAGGAAGGCCAGGGTCGAGCCGGTGTTGCCCAGGCCGTAGAGGGCGTCCCCGTAGGCCACCGCCAGCGCGGAGGAGACCGCGCCGACGGCCAGATGGCAGGCGAAGTTCGGCAATGCAGACCCTCCGGGAGTTTCCGGGCGCAGCCGCGCCGCGTCAACCAGCCTAACTTGATCTCAATTTGCCTAAATGGCCATAACTATCCCCCTTTTACCTAACACAATTTCCCATTTCTGTAAACAGTGACGGCCGGACGCCCAGTGGCGTCGACGGCCTCCGGCGGCATGGTGCCCTGCCATGTGGCCAGCCGACGCCAAATTGAACCGTTTGCGCAGCATGAGACAGTAACCGGGGGCGGCGGAGGAGGCCGCCGGCGACGCCGTCATTGACGGCGCCTTCCGGCCACGCCGTTCAGGCTCCCCTGGGCCCCCCTGCGGAAGCTGCAGACGGCGCGTCCCGGAAGCCCCAGGCCGCGATTCAGGGAAGGCCGACCTCTCCCCCCTCGGCATGGACCCTCCTCGCGGCGGCGCAGCCATGCCACCGCCGGGCCCGGAAGGGGATCGCGATCCCCGGCGGGGCGGCAAGGCCCCTGCCGCCACCCCGCCCGCCCCGGGGCCGGCCCTCCCATTCCGCCGCGAGGCCGGTGCGCGACCCTGCCCGGAAGACGCAGCACGGGCTTCCCGCCGTACCTCTCCCGCAGTAGCGCGCCGACCGGCCCGGAAGCGGCTCTGCACCGGGGCCGCCCGGCCAGCGGCACGCCCGCGGCGCGCCGTCCCCGCGCGGCAGGCGGCCGCGGAAAGCCCCCGGGCGGGATACCTGAAGGCGGCGCCCGATCCGGGCGGCACGGACACCGCGCCGCCCGGGGGGAGGCAGGGGCCGCGCGCGTCCCGGACCGACCGCAGTCGCCGTCCTGCGAGGGCACAACGGCAAACCGCCCAGGGGTCACCGTCCGCGGCACCCGAGCCGCGACCGTTTCGCGCCCGGCGGATAATCCGCCGGGCGCAGGCGGGCCGGAGTGTTCACGGCCCACGCCGGCAGAGCAAGCGGCTCGCCGCAGGGGACGCGGCCCGCGCGCGATGAGGGCCCGGCGGCAAGGCATCCATGACAGTACCAGGAACGGGGGCGGCGGCCCCGCCGTCCGCCGCGTTCCGGGAAAACCGGCCGCCGCTTTCCGGGAAAACCGGCGGCGCGGCGGCATCCCGGAGCCGGCGGCGTATCGGATGTGCCACTGTACCGGCGGGTGCTCGCCGGACGCTGGGGCCGGTGTTCGCGGATGCGGCGGCCGCAGGGAGGCGGACGAGCGAAGGCGGCCGCGCCCCGTGAAATCCCGTGGGTCACGGAAGGCCTAAGTGGATGCGGACCGTCATCACGGGCGCCTGGACCCGGAGCGCCTGCAGTGCCGACGGTCCGGCGAGGTCCCCGGCGCGGACGGCATCGCCCCCCTCGCCATCACCGGGATTCTATCGCGGGGTCTTCCCCGAACCGGGTACGACGGGCTTTGGCAATCGTTCCGTATCGCATACCGTCCGCCTGCGGCCGGGGCGGAACGGGCTTCCCGGCATGACACTACGGCGTCCCGGCCGCCCGGCCCGCTCCCCGTCCGGCCCCGGCCCGCCCCCGACGAGGCGCGGCTCCGTCCTCCGCATCCGGGTGTAAGCCACCCCGCCGGCTTCGGCGAAGAGGGGCGGGAGCGGCCGGACGTGGCTAGCCCGCCCCGTGGCATGGCCCTTCGCCGGTTGCCGCCGCCCTATAGGCACCCGCCGGAATCGCTCATTCCGCTGGCAGGCAACCGGACCGCCCCTCGACGCCTCCTAGCCTTTTACAATTGTGGGACCCTACACAGGCTATGATAGGCAACAGTTGCGATACATATGCCGCTAGCGGCTTATTCCAGGCCGTCACCGCCGGTGCGCCGCCCCCCGGCGTCCCCGCGCCACGCCGCTCCGCGAGGCACCCGCACGAAGGCAGAGACCTCCGCGGCTCCGGCCGATACGGCGCGCGTGCCTGCAGATCGTCCGCAGACGGCGGGGACTCCGGCGTTTCCCGGTCATTCATGAGGGAAGGCGCCCCGGAATCGTTTCAGGCATCCGGCGCCGCGGAGGCCGCGGAGGCCTCCCCGCCGAGGCGCGGATCCGCCGATCGCCATCGCGCCACCAGCCCACGCCGACCGTTTCCTGGACACCTGACCGAGAGGTGGTATAATACCGGGCGTAAGGCCCCTCCACCCCGGAGGGGAGTGCTGTCGACATGATCGGTAACATGTCGGCCGGCGAAGTGTGGTTGCCCGTAGCATGCAGCGGGCGACGCGGCCCCGATCCTTCATCGGAGGGGCTCCCGCGCCGGGATTGGACCGGGCCGCCGACCTGCCTTTCCAGCGCCTTCATCAGTATCAGCAGGCCAGAAATTCTGCAAATCGCCGTCTGTTCGCCCGACCGATTTGCACTCATCCTCCGAGTCGTTTTTGTTCCGGTCGGGGCGGCGGCGTCCTTCCGCCAGGCTGTGCGCCAGGCTGTGCGCCGGCGTCCGATCCGGTGGAGGGACGTGTCTCGAGAGCGGCCGGGCGCGGACGCGCCCGACAGAGGAGTTGTCCAGTGTCAGTTAAAGAAATTTTCGCCCTGAGTATGCTTTTCGTAGCGGCAGCCATGTTCCCGACCCTGGCCCAGGCGGCGCCGGCGGGGGCGCCGGCGGCGGCCATCACGGCAGGCGAGCCAGCCTTCGACAGCCGGGTGGTCGTGGCGGGCCTGGAGTCCCCCTGGGGGATGATCTGGGGTCCGGGAGGCAAGCTCTGGATCACCGAGCGCCAGGGCAAGCGCGTCGTGGAGGTGGATCCGGCCGATGGGAAGACCGCCGTGCTTCTGGAAGTGCCCGACGCGAAAATCGGCCCCCAGCACGAGGGGCTCCTGGGGCTCGCCCTGGCCCCGGATTTCGACAAGGCAGGGCTGATGTACCTGAACTACACCTACCTCGACGGCGACAAGGAGTTGCAGAAGATCGTCCGGTACAGGTACGACTCGTCCGCCAAGAAGCTCGTGGAGCCGCAGGTCATCCTGGCGGGCATACCCGCCGGCAGCGACCATAACGGCGGCAGGCTGGTCTTCGGGCCGGACGGCATGCTTTACATGAGCAAGGGGGAGCTGGGCCACAACCAGGGAGCCAACCGCTGCAAGCCCAACGAGGCGCAGCGTCTCCCCACGGAGGAGGAGCTGAAGGCCAACGACCTTTCGGCCTACGTGGGCAAGACCCTGCGCATCAAGCCGGACGGTGGCATCCCCGACGACAACCCGGTCTTGAACGGCGTCCGCAGCCACGTCTTCACCCTGGGCCACCGCAATCCCCAGGGACTGCTCTGGATAAAGGACCAGCTGTTCGGGGTGGAGCACGGCCCCTCGACCGACGACGAGCTGAACATCCTGGTGTCCGGCGGCAACTACGGCTGGCCGCTCATTGCCGGCTATCCTGACGATCAGGCCTACGCCTACATCGACTGGTCCGCCGTGGCGGGCTGCGACAAGATCGCGCCTGACGTCTACATACCCGCCGATCAGCCCAGCGTCAAGGAATCCTCATGGAGCCGGAAGGACTTCAAGGAGCCAGCCCGGACCTTCTTCACCATGCCCAGCGATTACAGCTTCGCGGATCCAAAGTTCGGCGCCCTGGCCTACCTCGGCTGGGCCACCATCGCCCCCTCCAGCCTGGACTACTATCCGCCCGACGGCCCCATCGAGGCCTGGCGGAACTCGATCATCGTCAGCAGCCTCAAGAACGGCGCCCTCTACGTATTGCCCTTGAGCGGGGACTCCAAGCAGGCCCAGGGAGACCTGGCGAAGTACTTCCATACCGCCAACCGCTACCGCCAGGTGCTCGTGAGCCCCGACGGCCGCACCATCTACGTCATCACCGACAGCTCCGGCAACCTCGTGGACGAGAAGGGGCTGCCGTCCCAGGCCGTGAAGAATCCCGGATCCCTCCTGGCCTTCACCTACAAGGGCTGACGCCGGCCCCCCCGGCCCCGCCTGACACGGGAGAGTGAGGGGGCGGACCGACACCTCT
>JAITEZ010000211.1 GCA_031281735.1 Deltaproteobacteria bacterium | reverse complement strand
GTCCCCGCAAGGCGGGGACACCAATCGGGAATACCTGTCAGGCGCCGATCGCCGCCTCTTCCTCCGGCATTTCGGGGTCGACCCGGGCCTCGTAGAGGGCTCCGGGCCGCCCGACGCGGAACCGCCCCGGCCCGGCCCCGTGTTCCGGCCGGGCGACGGACCCGTCCAGATCACGGGATCCCAGCCGTCCGGCGCGGATGGCCTCGATATCGTCCAGTTCCCGGAGTACGCCTAGCCGATGGCCGTGAAAAGCCCTAAAATGGAGGGACGCCGCGTGCCGCCGAGGGTCTCCGCCGCCCTTTCCGCCGGCGCCTCGCCGCCCCCGCTGAAATCCTTCCCCGGCGAGGGGGCCCGGGATTCCAGCCCGGCCGGTGACCGGGGACCGGGACCCGGCCGCCGGCGGCCTTCCCCTGCCGGAGGAGCATCCCGCCGGGCTTTTCCCGGCCCCTCTCGGAACCGTACCGGACGATCCCGCTCCGGGCGGCGAGCATCTCGGGCCGGTCCGCGTCCTGTCTGAAAGGCCGGGAACCCCGGCATGCCGGGGACGATGCCGCCCGGACTCCGCGCCGGGGGGAGGATCGCCCCCCCGGACGCGATCGTGAAACTCGGGGGGGCGCCTGCCAAGATGGGTATCGACCTCGACCAGATGATGGACAACCTGACCGGAGGGGAATACACCCGGCTCAAGGCGGAGTACAGGGCCCAGAACGCGGTGAGCAAGGCCCTGGACGCTGTGCGCGCGGCCAGGGAGGCGGAGGGTCAGGCCCGCAAAAGAAATGCGGTCCTGGTCCTTCGCTCCCTCGACATGAGCGTGGAGGAGATCAGCGGCGCGCTGGGGCTCTCAATGACCGAGGTCGCCGGGATCCTGGAAGGCTAGTGCGTCTCCGCCGGGGGCCCGCGCCGGCGGGGCCTCGCGCCGTCCCGCCCCGCGTCCCGCGCCCTCCCGGGGCTTATCCCCGGGGGAAGCGCCGGGGGCGTCCCCGGCCGGGCGTGATCCATGACCGCGCCCCCGCGCCGGGGGCGGTACGGCGCCCATAGCCGGAGAGGGGCTCAGTCCCGGCCCGCCCGTCCTGCCGCATCCCCGTCCGGGCCCGGCTGCCCGCCGGGGGATCCGTCCTCCCCGGCGGCCGGGCCTGGCGTCCCTTGAGGGGAGTCCGCCGGCCCGCCGGCCGGGCCGGGTGCCGCGGCGGCGGAGCCGCCCTCCCCGGCGGCCGGGCCGTTTGCCCCCGGAGGGGAGTCCGCCTGCCCTCCGGCCGGGCCGCCCGCCCCGGACGGGGACGCTGCGGCCAGGGAGGGGCCGGGATCCGCCTGGCCCTCCTCCCCTCCCCTCACCGCGGGGCCGTCCCCCCGGCCCCTCGGGCACCTCCCGCAGGCCTCGCTCTCGAAGGCGAGGCAGCACATGAGCCTGCCGCACACCCCGGAGATCTTGAGGGTGTTGATGGCTAAGTTCTGCTCCTTGGCCATGCGCACGGAGACGGGGTAGAAATCCTTGAGGAAGCTCGCGCAGCACAGGGGCCTCCCGCAGAGGCCGTTGCCGCCCAGCATCAGGGCCTCGGTACGGACGGAGATCTGGCGCATCTCCACCCGGGTGCGCAGGCGGCGGACCAAATCCTTCACGAGCTGGCGGAAGTCCACCCGGTCGTCGGCCGTGTAGTAGAAGATGGTCTTGAAGCCGTCGAAGGTCTTCTCGACCCAGACGAGCTTCATGACGAGCCCGAGGCGCCTGGCCGCCCCCGCGCAGAACTCGAAGGCCTCGCGCTCCTCCAGCTCGTTCTCCGCCTGGCGGGCGAGGTCGTCCAGGTCGGCCGCCCGCAGGAGCCTCCGGTTGGGGGGGAGGAACACCCTGTCCCCCCCGGGATCGTCGGGAAGGATGACGGGCCTGGTGGCCACGACCCCCATGCGCACGAGGTCGTCCACCATCACGAGCACCCAGTCGCCCAGATCGAGCTCGAGGTCCCCGCACTCGAAGGCCTGGATCTGCCCCCCCACCCGGAGCCTCACGTTCACGGTGCGGCGGCAGGGGAGATCCGGCTCGCGGGAGACCGGGGGCCGCTTGGGCAGGATCCTCTGGCCCCCCAGGAGGGAGGAGGCGTCCCGCAACGGGCGGGGCCCCGGCCGCACGGGCTGCCTGACCCCCACGCGCCGGGCGGGGAAGCCTTTGGGCGCGGGCGCCTTGGGCGGGGCGGGGGGTCTGTCGCTACTGGAGGTCATCGGGGCTCGCGGTCTGCCGGGAAGGCGCGGGACCGGGACGGGGCCGGCGGCAGGGGGACGGGACGGGCCGCGGCGGGCCGCGAGGCGGCTTCGGGCAACCCCGGCGCCGATCCCCGGCCTGCGGGGCCCCCGCGCGGGAGGGCGGACCGGGCCGCGCCGCAGGGAAGGGGCGGGGCCGGTAGCCGACCGGGGAAGAAGCCAGGCGGGCGGTGACCCGCCGGGGAGGACGCCTGCCGGATGAGGGCTGGCCGGAGAGGGCCCCGGCGGGGAACGGATCCGGCGCGGGTGGCCTGAGGAAAGACCCGGGGAAGAGCCGCCTGCGGGGGGGCTGCCTGCGGAAAGCGCCTCGGCAACGGAAGGGGAGGGTCTCGGCGCGGGAAACCCTGGCGAGGGAAGTTCTGGGGAAGGGCGGGGGAAGGCCCCGGCGGGGGAGAGCCCGGCAGGGGCCGGCGAGAGACGTCCTCCCGCCGGGGCTGTCAGGTCCTGCGGCTCATCGGCAGGAAGGCCGGCCGGGGCCTGCCCAGCAGGGGCCCGCGTGCCGGGAGGGGCATCGGGGCGTGCCCAGTACGGGCCCGCGTGCCGGGAGGGGCATCGTGGCGTGCCCAGTGCGGGCCCGCGTGCCGGAGGTGGCCCCGGGGAGCGCGGCGAAGGAGCGCCAGATGGCACGCCGCCGGGATCCGGGGCCGCACGGCGGAGGGCCCGGGCGGCAGGGCCCGCGCCCCGGGACGCGCGCGGCTGACCGGGGCCTGCGCCCCCGGAAGACCGCTGTCCCCCTGGAAGGCCCGCCGGAGCGGCCGTCCGGTCATTCTAGCACGGCGGACCAGAAGTTTTCAAAAAGCAGGTCAGCCCGGATGAACCGCCCCAGCCCGTCCACGAGACGGTGGCAGGCCGCCTCGAAGGCCGGGAGATCGTCCCCCTCCAGCTCCCCCGCGAATGCCGCCAGGGCACGGGAGGGCGGGGGGCCGTCCAGGAGCCCCGCGTCCCCGGAGGCCCCCAGGACGGCGGCGTCCCTCCACCATAGCCTCAGGGAGAGCTCCGCCGTCTCCAGCCAGCCGGAGGCGGAGGCGTTGTCCGGATCCTCCTTGGGGGCCTTGAGCTTGTCGTACTCGGCGGCCATCTCGGAGGCCAGGCGCATGGCCCGGGAGAGGCGCAGGGGCCCCCGGGGGCGCGAGAACACCCCCTCCAGGCCCTCCCGGAGCCGGAGGGCGGTCTCCGGGTCGATGGCGAGGGCCTTCCCCAGGGCGCCCCCGGAGAGGCCCGCCAGGAGCTCCGCGGCGGCGCCCGAGAGCCCCCGGCGCTCGGAGAGGCCTCTCAGGATCGCCTCGCGCGGGAGGGGGGGGATCCGGAAGGACACGCAGCGGGACACCAGGGTGGGCATCACCGCCTGGGACGACACCGCCGTGAGCACGATGAGGGTGTCGGGCGTGGGCTCCTCCAGGGTCTTGAGAAGCGCCCCGCCGCTTTCCTCGGTGAAGCTGTCCGCCGAGCGGACCAGCGCCGTCTTGACCCTGCCCTCGAAGGGCTTGAAGTTCAGGGCGTCCCGGACGGCCCGCACGTCGTCTATGGGCAGCCTGGCGTTCCTCCCCCGGGGGGCGAGCACCGTCACGTCGGGGTGGATGCCCTCCCGGATCTTCCGGCAGGACACGCACTCCCCGCAGGGGGGCCCCGGGGCGCCGGGCGCCTCGCAGTTGACCGCCATGGCGAGATCCGTCGCCAGGGTGAACTTCCCGGCCCCCGCCGGGCCGGTGAGGAGCACCGCGTGGGGGAGCCTGCCCGAGGCGAGCATGCCCCCGAGCGCCCTCTTGGGCCCTTCCGCGCCCGCCAGCGTCCAGGGCATCAGAAGAGGCCGCGGGGGCGCGGGAGGGAGGGGCCGGGATCGGCGTCCTCTCCGGTCTCGGGAACGGGCCACCGGGCCGGGGAGGACTCGGACGCCGGGGCCGGGGAGGTATCGGTCAAGGGGGACGGGGAAGCCGGCTCGTGTCCGCCTGAGGAAGCCTCCCCAGGCACGCCTGGGGAGGCCGGCCCGGGGATGCTGGAGGAAGCCGGCTCGGGCCCGCCTGAGGATGCCGGCCCGGGCCCGCTGGAGGGAAAGGCGGGGCAGTGATCCTGGGAGGCGGCTTCCGGGGGGCTCCAATTCAGGCGGGTTCCGCCATCCTCCTGCGCCGTCCCGGCACTCACGTCGGCGATAGCCCCACCGGAGCCTTCCCTGACAGAAGGGGGGCCTGGCACATCACTGGAGGGAAGGCCGGACGCGATGCCGGGCCCGGTCTCCATCTCCAAGTCCTGGAGCGGCCCGCTACCGCCCTCCAGGCCAGAGAGGGCCCCGGGACCGGCGCCGCCCTCCAGCCCGGGAGGAACCGCGGGACCGGCATCGTCCCCAGGGCCGGGAAGAACCCCTGGACCGGCATCGTCCCCAGGGCCGGGGGGAACCCCGGGACCGGCATCGTCCTCAGGGCCGGGGGGGCCCGCCGAACCGGCATCACCCTCCCGCACGGGGTGACTCGCGGAACCTGTGAGGCCCGGGGAATCCGACAGGTTATGACTCCCCTTTTCCGGGGGTTCCTCTCGGGAACCCGCGTCACCCGCCTGAGGCCAGGCCTCGGGGGGCCGGGGAGCCACACCGGCCGCTTCCGGGGGGGTGGCCCCCTCCCGTGGCGGCGCGACCGCACCGGCGGGCAGCCGGTACTCGGAGATGGATTCCGCGGGGGGATCCCCGGGATCCTCCACGCCGGTGCCGCCGGAGGCCCCTTGGGGCGACGGGAAGCCCCTGCCAGGGAGTCCCCCGTCTTCCGGGGGGGCGCCTGACACGATGGACACTTCGCCGCCCGGCACGGGGAACGACTCGAAGCCTGGACCGGAGGCCGCGCCGGGATCAGGTGGGCCGCCTGGCCCCTGGATCACCTCGCCGGACGCGGGCCGGCCCCCGGGGGGATCCTGCCCGTCCTTGGCGGAAGTGGAGTCCCCGCCCCCGCTCCGGTCCAGGCGGTATTCCGCCACGGGTTCGCCCAGGTTCGCGGGGCCTTCCGTCCCGTCCGGATCGGCTCCGGTGTCCTCGGCAGGCAGGGCCTCGTAATCGAACTCCTCCGGGATCGCGTCCCAGGGATCCGCCCGCTCCCGGCCCGGGAGGGGCCCGGGGGCGGGCGGCGGGGGGCCGGGCTCCCAGTCCGGCTCGGGCGGCGGCTCGGGGACGTCCGCGTTATCCCGGAACGGGTCGGGATCGGGGGGGAGGGCGTCTTCCGGCGGCGGCAGGGGGCCGCCGCCGTCCGGGAAGGTGTCCGGGTCGGCCTCGGGCGCGCCGGGGGCGTCCGCCGGGGCGAGATCCCAGGGATCCGGGCGGGAGGCGGGCCCGCGGCCGGGAGGGGCGCCAACGGGCTTGCCGGCGGGGATCCTGAGGGTCGCGGAGAGGCCGAACGAGGCGGGAGGGCCGTTCCCGCCGGCGGGGGCGGCCGGCCTGGCGGGGGGGTGCCCGCGCCCGGGGGGGGGCGAGGCGGTTCCCGCCGGAGGGGAGGCCGTCCCGGACGGATCCGAGGCGCGGCCGGACGGGCCCGGGGCCGTCCCGGAAGGATCCGGGGCGCGGCCGGACGGGACGCTCCCGAAGCCCAGGGACGCATCGGCGCGGGTCCTGAGGGGGCCGGGGCCGCCCGGCGCGGCCCGGCCGGAGGGTTCCGCGGGGCCGCCCTGCGCCTGCGCCGGCCCCTCGCCCGCGGTCTCCCGATCCTCCTCCGGGGAGCGGGGGGTGGCCATGAAGTGGGACTCCAGCTGGCGGTTGTAGGTGGTCCATTCCGAGGAGGGCCAGGCGGAGTCGGGCCGCACCTCCCGGGCGAGGATGCCGGCCACCCCGGCGATCTTGCCGTCCAGGTTGTCGAGGAAGTGCAGGGCGAAGCCCTCGAGGAGCTTGGGGGTGACGGTGGATCCCATGTCGGGGGCGCCGTGGTGGCTCACGAGGAGATGCTGGAGAAGGAGGAGCTTCGTCTCGGGGAAGCCAGGCAGCCCCCGGGCCACCTCCGCGAGGAAGAGGGGCCCTATCACCAGGTGGCCGAGCAGCCTCCCCCGGGTGGTGTAGTCGGTGTCCGGCCCCTCCGTGAACTCCCAGACCTTGCCGATGTCGTGGAGGGCGGCCCCCGCCACCAGGAGGGAGCGGTTGAGGAGCCCCCCGTAGTGCCGGCCCGCGAAGTCCGCCAGCCTGGCCACCGAGAGCGTGTGCTCGAGGAGCCCCCCCGCGTAGGCGTGGTGGAAGTACTTGGCGGCGGGGGCGGTCCAGAAGCCCGCCGCCCCGGGGTGCTCCAGGGCCGCCAGGGCGAAGGCCCGGTAGTCCGGGTCGGGCAGGCCGGAGAGGATGTCCAGGAGCTCCCCGCGCATGGCGGCCTGGGGCCTGGCGGACCTGTTCCGGTAGTCGTCGGGGTCGCATTCGGAGTCGTCCAGCGGGAAGGCCTTCTTGACGGTGAACTGGAGCTCGCCCCGGTAGACCGAGGTCTGCCCCCGGAAGGCAGCCACCTTGCCGGGCACTATCCTGGCCTTGATCCCCTCCACGTCGTCCCAGACCTTGCCCGTGAGGGTGCCGGAGCTGTCCATGAGCTTCAGGGTGAGGTAGGGGTTGCCGGTCTTGGTGAGGCCCTGGGAGGAGGAGACCACAAGGAGGGGTATGTTCACTTCCCTCCCCTCGGTGAGATCCTTGACGAAGATGTTCTTTTCGAAGCGCATCAGGGGTATCCGGTTGGCCGGGTGTCCGGTAGACTTGGTGGCGGGCAGCGTTCAGAATACGACACTTTAGCATAGTCCGATTGGGAAGATAAGAGACGCGGGGCGGACTGGACGGCAGGCGGTTAGACGGATGTAGTGCGAGAGGGAGAGCGGGAGCAGGGGCAGGAGCGGGAGAGGGAGAGGGAGCAAGAGAGGGAGAGGGAGCAAGAGAGGGAGAGGGAGCAAGAGAGGGAGAGGGAGAGGGAGAGGGAGCAGGAGCGGGAGAGGGAGCAAGAGAGGGAGAGGGAGAGGGAGCAGGAGCGGGAGCGGGAGCGGGAGCGGGAGAGGGAGTGGAAGCGGGAGCGCGATGGGAAGGGAGCCGGGTGGAACAGGGGAAGCGGGGGCGTGAGTGGCAGAACGGTTGGGTAAACCGGAGGGAAACAGCCGGGGGGCGAGGAGGAACCAGACGGGGGAGTTGACGTAGTCGGGGCTGATCCTTCCGCCCTGCGGGGTCAGGATGTCGCCGCCGTCCTGGTGGCTGAAGAGCCACTTGAGGCTGAGATCCAGGGAGACGGTGTCCGCCAGCTGGAAGACGTGGCCGTAGCCCAGGTGCAAGGCCGTAGCAGGTGGCGTCGTAGTCGCGGCTGACGCCCAGCCAGGCGCCCCGCAGGGCCCAGACGCCGGGCGAGCATTCGACCGAGGCCCGGCCGACGCGGGCGGCGAACTCCACGTGGTTGCCGGATAAGTCGTAGCGGGTGAGGATGCCGCCGCCCACGTACCTGAGGTCGCAGGCCCCGTGCCGCCCGCCCTGGAAGCCGCGGGCGCCGAGGCGCCACCAGTCGTTGGCGTCGTTG
>JAITEZ010000170.1 GCA_031281735.1 Deltaproteobacteria bacterium | reverse complement strand
CGGCCCGCGCCGCGGGGGGGGCTCCCGCTCCCCGGCGGGCCCGCCCCCGCCCCGCGACCGGGCGGGCCCTACCTCAAGAGCCCCTTCAACTACATCGGCGGCAAGCACAGGCTGCTCCCGCAGATCCTGCCGCTTTTCCCGCCGGGGATCGGCACCTTCGTCGACCTCTTCGCCGGGGGGTGCGACGTGGGCATCAACGTGCCCGCGGAGAGGGTCGTCTTCAACGACATCAACGTCAAGGTCATCGGCATGTACCGGGCCTTCCGGGAGAGGCCCGCGGAGGAGATCCTGGAGCGGGTCGACCGCCGCGTCCGCGAGTACGGCCTCGACCGCGACAACCCCCCGTCCTACGCGGCCTTCCGGCTCCACTACAACCGCACCGGCGACCCCCTGGACCTCTTCGCGCTGGCCTGCCATTCGTACAACTACATGTTCCGGTTCAACAGCAGGCTCGAGTACAACAACACCTACGGCCGGGGACGGAGCCGCCTGTCCGCGGTCATGCGCCGCAACCTCCTCTCTTTCCTGGAGCGCATCAAGCGGCCGGGGGTGACCTTCACCTGCGCGGACTTCGCCGCCGCGGACGTCTCCGGGCTGGGCCCGGACGATCTCGTCTACTGCGATCCTCCCTACCTCATCGCCCAGGGGAGCCACAACGACGGGGCGCGGGGCTTCAAGCGCTGGCGGGAGGCCGAGGAGGAGGCGCTCCACGGGTTCCTGGACTCGCTGGACGCCCGCGGCGTGAGGTTCGCGCTCTCGAACGTCCTCTCCCACAAGGGGGCCCTCAACCGGATCCTCCTCGGCTGGTGCCGGAAGTACCGGGTCGCCTGCATCGCGAGCGACTATTCCAATTCCAGCTACAACGCCAGGAAAGGCGGCAGCCTGGAGGTCCTGATCACGAACTACGCGCCGCCGCCGGGGACGGGCGGGGACCGGCCTGCCTGCCTGCGGGGGCCGGCGGCCCCCGGGGGCGGGGCGGAGACGGCGGGGGTCTCGCGGGTCCCCCTCCGGCGTGCCGCGGAGGCGCGGGGCGGGCAGCCGGGGTTCCGTGAGACGGTGCGCGGGGCGGCGGGGGAGATCCCGGAGATCCCTGCGGCCTGGGCATCCGGGGGGCAGGACGATCCGGGATCGCCTCGCGAGGCGGCGGCAGCCGCCTGCGGGGGGGGGCGCGCGCCTGCCGCCGCCGTCCCGTCCGGGGGGGATCGGGAGGCGGGAACGCGTGTCGCTGGGGAACGGGAGACGCCCGCGCCGGTCCGGGAGGCTGGATCCGCGGATACCCGGGGCGGCGGTTCTGCAGGCGTCCGGGAAGCTGGGCGCGCTGGCGGGGCGGAATCCCGCCTGAGGCTGTGCCTCCGGTGGATCCGCAACCTGCTCAGGCGCCTCTGAGCCGGCGGCGGGCGGAACGGATCGGCGGCCCCCGATGCTCTCAAGACGGTCCGGGCAGGCTCCCGCCAGCAGAATGCCTTCCATGGCTTTGGAGGGGGGAGGTGTCGACTCAGGGCACGTTAAAAAATAACATGTCAGTTTTGAAACGATAGTATATATAGAATACTTTTATATACTTATTTTATATTAAATATATAAAATTATATATAAAGAATTAAATAAATAATAGAAAATATAATTTTAATAAAAAAAATATAAATAAGATATATAATAAGATGGTTTTGAACGGAATCTAAAGCCGTCAGCGCTGACCGGCCAGAAGCGACCCTGTCAGCGGGATGCCGGGACGGTTCAGTCAGGCCCCGTCAAGCCGTCCGCGAAGGAAGAGCGGCCGCGGGTCGTAAAGGGCGGCCCGGGCGGGGATCGCCTGCCGCTGCCGCGGCACCGGATCGCCGAAACGCGCGGGAAGACCCGGCTTCCAGGGCGGGGGGGGATGGCGCGATCATCCGGGATCAGCCCCCGGCCGGCCCGGGTTCGCGCCACGCCGCCTCAGGGCCGGTTTCGGGGCGCCGCCGCGGGATACCGCGGAGTACACCGGCGGCCGCAGTCCGCCTGCCCCGTGCCTGCCGGAGATCCCCTGGCACCCGGCCGGGAACCTCCCGCCGTCGGCCCCTCGGATCCGTCTGCGGGACGCGCGATCGGCAGGGGAGGAGGGCGGTCCGCCGGCGGATGGTCATGATCCGCTGCACGGTTCATCTCGAACAGGCCTGCCCCAAAGATGCGCGCCTGTCCGGGATAATCCCGTCTGGGTCGCCAACCGATTGACTTTCGGCCAGGTTCGGCGGATGATGATCCTTTCAGAGACTCCAAAGCCTTGGTTTTTTTCCGGAGACCCGCCAGAGTCCGGACGCCTGCGTTTCAAACTCGAAAGGGAGGCCGCGCCATGGGGTTGTTGGGAGAGGAGATCAAGAAACTGGGATTCGGCATGATGCGCCTTCCCATGATCGAAGGCGAAGTGGATCTCGAACAGACCAAGGAGATGACGGATCTTTTCCTGTCCAAGGGTTTCAGCTATTTCGACACCTCCTGGGGATATCTCGGAGGAAAGTCGGAAGAGGCGATCAAGGCGGCAGTGGTCGACAGGCACCCCCGGGACTCCTTCCAGATCGCGACCAAGTGCCCGGTCTTCACGGTGAAGACGAGGGAAGCGGCGAGGGGGATGATTTGGACCTCCCTGAAGCGCATGGGCCTGGAACACGTGGACTTTTACCTCCTCCACAACCTGGGCGGAGGGCGGACGAAGATGTTCGACGATTACGGCATGTGGGAGTGGGCGCTGGAGCTCAAGGAGAAGGGGATCGTCCGGCACGTGGGCTTCTCCATCCACGACACGGCGCAGGCCCTGGACAGCATTCTCACGAAACACCCGGAGACGGAGTTCGTCCAGTTCCAGCTGAACTACGACGACTGGGAGAGCCCCTCGGTCCAGTCCAAAAAGTGCCTGGAAGTCTCCCTGAGACACAACGTGCCCATCGTTGTCATGGAGCCCCTCAAAGGGGGCCTTCTCGCCAACCCGCCCGAGAGCGTGAAAAGGGTCTTCACGGAGGCCGGGCCGGACGCCTCCATGGCCTCCTGGGGCCTGAGGTTCGCCGCGTCTCAGCCGAACCTGATCACCGTCTTAAGCGGCATGTCGACCATGGAGCAGATGCGGCAGAACGTCTCCCTCATGGAGGACTTCCAGCCGATGACCGAAAAGGAGTTTTCGGCCGTCGAAAAGGCCCGGGCGGCCCTGGCCGTTCTCCCCGGCGTGCCCTGCACCGGGTGCATGTACTGCGTGGAGGACTGCCCGCAGAACATACCCATTCCCAAGGTCATCGGCGCCTGGAACAGGAACCTCACGTACGGCGACCTCAACACGGCCCACGGCATGTACGTCGTGGAGACCTTCAAACTGGGCAAGGCCTCGGATTGCGCCGCCTGCGGCAACTGCGAACTCGTCTGCCCCCAGCACATCGAGATCGGGAAAAACATGAAAATCATCGGTGAAGCGCTGGATCCGCTCCCTTCGTTCCTGAAGGACCCGGACGGGGCCTGACGCTCGCGGGCGACCGGGAGAGAGCGTCCGGGCGCTTGCGTGAAGGCGGCCGAACGCGCTTTGGCCCGATCTTTTACGCGCTCGGCAAAGACGTTTTCGTCGGCGCCGTTCGACGCGATCCCAAAGCCGCAGACTGTTTCGGACTCCCTTTCGCGCCTCCGAAACCAAGCCGCGCCTTCACGTCAAAACCGGCGTCCTGCGGGCCGGGTCCGATGTCCGAAAACCGCGCCCCGTCCGGCCCGTTCGCCGCTTCGCCCGCTCCGCGTCCTGCGCAACCAGCCGCTCCTCCGACTCCTCTCCTTGCGCTTTTGTCCTGCAATTGGACTTGAAACAGACGAACGATGCGCGAACGAGCGTCAGTCACTCTCTTTCCCGTCAACCATTGACATGTCGCTCTGATTCGTTCTCAAATACTGCAAACATGCGTGATTACATAACTTTTCCCCTCCTCCCGGCTCCCTTTCGCGCCTCGTTCGATCCTAAACCCCATCCCGTTTGCTTTATTGACATGTCCCGCTTAGCATGTCCATTCCGGTGTTTCGAGGCGGGGACAGGATGGGCGGCAGCCCGCATGCGTGATTGTTGCCGCCGCAGGATCCGACGGTCCCTTCGCCGTCGGTCCCCGCGTCCCTGTAGCCCGCCGGGCGGCGATGCGGAAAGGATGCCGGCACAGGCGCGGGGAGCCGTCGGCCGGGATCAGGGCCGGGACCGGGAGGGTCGTCGTATGCCGCCGGCGCACGCGCGGCTGCGGGTTGCGGCCGTCCTGAGACGCGTTCCGGATCCGCCCCGGCTGCCGGGCGCCCGGCTGGCGGGCGCCCGGCGGCAGGCGCCCGGCGGCAGGCTCCCAAAGATCCGTGCCGGGCGTCCGCCGCGTCTTCCCCAGCGTGGCCCCTGCATGCGGTCGGCGGGAACCACGCCGCCGCGGCGGCCGGGGAGCCGGGGGCGAGATCCCTGTCCCCCTCCGCCGGGGGGATCCCGGGCCAGGGCCGGAGCGCGCCCGTCCCCATGCCCGCCCGGAATCCGCGGAACGCGGCGGGGGGCCCGACGGGCCCCAGCCGCGACACGGGCCGGCCAGTGACGCGGGCGCGCGGATGCCGGGGATCTTCCTCCCCGTACGGGTCCCGATGTCCGGCCGACGGGTTAGAGGGCGGCCCGGTCATGCCGGAGCCCTGGGCATGCCGGCGGCCGGGCGGGCCGTCATGCCCTGGGGGGAGGGAACCCCGCAGGGGCCTTCCGGGGATCGCCCCCGGGGATGGGGGGAAACCCGCCGGCGGGTGCCGGGCCGCGGGGCCCCGGAGCCGCCGGGAATCACCGTCCCCCGGGGCGGGAGGGCGTCCATCGGGGAGCGGGATGCTCGCGGCATGACCGTCCCCGGCGGCGGGGGAGTCGCCATGTCATCATCTGGAGGAGACATATGAACGATTGCGGGATGCGGGGCTGGGATCCGGACGCCTACCTGAGGTTCGACAGGGAGAGGACGCGGCCGGCCGTCGATCTGGTCGCCAGGATAGAGCTGAGCGAGCCGGTGAGGATCATCGACCTCGGCTGCGGGCCGGGAAACAGCACCAGGATCCTCGCGGAAAGGTGGCCCGGGAGCGCGGTGCGCGGGCTGGACTCCTCGGAGGAGATGCTCCGCAGGGCCAGGGAGGATCATCCCGGGCTGGAGTGGGTGCACGGCAGGGCCGAGGATCTTGGTTTCGGCTCGGGGTATTCCCTCGTCTTCTCGAACGCGGCCCTGCAGTGGATGGGCGATCACGGGACCCTCGTCCCGAGGCTGTGGGGGACGGTGGGGGAGGGGGGGGCCTTCGCGGCGCAGATTCCCGCCTTCGAGCGCATGCCATTTCTGGACGCCGCGCGGGAGGTGATGGGGGGCGGCCGCTGGAGGGGCCGCGTCCGGCGCGACTTCTGGGAGGAGAAGAAACTCAACCCCATCGGCTTCTATTACGACCTGCTGGCCCCCCTCGCCGCGGAGGTGGTCCTGTGGGAGACGCGCTACATCCACGTGCTGGACTCCGCCGAGGCGGTGATGGCCTTCCTGCGGACGGCGGCGCTCAAGCCGTACCTGGATCAGCTCGAGGACGGGGCCGAGAGGGGGATGTTCGAGGCGGACGTCCTCGAGGCCTGCCGGAAGCGCTACCCGGCGCGGGGGGACGGCAAGGTGCTGTTCCCCTTCGAGAGGCAGTTCATCATAGCCTACAGGGGAAGGTCCTGAGCGGGGGCGCCCCCGCCGGCGGCGCATGCCGGTCCGCGGGCGGCGGCCCGCCGGCCGCCGCCGGGCGGGAGGGAGGAACGACATGGCAGCCGGTGGAAGGGGCCTTTACGGCCGGGACGAGATCAGGAAGATAGACGCCCACGCCCACGTGGGCGAGTTCGGGTCCTGGTGCGGGGTGGGGATAACCGCCGAGGGCATGGCCGCCGAGATGGCCCTCTACGGGATCGAGAGGGCCATAGTGAGCTATCCCGACAACCGGGTGGCCCTGGACGCCCAGAAGTCCTTCCCGGGGACGCTCCACGCCCTCGCCTGGATGAACCCCACGCTCCCCTCGGCCGCCGACGAGTTCCGCCGGCTCGCGGGGGAGGGCCTCGTCGCGGGCCTCAAGCTCCACCCGCTCTTCGACGCGTACACCGCCAACGACGAGTGCGTGTTCCCCCTGATGGAGGAGGCGGCGGCGCGCGACCTGCCGGTGTTCGTCCACTCCGGCCACCCGCCCTTCTCGCTCCCCTGGAGCATAGGGCAGCTCGCCGAGGAGTTCCCGAAGGCGCGGGTAGTCATGGTGCACATGGGCCACGGCCACGGGGTCTACATCCAGGCGGCGATCGACACGGCCCGGAGGATACCCAACATCTGGCTCGAGAACTCCGGCATGCCCATGCACACCAAGACCAGGGAGGCCTACCTGCGGGTGGGCTCGGGGAGGATCTTCTGGGGGA
Organism: Deltaproteobacteria bacterium; assembly: GCA_031281735.1. Lineage (GTDB taxonomy): Bacteria > Desulfobacterota > Desulfarculia > Adiutricales > Adiutricaceae > JAIRZX01. The sequence goes on along the minus strand of JAITEZ010000170.1, from coordinate 4,011 downwards.
GCGACGTGCCCTTCCACCATTACGCGGTGGAGATACTCCGCACCGAGGTGAGCGGCCTCGGCCGATCCCAGCTGGAGGACGTCTTCCACGGCAACATAACGAGGTTCATGGGCTGGTAGCGGGCGGCCCGGGGCCATCCGCCCCTGCCGCCGGGCGGCCGCCGGGAGCTCCGGGGGCGCACGGGTGCGGTAAAAAATAACATGCGGATCTCCTGCCGCCGCGCGCGGCCGTCCCGCGGCCGGGCGGCCCCGCCGGGCGGCTCGCGTTCCGGCTGTTTCCGGGCCGCGGCGGGCCCCTCCCCCCGCCAGCCGCTGGGAATCGGCTTCCCGTGCAGCCGCTGGCCCGCGTGACGCGCGCGCGGGGCCCGCGCCGGGGGGGGCCGGGGGCGGGAAGCCTGGGAAAGATGTTGCCGGCGGACTGAAAAGTAATTAGGCGCGCCCGCCGGCCGTTGACAGCGGCCGCCGGCAGGTGCTATCTTCGGGAAGTATCGAAAACGCCGATATCACCGGGCAGGATCGCAGACGACGATATCACCGGGAAGGATCGTAGCCGCCGGTAACTCCGGGTAGGGACGCGGACGTCCCTCGCCGCGGTCCGGCGCGGGGCACGGTTGCGGTGGCGCGGGGCCCAGCGGGGGATCGTCCCCGTGGGCCGCCACCTGCCGGGCGAGACCAGGACTGCCAGCCGATCAGAACGAATCTGAAAGCCGGAGCCCCCGCGGGTTCCGGCTTCGCCGTCTCCGGGCCCAGCCGGCCGGGACGGGACACCGTAGCCGGTCCGGGAGGAAGCCGGGACCGCACAGCCATGCCTTCGGCCGGCCCCGCAGGACCGAGGCGCCCGCAAGGGAGGAAGGCAGGGAAGATGACAGAAGCGAGCGTTCCCCAGGAGGCCGCCATCCGCGAGCGGAGGCTCGGGTCGCTGATAGTGTTCGAGGGATCCTCCGGCGGCCTGGCGGAGCTGGGCGCGCGGAACCCCCCCGGATGCTGCCGCGACAACACCTTCAACCAGTGCGGCGACTGCTCCGCGCAGAGGGCAATGGGGCAGGTCTCCCAGGTCAGGGACACGGCCCTGGTGAGCCACGCGCCGCTGGGATGCGCGGCCGACTTCCCGTCGTTCAACGCGACGCACCGCAGGGGCATGAGGTGGCGGGGCCTCGCGCCCGTGCCCGTCAACGCGGTGAGCTCCAACCTCACGGAGAGGGATCTCATCATGGGCGGCCACGACAAGCTGAGGGCCGCCATCGACGAGGCCTTCCGCCGGTTCCGGCCCCGGGCGATCTTCGTGTCCACCTCCTGCGCCTCCGGCATCATCGGCGACGACATCGAGGACGTGGCCTCCGCCGCCGAGGCCCGCCTGGGGGTGCCGGTCGTCCCCGTGTACTGCGAGGGGTTCAAGTCCATGGTGTGGACGTCGGGCTTCGACGCGGGGTACCACGGCATCTTCCGCAAGCTCGTGAAGCCGCCGAAGGCAAGGAGGGGGGACGTCATCAACGTCTTCAACTTCTCCAACCAGCAGACGCTGACACCTATCCTGAGCGACATGGGCGTGACCCCGAGGTACCTGGTCCACCAGGCGACCCTGGAGGAGCTCGCGGCCATGAGCGAGTCGGCGGCCTCGGGGCACATCTGCGAGACGCTGGGGACATACATCTGCGCGTCGCTGGAGAGGCACTACGGCGTGCCCGAGCTGAGGTGCCCCCCGCCCTACGGGATCGCCTGGACGGAGCGCTGGATCCGGGAGGTGGGCAGGGCCACCGGGAGGGAGGCCGAGGCCGAGAGGGCCCTCTCCCGCTGGAGGGACGCGACCGCCCCGGAGATCGCGAGGCTCAGGGGCGAGCTGGAGGGCAAGAGGGTGTTCGCCTTCGGCGGGGCGGCCTACTGCCACAGCATGCTCGCGGTGGCGCGGGAGTTCGGGGTCGAGATCGTCGGCATGATGGGGTTCCACCACGACATGACCTTCGACAACCCCGACGCGGAGCTGAACTCGATCCGGAACATCCACGAGCTCACCGGCGGGATCGGCAAAATGGCCGTCTGCAACAAGCAGCCCTACCAGCTGGTGAAGCTCCTCCAGGACACCCGCCCGGATCTGGTCCTGTCCCGGCACGGCAGCCTCCCCGTCCAGGCCGTGAAGCTCGGGATCCCCGTCTTCTTCTCCGGGGACGCCACCCAGCTCGCCGGCTTCGACGGGCTCGTCACGGCGGGCAGGAGGATGGCCCAGGCCGTCCGCGGCAGGAACTTCGCCAGGAACATCGCTGCCCACGCCCGCTTCCCCTACACCGGCTGGTGGATGAAGGAGAAGGACGTCTTCCATTTCCGGAAGAAGGAAGGCTGGGATCAGGAGGCCGCCGCCTGATCGCCGCGGCCCGCGCCGCGCCGCGGCGTCCCGGGGGGCCGGACGCCGCCCTCCGGGGCCCGGCCGCGGCGCGGGGCGGGCATCCGGCCCGGCGCGCGGTCATCGCGCTGGAGGCGGCACGGCCCGGCCCGGCGGGCCGGGGCAGGGAAAGGACGGGACGCCATGGGCGACATCCTGGGACAGGAGGCCGTGATACGGGAGAGGAGGCTGGGCTCCCTTCTCACATTCGCGGGGACGTCGGACGATCTGGTCGGGCTGAGCGAGAGGAACCCCGAGGGCTGTTGCCGCGACAACTCCTTCAACCAGTGCGGGGACTGCTCCGCCCAGCGGGCGATGCTCCCCCTCTCGCAGATCCGGGACGCGGCGCTCGTCAACCACGCGCCGCTCGGCTGCTGCGCGGACTTCCCCCTGTTCAACGCGGGCAACAGGAGGGGCCTGAAGCTCAGGGGCATGGAGCCGGAGGGCATCAGGGCGGTCTCCTCAAACATCACGGAGAGGGACATCGTCATGGGCGGCGCGGCCCGCCTCGCCGCCGCCGTCGGGGAGGCGTTCCGCCGCTTCCGCCCCAGGGCCATCTTCGTCTCCACCTCCTGCGCCTCCGGCATCATCGGGGACGACGTCGAGGAGGCCTGCGGCGACTGCGAGAGGCGCCTGGGCGTGCCGGTGGTGCCGGTGTACTGCGAGGGCTTCAAGTCGATGATCTGGACCTCCGGCTTCGACGCCGCCTACCACGGCATCGTCCGCAAGCTCGTGAGGCCGCCCGCCCGGAGGCGCGGCAACGAGATCAACATCTTCAACTTCTCCAACTACCAGGCCTTCACGCCCCTCCTGGCCGGCATGGGCGTGGTGCCCCGCTACTACGTGCACCAGTCGAGCGTGGAGGAGCTGGCCACCATGAGCGAGTCCGCCGCCTCCACCCACATCTGCGAGACGCTGGGCACCTACGTGGCGGCGGCGCTGGAGAGGCACTTCGGGGTGCCGGAGCTCCGGAGCCCCCCCCCCTTCGGGCTCCTGTGGACCGACCAGTGGCTCAGGGAGATAGGCAGGGTCACCGGGAGGGAGGAAGAGGCGGAGCGGACGATAGGCGCGGAGCGGGCCCGCATCGCCCCCGAGCTCGACCGGCTGCGGGGGGAGCTGGCCGGGAAGACCGTCTACGCCTTCGGGGGGGCGGCCTTCTGCCACAACATGCTCGCCATCTCGGCGGATCTCGGCCTGCGGATCGTCGGCATGATGGGCTTCCATCACGACATGACCTTCGACAACCCCCACGAGGAGATAGTCTCCATCAGGAACATCCATCAGCGGACGGGCGGCATCGCGAACGTCGCGGTCTGCAACAAGCAGCCCTACCAGATGGTGAAGATCCTCGAGGAGCTCAGGCCCGACATGGTGATGTCGAGGCACGGGAGCCTCCCCGTCCAGGCCGTGAAGCTGGGCATCCCCACCTTCTTCGCCGGGGACGCCAACCTCATCGGCGGCTACGACGGGCTCCTGAACGCCGGGCGGAGGCTCGTGCGGGCCCTGCGGCAGAGGAACTTCACCCGGAACATCGCCGCCCACGCCCGCTTCCCCTACACGGACTGGTGGAGGGGCCAGGAGGGCGCGTTCCATTTCCGGAGGCCGGGGCAGGCGGCGGGCTGACGCCCCCCGCCGGCC
>JAITEZ010000158.1 GCA_031281735.1 Deltaproteobacteria bacterium | reverse complement strand
AGTGCTTGAAGGCCCGCTGCCCCGTGAACACCATGGCCACCCTGGGGTCGGCCTCGTTGGCGGCCTCGATGCTCTCGTAGTCGCGGATGGCGCCGCCGGGGTGGGCGACGGCGGAGATGCCCTCCCTGATGGCCGCGTCCAGGGCGTCCCGGAAGGGGAAAAAGGCATCGGAGACCAGGACCGAGCCGGGGAGCCCTCCCCTGGCTGCCTCGGCCTCCTCGCGGAAGGCGTCGAGATCCTTGCGTAGCGAGGGCTCGGCCCCGAGGCGTTTCACGAGATCCTGGGTGGGCATCCCGTGCCTGGCGTAGCTCAGGAGCTCGGCGAAGTTGCGGCGGGCCTTGAAGACGGCTATCTCCACCACCCCCACGCGGTCCTGCTGGCCCCCGGCTATGGCCACGGTCGCGCCGTCCCTGACGAGCAGGACCGAGTTGGAGACCACCGCCTGCTCGACGGCCCAGCCGAAGGCCAGATCGGCCAGCTCGCGGGCGTCGGGCTCCCTCTCGGCCCGGTAGGTCCGGCCCTTGTGCTCGCAGACGGCGGGCAGGAAGTCGGCGGGGGAGAGGACGCGGTTGTCCGGTGACTGCTGGAGGACGATGCCGCCGTCGATGAGGGTCTTGATGTCCAGGAACCTCCGGTGTGCGAGCTCGGAGAGGCGCCCTATGTTCCTTATCTTGAAGATCCGCAGGTCAGGCTTGGCCGCGAGCATGCCCACGGCCCCCTCCTCGTAGTCGGGCGCGGCCACCACCTCCAGGTACTTGGAGCTCATAATCTCGGCGGTCTTCCTGTCCAGCGGCCTGTTGACCACCGCCGCCCCCCCGAAGGCCGCCACCACGTCCCCCTCGTAGGCCTTCCGGAAGGCCTCGGAGAGGTCGGGATCCATGGCCGCACCCGAGGGGTTGTTGTGCTTGACCACCACCGCGGCGGGGGAGTCCACGTACCTGAGCACGTTGAGCGCGGAGTCCACGTCGGTCAGGTTCGTCTTGGAGGGGTGCTTGCGGCAGCCGTACATCATCGAGGTAGCGGGATCCATGTCCGCCAGGCCCGAGACCAGGGGCAGCCCGGGCCCCACGTACTCCACCCCGGCGATGGAGAGGTTCCCGTTCACGAGGCGGTAGAGCGCCGCCTCCTGGCCCGGGTTCTCGCCGTAGCGGAGCCCGTCCGTCCGCTCCCCCCCCTGGCCGTCCCTGATGGTGTAGACCTCCTTCCGGTAGACCAGGGTGGTGTCCCCCACGGTGAGGGATATCTCCGGGGGGAAATTGTCGGTGAGGACCTGTCTGTACTGGCTGGTGGACATCTGCTCTCCTTGCGCGGCGGGATCCCCGGCGGCGCCGGGGAGCGCCCGTTCGGGATTCCGGAAGGCCCGGGCATGCGGCGGGAGTCTCCCTTCCTGGGGGAGGCCGCAGGTCCGGGCGGGGCTGGTCTTGGCGATCGGCGGGCAGGGGCGGCGGGTCGCCCGGAAACCCGCGGGACCGGAGCCGATCCGGCCGGGGACTGTCCCGGCCCGGGGATCAGCTGATAAGCGGCAGGATTACCCCCGTGCCGGCGGCGGCAATCATCCGGCAACAGCCAGCACGCTGAGCCACCCGCACGTGATTGGAGGCGGATCAGCCGAGCCCCCCCATATGCGGGGGGCGTCACGGCCAGCAGGTCTGTCACGGGAAGACCGCGGAGGAAACTGAACATCGACCGGCGAACGCATGGAAAGATGTCATCAGAACTGATCATCATGCCGCTCGGGAGGAGCGGCGGCGTGAAGGAGGGCGGCGGCGTGAAGGAGGGCGGCGGCGGGCCGCGGATCCGGCGGGACGGGCATGCGGGATCAGTAGTACGCCCCCTCGCCCGAGGCGGCGAGCCCGCCTCCCGGCAGGGGCTGGCCCCCGCCGTTGCCGATGGACCCGAGGCCCAGGAGATCCACCATGAAGGCGATCCTGCGGTCGTCCCCCGAGTCGGCCCAGATGAAGCTCACCGCGTAGCACTGCTCGGTGTACCTGAGCCTCACGTAGGTCTCAAGGCCCCTCCTGTCCTCCAGGTCGTAGCGGCTGGAGGCGCCCATGGACCAGCCCCTGGCGAGCTCGAGGTTGAGGTCGCCGCGGAGCTGGTTCACGTTCACGTAGTTCGGGGGGCCGTACTCGAGGCGGGGCTTGTCGTAGTCGTAGATGACGGAGAGGCTGTCGCCCCGCGGATCCCTGAACTCCATGGAGACGTCGTGGCTGGTGAAGTCCCCCTCCCGGGCGTCCAGGGACGAGAGGATCCGGGCCGAGAACCAGGGAGAGAACATGGCCTCCACCTCGAACTCGAAGGGGCCCACGCCGCGCTCGAAGTAGCCGGTGGTGTAGTAGCGGGCGTAGCTCTTCTCGGCCCACTTGAGGTTGGAGGCGAACTCGTAGCTCCCGTAGACCCCCACCTTGACTATCTCGCGGTAGGCGTAGCCGGCGGCGGGCTCGTCCCCGCCGTCCCGCGCCTCCGACCGGCCGGTCAGGGTGCTCCGGAACCCGTAGCGGAAGGTTCGGCGCCGGAGGGAGCGGTCGTAGGCGTCGAAGTAGGGCAGATCTTCCTGTTCCGGGGTCTGGCTCCACTCGAAGGCCGCGAAGGGCGTGACCTGGTGGAGCCAGGCGTCCCCCTCCCCCCCAACGCCCTCCCCTGCCCCGTCCCCGTAGACACGGGAGAGGGTGGCGGAGACCTCCAGGGAGCCCTCGCCGCCCAGGCTCGAATAGAAGCCGCCGTGATCCTCGCTGCCGGTCTCGGAGGGCCGCCGCCCCTTGGGCGCGTAGAGGTTCATGTCCAGCGACCCCTGGGCGAGGACGTTGAGGCGCCCCAGGGCGCTCCCCTGCCAGTGGAAGGAGGGGGAGGCCAGGAGCCGGTGGCCCGTCTCGTCCACGGGGGACTCCTCGTCCGTGCGCCGCGTGTAGTAGTCGTACTGGAGATCCAGGCTGAACCTGGGCCCGCCCCAGGGCAGGCCCGCGGCCAGGGACTCGGGGAGCGGCCGGGAGGCTATGGCGTAGTAGAGGCTCGGCACGGTCTGGAGGGTGTCGCGGTTGCCGCGGCTGTAGAGATCGTCCGTGTAGGAGGCGGTCCCCCGGAAATAGCTGTCGGATCCCGCCTTCTGGGCGAAGAGGGTGGAGAGCCTGCGGGAGTCCAGCTCCTCGTTCACCGTGCGGCCGAAGTGCTCCATGAAGAGCCTGCGGGAATAGTAGAAGCCGTCGGGATCGTTGCGGAACTCGTAGAGGAGCACGGGATCCGAGACGAGGTCGAGATCGAGGTTCACGTTCCAGCCGGCCAGGTTCCAGGTGTTCTGGGCCCTCACCCACCAGAGGTCGCGCGCCTCCTTCTCGGCGGCGCCCCCGGTGCGGTACCTGAAGGTGACGGGCTTGCGGTCGCTAAGGGAGGTGGCGAGCCAGATGCCCTCCCCGGAGTCGAGGTTGTAACGTCCCTCGAGCGTCACCGCGAGGCCCCGGGCGGAGCGGTACACGGGGAGGAAGGTCAGGTCCCAGTCCTCGCTGGCCGCCCAGAAGAAGGGGAGGGACGCCACGAAGCCGTCGCGGGTGGAGCTCTCGAAGCCGGGGAGCAGGAACCCCGTCTCCCGGTCGGTCTTCACGGGCGCCATGAAGTACGGGAAATAGAGCATGGGGAAGTAACGGTTCCGGAAGGTCACCCCCTCGCTCACGGCGACGCCGCCCCGGTTGACCGTGAGCCTCTCGGCGGTGAGGCTCCAGGAGGGCTCGGGCCCGTCGCAGGTGGTGAAGACGCCGTCCTCGACGTACAGGGCCTCCTCGCCCCGGCGCTCCAGGACGCTTCCCGCCACGTAGTAGTGCCGCTCGGGGAAGAAGGCCCGCCCGTCGAAGATCTTCGCGAGCATGAGATCCATGTTCACCGCGGCCCGCTCGGCCGTGGCAGTGAAGTCGGCGGTGACTATCCGCACGTCCCCCGCTATCTCGGCGCTCCGGGTCCCGTCGTGCCACAGGGCCCGGTCACCCGTGATGACCTCCCCGCCCCTGGACACCCGCACGAGACCGTAGAAGGCCAGCCTGTCCTCCGCCTCCAGGTGCTCGACGTAGTCCGCCTCGATGACCACGGGGGGCCCCCCGCCGCCGTCCTCCATCACCATGCGCACCCGCGGGGGCACGCCGCCGCCCGTCCCGGCAGGCGCGGCCCCGCCCGGGGGTCCGGGCGGGGGGCCTTCCCGGGGCGGCTCCCAGGGGCTCTCGCCGGGGACCGGCCCCGCCCCGTCGAAGGAGTCCCAGAAAGGGATCCCGGACTGTATCTCCGTCCCGTCGCCCAGGGCGCGCGATCCCGCCAGGAGAGTGGCGGGCGGAAAGACCGCGGCGAGAAGGAAGGCCAGGCCCAGGACAGGCGCCAGGCCGGGGGGGCGCACGGGCAGGCCGGTGCCCGGGCGAGGCGCGGCCGCCCCCGGCGATGACGCCGGACGCCCGCGGCCCTCTGGATAGCCTCTGTCAGTCAAAACCCCAGCGCCTTTCTGCGGCCCAGCCGGGCCGCCGGTCCCGCCCCCGCCCCGCCGGTCGCCCCGGGCTACCGGGACTCCCGCGGGGGAGTCCGGCGTGAGGGGAGGCCCTCGCGGGGGAGGGGTGCGCACCGGTCAGGCATCCCTCGCTCCGGAGGCCGCCCGCCCGCGCGCCCCAGCCCCCGCGGGCGTCAGTTGGACTCCACGATGCTCTCCCCGGTCAGGTAGGCCCTGGCCTCCCCCACGGTGAAAAGGGAACCCGAGACCACCACCACGTCCTCGGGGCCCGCCTGCCGGGCTGCGGCCTCGATGGCCCCGGGCAGCTCCGGGTAAAGCTCCCAGGGGATCCCTGGCTCCCCCGAGGCGCCGCGGAGCCTCTCTAGCAGCAGCTCCGGGGCGGCCGCCCGGGAATAGACGGGACGGGTGAGGTAGAGGCGGTCGGCTTCCGCGATGACGGGGCCCAGCACCCCGGCCACGTCCTTGTCGGCCATGACGCCCACGATGAGGTGGAGCTCCCGGCGGGGGATCCTCCTCAGGTACTCGGCGAAGGATCTCGCGCCGTCCGGGTTGTGGGCGCCGTCCAGGAGCAGGGGGGCCCGGCCGTTGCGGCCGGGGGGCCAGAGGCCGGGGGCGAAGATCTCCCCCCGGCCGGGCCAGGAGACCCCCGCGAGGCCACGCCGCAGGCACTCCTCCGGGAGGGCGAAGAGGCGGCCCTCCCCGCCGGGCGAGGGCATCTCCGAGAGGAGCTCCAGGACCGCTATGGCCAGGGCGGCGTTGTCGGCCTGATAGGGGCCGGCGAGGCCCACGGCCACCCCGTCCAGGGACCACGACGGGCCCCGGTAGTCGATGACTGGCCTGCCCGCCTCCTCGGATACCGTCCGGGCCGTGAAGTCCCGTCCCAGGAACCTGCCTGCGGCCCCCAGCCCGTCGAGCCTGGCCCCGATGACCCGCGCCGCCTCGGGGACCAGCCGCCCGGCCGCGAAACCCGCGCCGGGCTTGATGATGCCCGCCTTCTCGGCGGCTATCTCGGCTATCGTCCCCCCCAGGTGCTCGGTGTGCTCCAGGCCGATGTTGGTGATGGCGGCGACCAGCGGCTCCACGACGTTGGTGGAGTCGAGCCTCCCGCCGAGACCCGCCTCCAGCACGGCCAGATCGGTTCCCGCCCTGCGGAAGCGGAGGAAGGCCATGGCCGTCACGAACTCGAAGAAGGTGGGGGGCCTGCCCGGCAGGCAGCCCTTCCAGACCTCGGCCGCGATCTCCTCGACCTCCTCCTCCGGCATGAGCCCCCCGTCCACCCGGATGCGCTCCCGGAAGGTCACGAGGTGCGGGGAGGTGTAGAGTCCTGTCCGGTAGCCCGCCTCCCGCAGCACGGCCTCGATCATGGCGGCGGTGCTCCCCTTGCCGTTGGTCCCGGCCAGGTGGACGTAGCGGCCCCCCGCCTCGGGGTTCCCCAGGCGCGAGAGGATCCCGCGCATGGAGTCGAGGCCGAACTTCATGCCGAACTTCTGCAGCTCGAAGATGGAGCTGATCGTGTCCTTATAGGCCATAGCCGCCCCCGGGCGAGGGGGGCCTCCTTGCTGGCTGGAATCGCGCCGGAGCCGGGCCGGCGGCGGGCGCGCGGCGTGGAGACGGGCGGCTACCCGCGCCGGGCCCGCCGCCGCAGGGGGCGTCCCCCAGGGATCGCCGGAAAGGCAGAGAGTATCTCATTATAGGCATTGCTCCGGCCCGGTCAACCGCTCCCGACCGGCACTCCTCGCGGCCTCCGCGGCATGCTGGACACCGCCGGCGCGTCGCGCGCAAGCGATCCTCCGGCCCTGCCCGGGGTATCTCAGGCACGCCGCAGCCGGCGGCGTGCCGACCCGGAGTGGCGCACCAGGGGGCCACAGCCGCCTGACGCCTCCCGCATATCCATCGGCAGGACGGCCGCGGATCCTGAACGCCCTTCAGCCGGTTCCGGGCGGCAGGAGGATAGCCGCCGCGCGGCCGCGCCCCCGGCGGACGCCGGCCGATCCCCGGACGGGCCGGGGCGGCGGTCTAAGGCCCTTCCCTGACCGCCCCGTCACCGGCCGTACCGGCCCCGCCGTCCTCGCCCCCGGATCCGGACGGACGCAGCTCCACCTTCTCGAAGACGTAGTCGCAGAGGAGATCATCCGGATCGACCCCGACGGGCGAATTCCGCACCCAGATGGCGTTGTGCCCGGCTTCCCGGCGGACCCTCGGGTCATCCCCAGGCCCGCGAACCGCGAAGCCGGGGAAGAGGAACCTCGCCAGGGCCGTGCCCCCAGCGAAGGCCTCGCGGGGTACCGGGACCCGGAGTTCCGCTATGTCCATCTCCAGCCATGCCTCCGGAGCCGGCACCGGCGGCTGCGCCCCGCCGGGACCCGCCGCGGCGAGCACCGTCCTGCACCGCGGGTCGCCCGACCCGGCGGCGATGCGCACCCGGGCCTCCAGCACCGCGTCCCGGCCCCGGAGGGCCTCGGGGGCCGCTATCTCGACCGCCGCCTCCTGGCGGGTGAGATCCCCCGTGGGGCGGAAGACCCCGCTCCACGCCGCCGCCCCCGCGCGCCTGAAGTCCGCGGGATCCCATCTCCTCAGCCGGTAAGGGGCGGGAGGAAGCCCCATATCCAGGCCGAACAGGCCCGCGTAATCCCTGTCGGTGTAAAACGCCGTCCCCTCCCCGATCAGCGGGAAGTAGCGCCTGTGGGAGGGTATGAAGTACGCCCCGTCGACAGCCAGCACCTCCCGCCAGGGGCCTTCCTCCGAGAGCGAGAGGGCCGCCATGTTCCTGGTATCCGTGGCGAGCTCGAAGACGGCCCTCTCGAGGCCCTCCCCCTCCTGTCTGACCCGCGAGACTTCCGCGAGGAACGGCGGCAGCCAGGCGACTTGACCTTTCTCCCCCCTGGGCGGTGCGGCAAGCCACGCCGCTGACACCAGAAGCGCCGACGCGGCGATGCCCAGGGCCAGCGTCGCGCGGGCCGGCCGCCCGGCCAGCCGCCGCAGGAGGGCGAACAGGAGGACCGGCGGCAGGAAGGAGAGCGGGAGGGCCGTCATGCCCGCGAATTTCCAGAGCTGGTAGCTGTCACCCCGGAAACGCCACACGCACAGGTAAACCGCGAGGCTCAGGGCGAACACGATGCAGAGGGCGTCGAGACCCGCCACTGCGGAAGGGCCCCGGACGGGGACGCCCGGCCGGGGATCGCTTCCGGCCGTTCCGGGATCCTGCCCCGCCGCCCCGCCGGCTTCCCCCGCCTCCCCCTCCGTCCAGGCCCCGCCTCCCCGCCCACCCCGGGCGGCGGCCCAGAGGGCGCAGAACAGGAGGGACGCCGCCGCCCAGCAAGGCCATGTCCCGGCGGGACCGTCCAAGAGAAAGCCCGGGCTGGGGACGCCTGAGAACAGCGACGGGCGGAGGAGCCCCGGGAGAACACCGGCGGTCTGGCTTGCCGCGCTGAGGAGCCTCCCCGCGCCCCAGAGCAGGGTCTGGGGGGAAAGGGCGGCGGAGAGCGCGATGCTGAGCAGGAGCGGGCCCAGGGAACCCCTGAGGGCGGCGGGCGCTCTCCCCAGCAGCCCGGAAACCCGCCGCGCGGATCCCTCCGCCAGTCCCCGCGAGCCCGCCCCCGCCGCGGGGAAGCCGGCCCCCCCCCGGCCCGGGGGCCAGGCCGCCGCCGGTTCCCCTGGCCCGGCGGCGGCTGTTCCGGCCGGGCCCGCGAGGAGGATGCCGACGAACAGCGTCCCCGCGAAAAGGGCCATGAACACCGGAAAACCCGCCTGGTAACCCAGGAAAAGGAACAGGACGGGGAAGAACACCGCGGCGAGCCTCGCCCTGGCTTTCGACTCCCTCCCCGGCGACAGGAGGGCGCACAACCCCGCCGCCGCCCCGAAAAGCGCATTCAGGTGGGCGAATCCTCCCATCATATAGTGAAACCGGTAAAACACCCCCGCCACGACCCCGGCCGCGGCGAGCAGGCACAGGGGACGGGGAAGGCGGGTCAGCCCCCGCATGAGGGCCGCCAGGGCGGCGCCCGTCCAGGCCGCGAGAAGGGCGATGTAGAGGGGCGCCGCCTCAAGGGTGTAGCCCCCGCGGGCCGCGGAGAAGAGGCCCAGATGGACGCCCTGGCCGAAGGAGTCGAGGAACCAGGCCTCGGGGTCGGCTATCAGAAAACGGGCGGGATCCACCATCCCCCGCCACCAGTCGGCCTGCATGACCCACGCGTAATGATCCATGCCGGTTGAGAGCCATGGCCCGGGCATCCCGCTCGGGCCGGACAGGCGGAAATAGAGTGCGAACCCGAAGAAAAGGGCCAGGGACGAGGCGAGCGCCCAGGGGCCGTCCCCGTAATGCTCCGAACCCCCTTCCGCCCCCGTGAGGTCCCGGCGACTCTCCGGACCGCCCCGTCTCCCGCGCCGTCCGAGAACCCTGAACAGCCCTTCGGCCAGCGAGCCGCAGGCGCCCGCCAGGAAGAAGGCCGCGTATATCGCCTCGAAGTCCCTGCAAAAAAGAGAAAGATGCCTCAATGCCAGCGCCAGCGTTCCCAGGGAGGCGACGAGAGGGAGGGGCGAGCCGTAGGCCAGATTGCACCGGACGGAGCAGGCCTTGAGGATCAGCCTCCCCCAGAAGCCGACGGAGAGGGTGTAGGCCAGGAAAAAGACGGTGGACATTGCGGCCGAGACAAGGGAATCTGGCAAGTGGTGGACCTTTCGTGAGAGGGACCGCCGGATCCCGGCCCGCGTGCCGGTCGGCGCCGAAAGCGGCGCCCGGGCATACGGGGGCGTCCGCCAGGGGACGGGAGGCCTTCAAAAAGGGAAGGCAATGGCACAAGGCCTGCAGCCGATACCGCTCCGCGCCGGAACCGGATGACACAGGATTATATCCGATTCGCGCTTTCATGCGTCTGACCCGATCCCCGGTCCCCGCCGGCAAGGCAGCCGCCTGATCCCGGCGCGCGGAAGCCAGGGTGTCCCGCGCTTCCGCCGCCCCGCGCCGCAAGCCCTCGTGACGGGCGCGCGTCCCGCGCCGCGGGGGAACCCCTGGCCGCTCCCGGGGACGCGAGGGCTTTCCTTCCCCAGGCACGGCGGAGCGAGTCGCCCGCACAGGCGCCGTGTCATTCCGCACCGCCGTCCACGGGGTACAGGC
>JAITEZ010000089.1 GCA_031281735.1 Deltaproteobacteria bacterium | reverse complement strand
AGGACCCACCCGTGCCGGCCGGCTCTGTTCTCGCCCGTCTGTTTTCCCTGATCAGGGACGCGAACCAGCCGGGCCCGTCCCGGCGGAACCCGGAGCCCGGCCGCCCCCGGGAGGGGGGCGCCCGGAACCGGAACGCGTCCTCGCCTAAGGCCGACGGCCGGGGCCGCGGGAAGGCCCCGGCCGGTTGGGGAATCCGCAGGCCCCGGAAATGCCGGCGGGTAAGGAGGTGCCGATGTAACCTTGCGCGCGCGAAGACGTCAACGGCCGCGGACGGGCCCCGACGCCTAGGGGGCCCGGCCGCGCGCCGACCCCTTGCATGAAAGCCGCCTCGCGGCCAAGGGGGCCAGGGTAAGCCCCCCGGCGGGAGAGATGGCCCCGACCTGCCCTTTCCTCGCCCCGCACCGCGGAGGCGCGGCCAGGCCTTTAAAATACAGACAACGGAGAAACATGATGAGAAGAGGGAAAGCAGCATTGGCGCTGTTTACGGCCGCGGCATTCGTCGCGGCCCTGGCGATCTCGGCGGATCGGGCTTCCGCCGAGTCGCCCATCACGTTTTCGGGATACCTCAGGCTGAGGACCATCGCCTTCGGCGGCGCAATGCCGTCCAACGGGAACCTGAGGGATCCCATAAGCGAGCGGTACGGGCACACCAGGTTCAGGGTGAACGTGGTCTTCAAGCCCAGCGACATCATCGAGGTCAGGTGGCGTTTCCACGGGCCTCACGGCACCAGGTGGGGCAACACCGACTCGTCCGCCAACAACCTCAGGTCGATCTACTTCTTCGGCGTGGCCAAGACTTCCTTTGGCACCTTCCGGGCTGGCAGGATCAGCTCCGACTTCGACTCCGCGGGTCTCCAGACGCTGGGCTACCTGCCGTACTGGGGCTTCAGCTCGCAGGCCCTGCCCTTCGACCGCGACTCCGAGAACGACGGCATCGAGTACCGCAACGACTGGGACAACGGCTTCGGCCTCAAGATGTTCTACATGAAGAGGGCGTCCTCCATGCTGGGGGACGGCGCGGCGGTCCCGGCCGCGCTGGCGGGGCAGTACGAGAGGAGCGCGGCCGTGAAGGACGGCGACTACGACCGCTTCTCCGTTGAGCCGTATTACAAGTGGGGCACGGGCGGCGTCTCCCTGGCCCTCCAGTACGACACCAACAAGTTCGACTACGACAACACCAACGGGGGCGACGTGGGGGGGAGGGAGGACTTCCTGGTCCGCAAGAACTACTTCATGTCCATCAACCCGGCCCTCGTGCAGCAGTGGGACATCGGGAACGGGAAGACCTTCGCCATCCACGCCGAGGCGAAGTACTCCTTCGGCAAGAGGCAGATGGCGACGCCGGAGGGCGGCGTCGCGCCCCCCTCGCAGAAGCAGGACGGCTTCGGGGCCTACCTCGACTTCACCCTGGGCTATCCCCAGGGCTCCGCCTCGCTGGTCAGCTGGTATTTCCGGGGGACGGACGAATACGGGCCCGGGGCCAACGATCCCCGCACCAACCCGGCCTATCACAGCCTGGTTCACGGCGGCGAGGGGTTCTACCCGTTCATGCTCTTCAACTACGTGCAAAGCTACCTGACGGGCATAGCGCAGACGGGCGGCTGGCAGACCGCGGGCAACTGGGGGGTCGGGGTGCTCGGCAACCACAAGCTGAACGACTTCGTGACCCTCAACTACGGCATCGGCACCTTCGGCAGGACGGCGGACTATTTCATCACCGACACACGGAAGGCCTCGCGGGGGATGGGGACCGAGGTCGATCTCGGGTTCGTCATCAAGATCCTCGACGGCCTGCAGTGGCAGACCAAGTTCGCCTATTACAACGTCGGCAACTACTACGGCGACCGCAACGGGCGCCCCGAATGGAACCATGACATGTGGGGCTGGGCCAACGAGTTCCTCTTCCAGTTCTGAGACGGCTGACGCGGGCCCCGCCGGGGCCGGAACATCAAAGCCGCCCGGGGGCCCCCCCCGGGCGGCCTTATTGTCTCGCGTCCGCCGCCGACCGCCCGAGCGCCTGGAGCCGCGGGGGGCCCCGCGCTGTCCGGGCGGGGGCAACATCCCGCGCCGCGCCGGCGGCAGGGGATCGACCGGGGCATCCGGCGCGGGCCCTGAGGCTTGGGGGAGGGCCCCGCCCGGCGCCGGCAGGGCGAACGGCGGGCTGCGGGGCCGTCACAGGGCCCGGGTCAGACCCCGTACGCCTCCAGGTAGGCCTCCAGGGAGTCCACTGCGGCGGCGGCTAGGGGCTGGCGGATCCCGTTCTGGAGGACGGGGATCTTCTGGGCCGAGAGGAAGGCTATCACGTCCCGGATGCCGGTGATGGTCTGGACCTCGAGGCCCGTACTGGCCTTGAAGTTCCTGACCGCGTCCTGCCCCTTGGCCCCCGGCACGGCGTGGCCGTCGCGGTCGTAGACCGCCGTGGTCTGCTCCCGGTCCAGGTACAGCGCGACCCCCGCCGGGTAGTAGCTGTGGCCCCGGGCCACGGCCTCGGAGGTGAGCCGCTGGAGGATCTCGAATTTCGTGCCCATGGTGGTGGCCACGTCGTCTATGACGAGGATCCTGGCCCCGTCGTGAAGCGCCCCCGTGACGAAGGAGGTGGAGGCGGCGGACGCCTCGCCGTGGGTCTTGGCCTCCTTGCGGTCGTAGTCGAAGCCCTTGTCGATCCCGTGGCGCTGCCAGAGGGCCGAGCAGGCGGCGACGGCCAGGGCGCTCCCCTTGTAGCTGGGGCCGACCAGGACGTCGAAGCCGTCAGTGGTCTTGGTGCTCTGGAGGAAGTCGGCCATCACCCTCCCCAGCTCGGTGGCGAGGTGCCCCGTGCGGAAGAGCCCGAAGTTCACGAAATAGGGGGTGGGCCTCCCGTCCTTGAGGGTGAGCCCGTCGGCGAAAAACAGGGCGCCTGACTCGGCGAGGAGGAGGGCGAGTTCCTCTTTGATCTTCATCTTGATTGTCATCGGTGCCTGCCCGCGGAGCCCCCGGCGCGGCCGCGCCCCGGGCCGTTGCGGCCGGGATCCGGCGGGGGCGGGGGTTGCGGGGCGGGCGGAAAAACGGCCCGGGGGCGCGGGGCCCCCGGGCCGGGGCGGGGTGCTTCAGCGGTGCCGCGGGCCCGCCCGCGGGCGGGCGGCGGCCCGGGCGGGCAAGGCAGGCAGGGACGGCCGGTAGCGGGCGGCCTACAGGCCCTTGTCGAGCCACTTCATCATGGAGCGGAGCCTGCGGCCCACCTCGTTGATGGGATGGCCGGCCTCGAGCGCGCGGCGGATGAGGAAGGAGGGGCGGCCGGCCTGGTTCTCCAGGATCCACTCCCGCGCGAACTCCCCCTCCTGGACCTCGCGGAGGATCTCGGCCATCTCGGCGCGGGTCTCCTCGTTGACGATCCGGCGGCCCCGGGTGTAGTCGCCGTACTCGGCGGTGTCGGAGACCGAGTAGCGCATGAAGTCCAGCCCCCCCTGGTAGAGGAGGTCCACGATGAGCTTCATCTCGTGGAGGCACTCGAAGTACGCTATCTCGGGCTGGTAGCCGGCCTCGACCAGGGTCTCCCAGCCGGCCTTGATGAGCTCGCTCACGCCGCCGCAGAGCACGACCTGCTCGCCGAAGAGGTCGGTCTCGGTCTCCTCCTTGAAGGTGGTCTCGATGAGCCCCGCCCTGGTGGCGCCGATGCCCGTGGCGTGCGCCTTGGCCCAGGCCAGGGCGTTGCCGTCCGCGTCCTGCTCGATGGCGACCAGGGCCGGCACGCCGGCGCCCTTCACGTACTCGGAGCGGACCAGGTGCCCCGGTCCCTTGGGGGCGACCATGGCCACCGAGACCTCCTTGGGGGCCTGGATCTGCTTGAAGTGGATGGAGAAGCCGTGGCTGAAGAGGAGCATCTTGCCGGGCCTGAGGTTGGGGGCGATGTCGTTGCGGTAGACCACGGGCTGGACGTGATCCGGCAGGAGGATCTGGATGAGGTCGGACCTCTGGGCGGCCTCGGCGGCCGAGCAGGGCGTGAAGCCGTGCTCCTTGGCGAGATCGTAGTTGGGGTTGCCGGGGATCTCGGAGACGATGACGTTGAGGCCCGAGTCGCGGAGGTTCTGGGCCTGGGCGTGTCCCTGGCTCCCGTAGCCCAGGACCGCTATGGTCTTGCCGGCCAGGGGTGCCGTGGGGGCGTCTTTCTCGTAGTAGATCTGCATTGGTCTCTCTCCTTGCGAAGGGGATGGGGGTGAACTAATGTCCTCCAGCCTCCCGTCCCCGGCGCGGAGAACAGGGGGGTAACCGGAAGCGCGGTCCGGCCGGCCCGGCCGGGGCCGCTGCCGGCGGAGGGTATTTTCGTACTTTCGCCTAGAAAAAGAAAGCTGGACGCCGCGGCGGCGGGGGGCGATTGCCGGAAGGGGAAGGCGGGAGCCCGTCTGCGGGGTTGCGGGACGGGTACGCCGGGAGGTTCGGGCCGGCGGATCCCGGGCGGGCTCGGCAAGGGGGATTGCCGGAGAGGGGCCTCCGGGAGGGGAGCCTCCGGCGGGTTTCCGGTCAAGGGACGGCCGGGAGGCGTCCAGCGGAGAGCGGGGCAGGGACAGAGGACAGGGCCGGGGGCGCGGCGCCGCCGGCAGGATTCGTCAGGGGTGCGGAAGGGAGTGTCCGGGGGGGGCAGGGGGGCCTGGAGGCGGGGGCAGGGCTCCGGGGCCAAGCGCGGGCCGGCGCCGGGCGGGGGGGCCCTCTCAGGCGCCC
>JAITEZ010000009.1 GCA_031281735.1 Deltaproteobacteria bacterium | reverse complement strand
AGTATGAAACATTTCTTATTATCCTTCTGCCAGGCCACTGCCCGCACGCGGCCGCAACAACATGTTTCAGACATGGAGAGGCGGGCGGGGCTCCGCCCGGAGGGTAGCTGAATTATTATAAAGCATTAAGAACAGATTTTATTTTTTATAATATAATATAATTTAAATTATATTGTATATTAATTAAATATTATTTTTTATATTTAAATATTATATAATAATATTTAATTATATATTTTTTTTACTATTCATATAGTAAAGTTTATTTATTATAATAATTAAATATAAACTATTAATATTTTAGTTTATATATACTATTTATAAATATATATAAATTCAATATTGCTAAGTAGCCACCCCAGCGTCCCTGACGATCGTTTTTCCGCGAAGAGCTGCGGGGCGGCTTCACGCTTTCCCTTCCTGGGCCCTCCGGCGGTCCGCCGCAACGCGGCCGGCACGGCCGCGCCCCCCCCTTAAGGGGGCTATGGGCCACGCGCCCCGGCCGGACCCGCCGCCTCCCTGACTCCAGGGCCGCCGCCGTACGTGACGGGCCGGTCGCCGGGCGGGTGTCCCTACCCGCCCGGCGGGGACGCCTTGCCGGGGAGCATGCCGATAATGACGATTCCCGCCGCGCTAAAACGGGAGAGGGACAGAGCCGCGATTCGCGATTCGGGGCGGCATGCCTGCCGGCTGCCCCGCCCTTCTGGTCACGGGAGCCTTCCGCACGGCGGTCCGGCTGGCGGCCAGCACTCAGGCGGACGGGCCGCCAGCCGGGCCGCCACGAGGTCGAGGAGGACGGGTTCCGAGCCCGGGCCCGGCTCCGGCGCGCCGGCCGCCTCCCCCGCCCGGTGCCGTCCCGCCGCCCCCGTCCTACTTCCCTTCCCCCTCCAGGTCCAGCGTCATCGCGTCCCTGCCCAGCGTCAGGACTGGATCCAGCACCTCCCTCCAGGAGGTGAGCATCCTGCGGATGACCGACCCTTCGTCCAGCTCGATATCAGTGATTCCACCGTCCGCCGACGCCGCCCGGATGACGATCCGGCCGTCGGCCTCCAGGATCACGGCCTCGGCGGGGTTGCCGGCGCCAAGGCCGACCGCCACGGGGATCGCGCCCTCTTGCCCGGCGGCCTCACCCTTGCCCCCGCCCCAGAACATGGGCCCGGTCTCGGGCCGCGGGAGCCCCGTGAAGGTGTCGATCACGCGGAGCCTGCCCTGGCCGGTGCTCCCACAGGTATCGCCCGTGGGCTCGAAGGTCGTGATCGTCGCGAGCGACCGGCCCCCGCCCAGGGCCACCAGCTTGGGCTGGGTCACCGACATCTCGTGGCTGGGCTTCCCCCTGTCCTGGACACGGGGCTCCAGCCTCCTTTTCCAGCCGGGGACGCCGGGTCTCCGGATCGCCGCCTCCAGCTCCCGGTAGCTCAGGGAGCCCCCGGGGCCCGTCCTGAGGCCCGGCTGGTCGGGGAGGCCCTTCACCTCGCCGGTCGCGAAGACGGTGGCGCCGGAGACGTCTATCAGATCCGGGGCGGACGGGGTGAGGTCGGCGAATGTGAGGTTCCCGGCGGCATCGCGTGGCTCCCTGACGCCGAAGAGGTACTGCACGTGGTTCTCCTCGCACCCGTCCGACGGTTCCGCCGCGCAGGGGGCCAGATCCCCCTCGCCGTAGAGCCTCCCGGTCCCGAAGACGATCCAGCGGTCGCCCGCGGCGTCCAGCGTCCCGTTGACCGCCCCGGTGACGGGCCTGCCGGTGTCCAGGAGGAGCGCTAGCTTCCAGTCTTCGACGGGGAGCGGGCGGCCCCGCGAGTCCGCCATCTGGACGCGCCAGACCCCGCCCCCGTCGCGGCCCGCCCCGTGGAGCGCGGTCTCGGTGAGTCCGAAGTAGGCCGCGTGGTTCGACCAGTCGCCCCTGCCGGCCGGGCGGGCCATGGGGAGGAAGGGGGCGCCGAAGAAGCTCGCCGGGACCGGGGCCCGTAGGTATTCCGGGCGCAGCGCCGGATCCACGGCCGGCCTGCCGCTCCTGGCGTCCAGGACCGTCACCCGCGCGTTCATGGCGCTCACCCCCTCGAAGGGGGAGCGGCCGACGAAGTCCACCCGGGCCCTGCCCTTGTTCGTCACCGACACCACGTCCGAGCCCGGCCCCGAGGGGAGCAGGAAATACCACCTGCCCGCCGACTTCACGGCGACGGGGAGGCCCACCATCATGCCCGTCTCCGGGGCGGAATAGGTCCACATGAGCTTCGGCTCCGCCTCGGGGTCGGTTATGTCCAGGCAGAAGACTTCCCCGTAGTAGGCACGCGAGGGAAGCTGGTCCTGGGGAACTGGCTCGATGGGGCGTCCCCCGAACCTGACGCCGCCCACGAGGAGGGTGCGCCATTCGCCGTCTATCTCCACGTCGGCCACCAGCGGCCTGAGATCCACGAAATAGCCGTGGACGAAATCGGGATCCGCCAGGAAGTGCAGCTTGGGCATCAGGGACGACGGAATGTAGGCCCACACCTCGGCCCCCAGCTCGTGGGCCGGGAGGGACGGCCTCCGTGGATTCCTCGCCGCGTAAGCCACCGTGCCGTCCGGGCTCACCCCACCGAAGCCCATGTTGACCGCGTGGAGCATGCCGTCGTTGGCGCCGAAATAGGCCATCTGCCGGCGGCCGAGGTGTTTCCTGCGGAACTCGGCGTAGCCCATGTCGCCGTAGAGGACGTCGAAGTTCGACGCCGGCGGCCCCACGGCCACGGGCCTGGAGTTGATGACGTCCCCGAGCCGCCAGACTCCGTCCCACTGTGGGTTCCAGGGGTTCTGCACGACGCGGCCCCTCAGGCCCGGGTACTCCACCCCCAGCACCCAGTTGACGAGCCGCGTGAGCGCCTCGCTCCGGTTGTTCACGCCGGGCACGTAGCCCCGCCAGTCATCGTGGAGGATCATGGTGTCGATCGGGCCCCATTCCCTCGCGGGATCCAGCAGCCTCTGGAAGACCTTCCCCCCCGCGTTCCGCAGGCCGTAGTAGACGCGCCTCCGGCCCAGGGACCTCGTGGCGGCGGAGGACCAGGGCCGGGGCCCCGCCGTTATCTTGCGCCCGTACCTGTCGTCCAGCTCAAGGAGCCAGCGGCCCGCGTCCCACACCGCAGCCAGGTGGTAATAGCCCTTGGGGTGGGCGGCCTCCCTCCCGGGGGCCACGACGGGGCTGTTGTCGCCGCTGGGGTCATCGCAGCGGGTGAAGTACTCGCCCGGCACGTGGCAGGCGGGCGGGGACTCGGGCGGGCTTTCCACGGAGGTGAAGGTCACTATCCTGTCGCCCTTGCCCTGCCGGGTCTGCGGCGTGAGCCTGCCGTCGCGGTCGGTGTCCTCCCGCAGGTTGCCCCAGCGGTCCGAGAACAGCGCGAACACGCTCCCCAGGAACGGCAGCTGGCGTCCGGGGGTGCCGGGATCGTCGTAGACGGGGTAGAAGATGGTCTGGATGGAGAGCCCCCCCCGGGGATCCGCGACCAGGGACGCCGCCGTGCCGCTCCCGAAGGCCGCCTTGCGGCCCACGCCGTCGAAGACCTGGCCCAGGAGCTTCTGGAGCTCGTTGGCGTTGGACACCAGGAAGAAGTTGGCCGGCTCGGGGACTGCTGCGGACGGGTCGCGCTCCCACTCGCCGGGATCCGGGAATCCGTTGCCGTTCACGTCCCTGAATCCCCCGTATTTGGCTGCCAGCCACAGGGGGCTGGGGAGCCTCTCGGGCCTGGACGTCTGGGGGGCGAAGCGGAAGCCCCGCGTGAGGTAGTAGGTCATGCGGCCGGACGTGCCCTTGCCGCATCCGGCGCCGCCCGGCTGGAGGCAGGACCAGGGGGACAGCCGCGCCTTGTCCATGGAGTTGGGACGGAGGAACCCATGGGGCACCCCCGAGAGGTTCGGCCAGGGACGCGCCGCGTCCACCGTGGCGGTCCTCTTGAAGTTTTCCTTGGTATGCGACACGTCCATGTAGGTGCCGTCCCGGGTCGTCCCGGTCACTGTGTAGCCCACGGCCTGGCTGCCGCCGGTGGTGCTCCCGAAGCAGTCGGAGGTGACGGAGAAGCCCACGACCGCGGACCGGTCGATGGTTATCTTGGGGAGTGAGTAATCGAGGCCGCCGCCGGCCGCCCGGTAGTTCTTGAAGCGGTAGTAGCGCGTGGGACTGTCGCCCTTCCCGAAGGGGTCCACCCCCTGGTCCGGCAAGGGATCCTTGAGCTCTCCCGCGTGGATCCGGAGGGCCTGGGGCTCGAGCATCTCCCCGGGCGTCCCCTCGCCGCCCGCGCCGTCCCGGAGCGTCGTGAGGAGGGAGAACTCGTAGGTGCCCAGGGCGTCCCGGTCGAAGTCGCTGCCCTCGAAGGCGTCCTCGAAGTTGGCCACTATCTTTATGTAGAAGGGGAGCCCCGTGGAGTCGGTCTGCCAGTCCACCACGTAGTAGTTGATGAAGCCCAGCAGCAGATCCCTCCCGGTCTCCGCCGCTGGCAGCACGGACACCGAGCGCCCGTCGCCCAGATCGAAAGATATCTCCGGATAGGTGTCGGGGAGGGACACGGCGAAGAGCTCCAGGGGTCTGCCGCGGGAGGCGGCCACCCCGGCGGCTGCGGGGGGCGAGAGGGATCTCGTGTGCGCATACCACGCCACCGCTGTTGTCGCGTAGCCGCCCTCACGGGCGGGCTCGGCCGGGCAGAGGCCCTTCACGTCCCCGAGGCTGGCCAGCGCCTTGGGCGAGCAGTCGTCGGACTCGCCGCGGGAGTAGAAGAACCTTCTCCCCCCCCGGCCGTAGCCCTCGTTGTCCGCGATGGCCCTGAGGTAGGCTTCCTTGTCGAAGGGGCCCCGCAGGGCGGCGGGCGAGGAGGGGGGAGGGGCGAGGGCGTCCAGCTCGGGGGGGTTCCGCGCGGGGAAGCCGTCCGTGTCGTAGTCGGGGTACGAGTGGCTTATGAGGATGACGACCGGCTGGCTGCAGGAGGAGCTCAGGAGGGCCCCGGGCCGGGAGATGGCCCAGTCGGTGATCACCTTGCCGAAGGGGTCGCGGTCGCGCTGGGCGTAAAGGGCCCCGGGCGACCCGGCGAAGTAGCGCAAGGCCTCGTACATCATCTCGCCCAGGGGCGAGCCCCAGGCGGTACGGTCGCCGTACCAGCTCCCGGACCAACCGGTGATCCGGAGCCTGTCCAGCGTGTCTATGACGCCCCCCGCCCTCACCCGGCCTGTCGCGTAGTCGAAGCCCATGCTCATGGACTCCACGTGGCGGCGGAGCGCCCCGCCGTGCAGCCGGCCGTCTTCATCTCCCGTCCCGGTCATGAGCCCGAAGAGCATCCGGGACTCGGCCCCGTGCTCCTGGAGCAGGCCCACCGGCTTCCAGGCGCCTGAGGGGTACTGGCGGCAGGACTCGGCGGGGCTTATGCCCCCTTCCCTGGCCGGGTCGCAGACCTTGACCTGGGCGTTGAACTCGTGGCGCGAATACCCATAGGGGAGCGCCTGGTAGTAAGGCTGCTGCGACTCGCCCGTGAGCCAGTCCCAGATCCTCAGCTCGGTCCCGAAATAAGGCACCCGGTGCCCCGCCTTCACCCGCGTGGCGACGCCGATGAGGGGGGCGCCGGACTCCCCGCCCCCTTCCTGGTAGCGCGCGAAGAAGGTGAAGGTGCCCCGCGCGGGCTTTGTGAAGGCCGTGTAGAGGGAGACGTCGTAGTAGGGCATGTTCCGCATCTTCTCCGCCCAGAGATCGTCCGAGGCGGTCTCTATGCCCCAGACGTGGCAGTCGCGCGGAGTGAAGCTGGCCGAGAGCACGGTCTCGGCGGCGGTGTCCACCGCCCGCTTCCCCCCGTAGAGGACCTTGCGGATGGCGTCCATCTGGCTGGTCGCGAGGTAGTTGAGCCAGTTGCCGTGCCACAGCCCGCCCCGCCCGGAATCGCTGGCGCCGGGGCAGACGCCGTTGGCGGAGGGCGGCACGGCTATGTCGGGCCGGCCGCTGAGCTCGGGCGGGCGCGTGGGCGACGCGGCCTGGGGGTGGTCGCGGTCGGCGGGTCCCGCCCGCTCGAAGCGGTCCCTCGTGTAGGAGTAGCAGGACTCGGGGTCGAAGTACCCGAAGTAGGTGATGGAGGGGTTGAAGCCCACGTCGATGAGACCGTCGCCGTCCAGATCCGTCAGGTTGGAGTATGCCTGCAGGAACATCTTGTGATCCTTGGACATCACGATGAGGATCTGCGGCACCGACCGGGAGAGCGACGTGAAGGGCAAGCCGGTGTACTTGTCCCGGGGGGGGCTGCCCGCCAGGGACGGCGCGGCGGCGAGGAGGGCAGCGGCGAGCGCGGCCGCCGCGGCCCCCGCGCGGGCGCGGGCCGCGCTCCGCGATGTTCCTGCGATTCTCATATGTGACCCTCCCCCGCGCGCGGCCCGGCCGTGTTCAGGCTGCGCCGCGCGCGACGATTTCCCGCGCCGCCCGATCCGGAGA
>JAITEZ010000381.1 GCA_031281735.1 Deltaproteobacteria bacterium | reverse complement strand
AACGAATCACGAGCCGGGATGTTAACACAATTTGGATCCGCAACCCGCTGGTTCCGCAACACGGGAGCCGGGCGCGGGCGGAGGGCCCTCAGCCCCCCCCGCCCCCGGCGTACCGCTCGAGGATCATGTCCCGCAGGCGCATGAGGCCGTAGATCGCCAGGATACTGGCGACCGTGAGCTGGACGGCGGAGAGCGCGGGGCCCGCCGACACCAGGAGGGCCGCGACTGGCGCCGGGGGGAGCAGCCAGACGCGGCGCCCCAGGCAGTCGGACAGGGCCCGCACGAGCAACGCCGAGGCCGTGACCGCCCCCGCCAGGCAGACGAGGGGGGTCATGACCGCAGGGGGGACGACCTCGAGGTGGGGCCGCGTCCAGAAAGGGCGGAACAGGCCCGAGCCCCCGAAATAGTGGTCCACGAGGAGCACGCACAGCCCGGGGATTAGTATGTTCGCGGCGAGGGCGGCCCAGGAGCCCCTCCGGAGGAAGCCGAGCTGGGCCCGCAGCCACTGCCGGGCCCGGCGCAGCTCCTCGTGCGCGCCCGGCGGCAGGTTGAGCCCCGGCCCTTCCCCCCGCCCGCCCGCGTCCCCCACCTTCCCTTCCCCGTGGCCGCCCGCGCCGCCGGCCCCCCCCGTCCCGCCCGGGACGTGCCGGGAGAGGACGCCCCCCGTCCAGGGGGAGAGCCGGGCCGCGTCCTCCTTCAGCTCCTCGGCCCGGTCCAGGTAGTCCTCCGCCGTGGCGCGCGACAGCCTGACCCAGCCGTCCGAGGCCGCCCAGGGGACGAGATCCGGCTGATCCCTGCCCACCCCGGAGCGCAGGGCCCCGGAGGAGGCGAGGAGGGTCAGGGAGTTCAGCCCCTCCTCGTAGGTGGAGGGCTCGGAGAGAAGCTCGGGGATCTCGCGGGGGAGGGCCGCGCGGCGGGGGATCGTGGCCCGGAGGCGGTCCCAGGTGAGGAGGGGCGTCCCCGCGTGGAGGGCGAAGGAGAGGGGCTCCGGCCCCGGGGGGAGGGGCGGCCTCAGGCCCCAGACGAACGCCCCGGGATCCAGCGAGGCCTCGAGCCCCGACCGCA
This sequence comes from Deltaproteobacteria bacterium, assembly GCA_031281735.1. Lineage (GTDB taxonomy): Bacteria > Desulfobacterota > Desulfarculia > Adiutricales > Adiutricaceae > JAIRZX01. The sequence goes on along the minus strand of JAITEZ010000381.1, from coordinate 4,440 downwards.
GGGCCCACGGGTGGACGGGGCGCCCGAAGGCGAAGAGGGTCTCGATCACCGGGTCGAAGGGGTTGCCGGCCTTGCGGGCGATGTCAGGGAGCGCCGAGAGGCGGCCCTCGAGGATCTCGTCCAGGAACGTCTCGGCGGCGTCCCGGGGGCCCGCGGCCCCCCCGCCGCCGGCCGGCACGCCGCCCGGGGGCCGGCGCTCCAGGAGATCCAGTATGCCCTTGCGGGAGACGGGCACGCCGCGCCAGACGTGCCTGGCCCGCGCCCGGAAGTTCTGGATGAAGGCGAAGAGCGTCTCGTCCGGGCCGAGGCCCAGGCCCTCGAGGCGGGCAAGGAGCCTCGCCCCCTCGGACCGGCCGCTCTCCTCCATGTGCATCCTGACGTAGCCGCGCATGAGGTGCTCCCGTGCCTGGGCCCAGTCCCCCTCGGACCTCTCGAAGGCCTCGGCGAGGAGCGCGGTGGATGGGTACTCGCGCCCGCGGAAGCGGTAGGGCGCCCGCCCGGGCTCGCTGGCCCCGGCGCCCGGCCCCGGCCCGCGCCCGCGGCCGGGATCCTCGTAATAGACCTCGATGCCCCGCTCCCCCGCGAGCCAGCGGCCCACCTCGGCGGCCCCCCAGCGCCTGCGGTCGTCCCTGGTGAGCAGGCCCTTCAGGAGATCCGCCTCCGGGGAGGGGACGGAGGGCGGGACCGGGAGCCCCCTGAGCGAGATCTCCCTCATGACCTGGTTGACGGAGAGCCCGGCGAGGGGGTGCCTGCCCAGCGCCCCCTCCAGGAGCACCGCCCCCAGGCTCCAGAAGTCCCCCGCCTCCCCCGCGAAGTCCGCGAAGGACTCCGGGGCGGAGTAGAGGGGGGTGTTGGCGGCCCGCGTCTCCTTGACGGAGATGCCGGGGGACAGGAGCGAGGATATCCCGAAGTCGGCGAGGGCCGCGGCGAGCGGATCCACCGAGCGCAGGAGGATGTTGTCCGGCTTCACGTCCCGGTGGACCACGCCCTCGCGGTGGAGGGCCGCGATGGCCCGGGAGAGCTGGGCCGCGAGCCCCCGCAGCAGGCCCGGAGCCAGGGGGCCGCGCGCGAAGAAGCCCGCGAGATCCCCCAGGGGGAAGTACTCCTGGATCTCGTACCAGCGGCCGGTGCCCTCGTCCAGGCCGGTGCGGTAGGTCCGGCAGATCATGCCCCCGAGCCTCTCGGAGAGATCCGCGAGCCTCCCGAAGACCTCGGGCTTGGGCTCGCGCCCCTGCCGGAAGAGCCGCAGGACGTACTCGCGGCCCGCCCCGTCCCGGATGACGTAGATGTCAGCCTCGCCGCCCGCGGACGAGAGGATCCGGTCCACCGGGTAGCCGAGGAACGACCTCAGCCCGAAGGAGGCGGCCCGCGCCGGGGCGGCCGCCGCCCCCGCGCCGGCGGCCGGGCGATCCCCCGCGGTGAGGGCCGCGTCGCCCCCCGGTTCAAGTGTGCGGCTCTCCCCCATCGCTCCTCCCGGCCACCCCCGCGAGCGGGCCGTCCGCCGACCGCGTTCCCGCGGTCGCGCCAGCCCGACGATTAAAAGACTCCCGCGCCCCCCGCCGCCCCCCGCGCGCCCCGCCGCGCCCCGCGCGCCCTGCCGCGCAGCGATCGCCGCGGCCCGGCGGCGCTCCCCGTCAGTCGTCCGGCAGCGCGCCCCGCTCCAGGAGCCTCCGCCTCAGTATGAGCCCCAGCAGATGCCTGTAGACCAACAGGGAGGAGAGGGTGACAAAGGCGAGGAAGGGCTTGGGGTAGCCCGAGGTGAAACCCAGGTACAGCAGGAGCAGGCCTATCCCCGCGCCATAGCGGAAATAGACCGCCCAGCGGGGGAACAGCCTGTCCGAGGCTGCCAGCGCGCTGATCCAGAAGGCCAGCAGGAAGCACAGGTTCAGGATCGTCCCCCACGTGAAGAAGGCGTCCCCAGGAACGGTGAAGGAGCCCGCCATGCCCCCGAACTTCCCCATTGTCCGGAACTGGCGCACGGGCTCCCGGCTGACCGCGGCCCAGGACGCCACGAACGCGGCGAACGCGGCCGGGCACCAGTTCCCGGCCCAGGCCCAGGGGCCCCGGAAGGGGTTGATCCCGCTGGCGCCCGCCTCCTCCTCGCGCTCGCGGATGATCCTCTCATGATGGAAGCCGGGGGCGGACCGGCTGCCGACGGTGAGCCGGAACTGGAAGTAGCGCAGGTAGTCGGCAAGGCCCAGGGGCGAGAGATGCACCGTCCGCCCCTGGATCTCGGCCTCCCTCCGGCGGAAGAAGAAGCGGAGCCCGCCCTCGGCCTGCCGGGCCAGATCGGCTATTTCGGCCAGGGCCTCGGCCGCGCGGCGGTAGCCGGGAGGCTCCCCCGCCAGGCCCCGGAAAACCTCCGCGGGCACGGGGAGCCGGGCGGGGATGTTGGCCTCGTACCAGCGCCAGGACAGGGGCGGGACGCCGGAGGCGAGGATCCTTGCCACGCACTCCTCGTCGGGGGGCGGGCCCCCCTCCCCCCAGAGGTAGGCGGACCGCTCCCTCGCTGCGGCGAGAGCCGCGGCGTAGAGTTCCCGGGGAACGGCCGCCCGGCCGCCGCCCCGCCCGGCGCCCCCCCCCGCGCCTGCGGCCCCCTCCCCAGTCCAGTCCGCGGGGGCGGGGGGGGCCCCCTCCGCCGTCCCGGCCCCGGGGGCGGCCCCCGGCGCCCCCGCTTCACTGCGGGGCGGCCACTCGATCAGCGGCTCGCGGGAATGGCCCCGCGACGGGCCCGCCGCCCCGCGAGCGGCGAGCAGGGCCGGGGCGGCGCCCCCCCCCTCCGGCGCGGTCTCCAGGAGCGCCCGCAGGATCCCCTGCAGGGGACGCCCCCGGCGGCGGGCGGCGGCGGGAAGCCCCCGCAGGCGGCCCTCCTCCAGGTCCCTCGCTATGGCCTCGCGGTGGGGGGGAGGGGCCGGGTCGGCGAGGATCTCGGCGAAGAGATCCGGCGAGAGCCTCTCCCCCCGGTAGACGTGCCCCAGATCCGGCCGGAAATGCAGGATGAAGGAATACAGCCGCAGGTCCGGGGTCCCCGCCTCCGGGTCGTCCATGGAGACCGCCTCGTCGTAGGCGCGGTTCTCCTCGAGCCAGTCGCGCACGAGCCCCCGGGAGAGGGCGGCCAGGGCGGGCCCCCAGGCGGCGGGAGACGCGGCGAAGGCCCCGGCGAGCCCCCGGGGGTCCCGGTAGACCCCCTCCAGGAACACGAAGGGCCGCGCGAAGCCGCCCTCCCCGCCGGCGGCGGCGAGCGCCGCGTCCCCCTCGTAGTGGACGGGCACGTCCCGGCGGCCGGCGAGCCATGCCTCCACCTCCGCCCCGCCCCAGCGCCTGCGGTCGTCCCGGGTCAGGAGGCCCTTGAGGAGCGTCCCAGTCCCGGGGGGGAGGCCCTCGGGCACCCGGAGCCCCCGGGAGGAGATCTCCCTCATCACCATGTTGAGCGGCAGGCCGGCCAGCGGATGGGCGCCCGTCAGGCACTCCAGGAGGACCGCGCCCAGGCTCCACCAGTCCCCAGCCGGCCCCGCGAAGCCCGCGAAGGACTCGGGCGGGCTGTAGAGGGGGGTGGCCGCCGTCCTGGTCTCCCGGGCGGCCGCCCCCGGGGCGTAGGCGGACGAGACCCCGAAGTCGGCCAGCGCCACGCTGACGGGCGAGCGCGACCGCAGGAGGATGTTGTCCGGCTTGATGTCCCGGTGCACTATGCCCTCGCGGTGGAGCATGGACACCGCCCGGGCCAGCTGGGCCGCGAGCTCCCGGAACTCGCCTCCGTCCAGCCGCCGCCCCCGGGCCCAGGCCTCGAGGTCCCCCTCGGGGAGGTACTCCTGGATCTCGTAGAACCGCCCGGTCTCCCCGTCCAGGCCGGCCTCGTAGGTGTTGACCACCGTGGGGTCGCGCCGGGCGGAGAGGGCCACCAGGCGCTCCATGACGGCCGGGGCCGGCTCCCGGCCCGCCCGGTAGAGCCTCAGGACGTATTCCCGCCCCCCCCCGTCCCGGATGACCAGGATGTCCGCCTCGCCGCCCTCGGACGAGAGGGCCCTCGCCACCGGATAGCCCCGGAAGCTCTCCATCGCGAAGGTCGCGGCGGGGGCCGCCGCGGGCCCCCCGGCGCGGCCCGGCGCGGCGGCGTCCGCGACGGTGCGGGCGGCGGCGCCCCCCCCACGCCCAGGGGCGGCGGGGTCCGTTACGGTCCGGGCCGCGGAGGGGCTCCCCGCGCCCCCGCCGTCCGGGCCGCGCCCCGCGGGGGCGGAGGGATCCGTGACGGTGAGGGCGGCGGGCGCGTCCCGCGGCCCGGAGGCCCCGGCGCGCCCGGAGGCCGCGGGATCCGCGACGGTCCGCGCCGCCGCGCGCCCCTCCCCCCCGATGCCGGGAAGATCCGGGACGCCGGAGCCCGGAAGGCCCGCGCCGGCGGGGCCGCGCGGATCGGCGACAGTCCGCGCCGCCGCGCGCCCGGCC
>JAITEZ010000376.1 GCA_031281735.1 Deltaproteobacteria bacterium | reverse complement strand
GGCCGGGCGGGAGGCCGGCGGGCGCCCCATAGCTGACGGGGCGCGGGCCAGCGGCTTCCAGGCCAAGCAGCTGGAGGACGAGGAGCGGGTGATCGGGGCCCTCTCGCCCGTCGTGCCGGAGTCCATCTCGCCGCTCACCCCCTGGACGGAGAGGCTCGCCCGCTCCTGCGAGGAGGGGGGCGGGGCCTTCTTCACCCAGAGGCTGCTAGAGCTCGAGCGGGAGGCGGATCCCTTCGCCCTCGAGCGCAGGCTCGCCCTCCTGGGCGAGCGCCACGAGATACTCCGCACCGCCCTGGTCTGGGACGGCGTGGGCCGCGCCAGGGCGGCGGCGCTCCCGGAGAGGGCGCTCCAGCTGACCTACACGTCCCTGGTGGGCTTCTCGGCGGGCGACCGCGACGAGCGGATCCGGGAGTTCCGCCGGGCGATTCCCGCCCCGGACCCGGCCAGGGACCCGCTCTTCCGCGCGGACGTCTTCCAGGCCGAGCCCGGGCGCTGCCTCGTGCTCCTGTCCTACCTGGAGGCCCTCTTCGACCAGCACACCGTGGGCCTGCTCGCGGGCGAGCTCCTGACGGAACGCCCCCCCGCCGGGGGCGCGAGGCCCTTCAGCGGCTTCCTGGCGCTCCTGGAGGGGCGCGCCCGCTCCGGGGACGCCGCCTTCTGGGAGCGGGCCCTCAAGGGCGCCCGGGAGGTCTCCTCGCCGTTCGTGCCCGCCCTGGGCGACCCGGATCCGGAGCTGGAGCGGCCCCTGACCCTAGACTTCGACGACCAGGTCTTCCGGAGGCTCAAGGCCCTGTCCAGGGACTCCCGGATCCCCTTCCCGGCCCTGGCGGAGTGCGCCTTCGCGGCGACGCTCTGCCTCCACGACGGCGCCCGCGTCCAGCTCTACGCACGGGCGGCGCCCGTGCGGGAGTTCCTCGCGGGGGCCCTCCAGAACACCGCGGGCAACCTCCTGGCCCTCGCCCCGGCCCGGGCTGACCTCGCGGGCCGGCGCACCTTCCTGGAGGCCGCGGCGGAGATCGACCGCTGGCGGGCCGAGGCCGCGCCCCACTCCTTCGCCCCGCCCTGGGAGATCCGGCGGGCCGCGGGCGGCCTGGACTTCGGGGACGTGCTCTTCCTCGCGGAGGACGAGGCGCGCCTCTCCCAGGGGACGCTCTCCGTCCGCGAGGCCTGGCTCCCGCGCCCCAGGCGCCGGGAGGCGGATCTGGTCTTCCACCTGGAGTGGGGCGAGCGCCGGGCCCGCGTGGCGCTCCACGCCTCGCCCCTGCGCTTCCGCAGGGACCGGCTCCGGGGTTTCCTGGAGGCCTTCCGGGGGGCCCTGCAGACGCTCGCGGCCTCCCCCAGGCTGAGCCTCGCGGAGCTCCCGCTCCTGGCCCCGGCCCTGCGGGACCGGGCGCTTGCGGCGGGCCGGGGGGGGGGCGCCCCCGCGGCCCCCCCGGATCCCGGGGGCCTCGGCGATCTCCTGCGCGGGCACGACCCCGGCTCCGCCGCCCTGGAGGAGGGCGGCCGGGCCTGGACCCGCGCGGACCTGGCCCTGGCGGTCGCCGCGGCCGCCCGCCTCCTGGCCGGGGAGGCGCCCCCGGAGGGCGGCCCCGCCGGGCCGTCCGGCGGCGCGGGCGGGGCGGCGCCCCGCGCGGCCATCCTCCTCCCCTACGGGCCCCTCCTGGCGGCGGCGGCCCTCGCGGCCCTGCGGGCCGGATTCGCCGCCGTGCCCCTCGACCCGCTCCTGCCCCGCGAGAGGCATCTCTTCATCCTCGGGGACTCCGGGGCGGCGGCCGTGCTCACCGGCCCGGGGCTTCTCCCCTACGCCGAGGCGCTGTGCCGGGCCGCCCCCGCGGGGCCTCGCGCCCTGGACATAGAGGGGGAGCTCCGGCGGGCCCTGGGCCCGGGGTTCCCGGCGCAGGGGGGCGGCGCGGCTGGCCCGGCCCCGCCGGCCGGCACGGCGGATTTCCTGGACGCATCAGACGCCCTGGACGAGGCGGCGGACGGCACCCTGGCCGCCGCGTGGCGGGGCGCCCCCTCCCGGCTCGCGGCGCTCCTCTACTGCGGCAGGCCCTCCCCGGGCGCCCCCTGGACGCGGGCCGACCTCGAGGGGGGGGGCGCGGCCGTCTCCGCGGCGGGGATAGCCGAGAGGATCAGGATCTCCCGCGAGGCCTTCGCCCTGGGGCCCGGGACACGGGCGCTCGCGCTGCCCGGGACCCCCGCCGAGCGCGTGTTCGGCGATCTCGTGCCGGCGCTGCAGGCGGGCGGCCTGGTGGCGGGGCTCCCGGCACCGGATCCGGCGGCGGGCCTCCCCGCGCCCGACGCCGTGGAGTCCTTCGCCCGGGAGGCGGCCGTGACCTTCGCGTGGCTCCCCGCCTGCGTCGGCAAGCTGCTCCTGGGCCGCCGCGATCTCCCCGGCCTCCGCACCCTCGCCCTCTCCGGGCCCTCCCCGGGCACCCTCTATCCCGGGCGGGAGGGGCTCCGGACCGTCTACGCCTACGCCTGGCCCGGGTTCCCCGCCCTGTGGAGGGAGCTCCCCGCGGGGCCCTCGGCAGGCGCCTCGCTGCCCGGGGGCAGCCCCCCGGCGGGGATCGAGGCCCTGGTGCTGGACGCGCGGGGGGGGATAGCGCCTCCCGGCGCCGCAGGCCTCCTGTGCCTCGCGGGCGAGGCCGTCGGGCGCCCCGCGCGGACGCTGCCTGCGGGGTGCCCCGACGGGACGGGGCCTGCGGACGGCGCCCCGCCGGGCCTCTTCCGCCCCCACCCCCTGCCGCGGCGCGGCGGGCCGGCCGAGATCCTCCGGGCCCCGGATCTGGCCGTCCTGGACGAGGACGGCCTCGTGTGCGTGCTGGGCCCCGGCCCCAGGCTCCCCCGCCTGCGGGGCCGCGCCTTCGCGCCGGAGGCGCTGGAGCGTAGGCTCTTCGCGCCCTCGTTCCTGAAGACCATGCGGGCCGGGCTCTGGGAGAGGCCGGGGGCCCCCGCCGAGCTGGCCCTCTGGATCAAGGCTGGCTTCCGGGACGATGATGCCGCGGAGAAGGCGGGGCACCTCCTGCGCCTGCGGAACACCCTCGCCCGCGAGCTCCCCCCCTGGCTCGTCCCCACCCGGCTCGCGCTGTGCGAGATCCTCCCCCTGGAGAACGGGCTCCCGGCCCTGGACCGGCTCCCCGCGCCAGATCCCGCGCTGCTCCCCGCCGACCGCGGCCTCGAGGGCACCCTGGCCCACCGCGAGGCCGCCGAGTGCGTCTCCTCCGCCTGGCGGGCGCTGCTGGAGGGCGATCCGGATCCGGACGCGACCTTCGCCTCCGCCGGCCTGGACGGGGATCTGGCCTTCCTCCTCGCGAAGAACCTCCGCGCCCGGGGGTTCCCTGCTGAGGCGTCCGATCCCATGGCTTTCCCGACCCCTGCGGCCCTCGCCGCGGAGCTGTGCCGCAGGCTGGGGCCCGAGGCCCTCATGCCGTCGGAGCTCCCGTCCGCCGCCGCGGGAGCGGCGGCGGACGCCCTCCTAGAGGGGGCCTACCTGGATCTGGGCGAGATTGGCTTCGAGCCGGCGGGGGAGGGCGACTGGGGTGATGCCGCGCCGCCTGCGGCTGCCCTGGAGGCCCCGCCAGCGGGGGCCCCTGACGCGCCGCCAGCGGGGGTCCCGGAATTATCGCCCGAGGCGGCCCCGGAGGCGCCTCCGGCAGGGGCCCCGGAAGTATCGCCCGAGGCGGCCCCGGAGGCGCCTCCGGCAGGGGCCCCGGAAGTATCGCCCGCGGCGGCGCTGGCCCCGGACTGGGTCGGGGCC
>JAITEZ010000173.1 GCA_031281735.1 Deltaproteobacteria bacterium | reverse complement strand
GGGACAGCACTCCGGATTGCCCCCGCCAGGCGTCAGATGCCGCAGCAGCACTATCCGCGACATGCCCGGCGTCCATGAAAACGGCCAGCGTGATCATCCGATCGCCGGTAACCGCGCGTTGCCGGCCCCAGTCACTAATGTGAAGCGGGATCCGGCTGAGGGAGGCACCCTCCCGTCTTTAGCGCACTGTCCTTTCGACGCGGCTGAGACGAGAGCGGGCGACCGGGGCAGCTGAAGGCGCCTCTCCCTGAAAACCCGAGGGCTACATGTCCGCTTGGCTCTTCCAATGACCCCCGGCCGCCCGGCCGTCCTGCCGGGCATGGTCATGCGGCGGGATTTCCGCCGGCGCCATACGCGAGGCCGCGGCCGCGGTGAAGGCGCCACGGCGCGTCGCCCAGGCGGGGTTCCTCCGCCTTGATGCCATCGCCAAGCTGCCTTTGAGGCGGCTTCCCTGAACCGGATGCCTCCCGGCCGGTGACAGTCCCCGCGAAGGACCGCTCCCTCCGCCCACCGCTGAGGCGGCATGCCTCATCAACGCCTGTCTATACCGAAAAGGCCATCTCCCTGTTCCGGTGCCGCCTCGTCATTACCTGAGCTCAGGCCCTGTCCGGCCGGAACGGCAAATAGCAGGGTGCGCTTCGGCGAAACGGGGGAGCCTTCGGGGCGCCGCGGAGAGGCCGCGGCTCGCAGCGGGATCCACGGGACAGGGCGGCCGTCTTCCTGCGCCGGATGGCACCGGGGCCTGGGGAGACGCTGAAGGAGGCAGGGATCCCCCGCCCCGCGACGGACAATCCGCCGAGGGGAACGTGCCCGGAAGCGGGAACGAAGGCCCGGGCCGGAAGCGCCGGTCCCGCGGCGGCTTGCCTTTCGCTAGAGGCCTCGCTGAGGCCGCCCCCAGGACGATGCACGATCCTGACAACCGCGAGGGAGGATCCGGCGCCCCGCAACTGCCGCTCCTGGATCGCCCCCGCTCGGAACCGGGAGGGGCGGGCGCGACCGTTAGCCAGGGCGCCGCCTTCCCGCTCTGCAACCGCGAAAGCCCCGGGGCGGCCGCCGCAGGCGCCTCCGGCTTTCGAGCATCCCCCGGTCTCGCCCGGCCGGCACCTGAGCTGCCAGGGAGCGTTGAAACGAGCCGTCGGCACTATCCTCCGTCTCTGAAATCCATCTTTCATGGATGACACGCCCATCAGGCCGTCACAAGGACTAACCGTTCACGATCGGTTGTCTCATTGCCGCCGATTGGCGGCCGGATGCCCTGTTTCGGGCCGGAAGGCACCGGTCATGCTGCCGGGCCGACGGCCACCCCCGGCGGCGAGCCCCTTGCCCGGCCCGGGTCGCGGGCCCGGCGGCGCCGCAGCCACCCGAGGGGCGGGGCTTCCCCCGGCGTCCGGCAGGCCCTTCCCATGCCGGAAGACCTCGTCCGGGCAAGGCCAGGGAGGGATGCTCCGGCACCGTCCCGCCGGGAACGTCCGCCTTGCGGCAGGGGCGCCTTTGAGGGCCGCATTCGCTTCCGTCCGAGCGGACATGCCCCTGCGTTCCCGGGTCAGCGGCGGCGAGACCCGCCGGGGCGGGGCCCTGGAATCCCCCGCAGGCGGACTCTGGGGCATCGGGAAGGGTTATTTTGCCCGTAACCTTGGGGGAACGCCTCCCTGCAGGGGCAGGAGGAGTCTCAGGGACGGTTTCCGGGCCCTTCGTCCACCGCCGGGGGGACGGCGGCCGGGACCTCGGCAACGCACAGGGGTCGCGGCGGCCCCGCCCTCCCTCACGGGCGGGATCACTCGATGCCACCCGCCGGCGCCGTGTGCCTTCCCGACGGGCCCGCGAGGCGGGACTCGCCCCGCCCTTCCAGGGGCTGGCATCCGGGAAGCATTACCCGCGATGTCCCTGAGGGAGCGGACTTCGGGCTGGACTCCCCCTCCGGCCTCCAGGGGACGTCAGGGACTCCGGCCCGGAACGCGGGGATCCCGCCGCGCCGCGCGGGGCGGGCTTCGGGCTCTGGAACGCGAAAGGGGCGGCCGCTTGCGCGGCCGCCCCGTTCGCGGGTGGTCATGGGGTGGTCCGATCCAGCGGCGGGCGTCCCGTCACTCGAGGTCGACCACCCTATTTTCTTTGGTGAGATCGAAACCGGAGTCGAGAACCTCCCGCCAGGCGGTCAGCCTGGTGGCATTACCCTTGATGGTGGTTGGCGGAATCAGCTTCACCTCTTCCATCGCCTGGGAAAGTCCCGCGAGACCGCCGTCGTTGGTCACGAAAGCCTCGGTGGGGGGGCCGTCGCCGAGGAAGGTCACCCCCGGGTTATGGCCGCCGGGGCGATCCGCCTTGTCCTCTTCGTCATCGATCTTCTTGAAAACGTCCAGGGTGGAGGGCAGCGGAAGCCCGGTGAAGGTGTCGAGCATATACAGGTAGCCGTATCCGCTCCCGCCGCAGCCGGCGGCCGTCGGCTCGAAAGAGGTGAACGCCATGACGCTGTCGCCGTTTCCTAGGGGCATGATCTTGGGCTGGGTGAACACCAGCTCGTAGGCGTGGGTCTCGCCGGGGGCTAGTATCTCGCCCGCGTTGAGCCTCCTCCTGTAGCCGACGTAGCTGGGGGACCTGACGAGGCTGGACAGGGCCGTGTAGCCGGTGAAGGTGCCGTCCGGGAGCTTGACGCTTCCGGTGTCGGTCCGCTTGTTGTAGTAGACCTCGAACCCCGAGACGTCGTATACCTGCGCGGCGTCCAGGGTGCGATCCCTGAAGGTCAGGAGGCCGTCGGAGTTGAGCTCCTCCTTGATGCCGAAGATGTACTGCTGGTGGTTCGCCTCGCACGCGGCCTTGTTCGTGGTGGCCAGGCAGGGGGTGACGTCGCCGTCGCTCCAGAACCGCCCGGTCCCGAAGACCACCCAGAGGTTGCCCTTGCTGTCGTAGGCTGAATTGACGGCGCCGGTCACGGGCCTGTCGGTCTGGAAGAGCCTCCTGAGCTCCCAGCCGGAGACCGGCAGCGGGCTGCCGGACTGATCCACGGTCTTGAGGCGGTATACCGCCCCCGAGTCCACGCAGTTGAGGGCGTCCCGCGATACCGTGAGCCCGTAGTACAGGACGTGGTTCGTCCAGGGGTCACCGGCCTCGGCGGGCTTCTTCTGCGCCGCAGGCAGGAAGGGGTTGTTGAAGAAGGAGTTCGCCTCCGGGGCGACGAGATGGCCCGGCGCCCGGTTGGCCGCGACCTGGACGCCGGTCGCGGCGTCGAGCACGATCAGTTTCGCCCTCCTCTGGTTGCCGCTGCCGTCGAGGCCGCTCACTGCGCCGTCGTACGGGGCGACGGTGCCGAAGGAGACGAAGGCCGAGCTGCCGCTCTGGGCGGCCGTCACCACGGAGTCGGTGACGGGGCCGGTCGGGAGCACCGCGTACCAGCTGCCGTCGTGGGAGATGACGCTGGGCATCCCGGCGGTGAGCCCCAGCTCGAGGGTGCTGAAGCGCCAGAGGAGCTTGGGATCGTTTTCCGGATCGGTTACGTCAAGGGCGAAGAACTCCGAGTAGAAGTGCTCCTCGCCATTGGGGAGCGCCGACTTGTCAGGCGCCTCGATGGGACGCCCGCCGAGCCTAAGCCCGCCGATGAGGACGGTACGCCACTGCCCGTTTATCTTGATGTCGCTCACGAGAGGCTTGAGATCCACGTAGTACGCGTGGTTGTAGAGCGGGTCGGGGAGCCAGCGCAGGTGCGGCAGGAGCGCCGACGGGATGAAGCCCCAGACCTCCGCCCCCAGCTCGTGGGCCGGGCCGGCGCCGCCCGAGGTCTTGTAGGCGACCACGCCTTCGGCAGACGTGCTGGGGAACCCGATGTTGACGGCGTGGAGCATGCCGTCGTTGGCCCCGAAGTAGGCCATCAGCCGGCGTCCCGTCTTCTCCATCCTGAACTCGGCGTAGGTGGTGTCCCCGTAGAGTATCTCGTAGCCGCTCTTGGGCTGGCCCACCAGTATCGGCTTGGAGTTGATGATGTCGCCGAGCCGCCAGACGACTGGGGTCGCGTCGTCGCCCCACGGGTCTCCCACCGTGCGGCTGCGCCAGCCGGCGACCTCTATGCCGGTCACCCAGTCCACGAGCTTCTTGGCCGCGTCGGCCCTGGTGATGTTCCCCAGCGATTCGGTGTAGTTGTTGTGAAGCATGAGCTTCTGGAGCTCGGCCAGGTTGGCGGGCGAGTTGAAGACCGGCGGGTCGTTCACGGGCCAGGAGGACGGCGCGGGGTTGCCGTAGAGGATCCTCCTGCGGCCGAGGGAGACGGTCGCGGGAGCCGCGGCGTCCCTGGGGCCGGCGGCGAGGCTGGCCGGGTTGAGACTGGAGAGCCAGCGGCCGGTGTCGAAAAGGGGGATGATCTTGTGGACGTTGGCGGGATGGCCCACCACCGCTATGGGTTTCTGATCACTGTCCGTGGAGTCGTACAGGCAGCGGGAGATGAAGTGCCCCGGCTCGTAGCAGTCCGGACGCAGCGGGTCGTCCTCGGCGTATTCCGTGCTGTCGCTGTGGAATTTCACGATTAGGTCGCCCACGTCGCCTGCCGGGCCGTTCTCCACCTCGAGGATGCCGTTATGGTTGGTGTCCTCCCTCAGGTTGCCCCACCTGTCGGTGAAGAGGCCGTAGACGGAGCCCGCCCACCTGGTCTGCTGGGAGGCCTCGGCGGGGTTGGTGTAGATGGGGTAGTACAGCGTCTGCACCGACAGCCCGCCGTCCAGGAGCGCGTCTATGGAGGCGGAGGTGCCCGTGGCGACGGAGACCGACCTCGCTATGGCGCGGAAGATGGTGTTGAGCTTGGAGGGGAGGTCGGTTATGCGCGCGGCCTCGAAGTAGTTGTAGGGGAGCCCGTTCACACCTTCCCACTCGCCTGGATCCGGCCTGCCGTTGTTGTTGTAGTCGGTGTAGCCGCCGTACTTGGCCGCCAGCATCAGGGGGTTGGGGAGATAGGTCCCGGCCTTGTCGGGGCTCTCGTCGAACTCGAAGGTCCTCCAGACCTTGTGCTTGATGTCCTCGTGCTTGCCCAGGCCGCTGCCGATCATGGTGTGGAACGGCTTGAGGCAGCCCGTGCCGTTGGCCGTCGCCGACTCGTAGCCGGCGGGCCAGTTGCACGTGGGTGGCGTCCCGTACTTGCCTACGGTCGTGGAAGAAGCCATGCCCGCGATCTTGCCGCCGTCCTCGCCCTTGTCCATGTAGGTGCCGTCGTGGGTGCTCCCGCTGATGAAATACCCGGCCATCATGGGGAATACCGAGGAGGCGTTGAACTTGTACGTGCCGATGATGAGCCCCGCCACCTCGGAGGGCTCGATGACGAACGACTGGTCGTAGGGGTACTTGAAGGCCCAGTACGTGCCCCCCTTGACCTTGAGGGCCCCGGAGGTCTGGCCGGACAGGTCGAACTCGCCCGGCTTCGCCGGGTCAGGGCCGTCGGCAATGGTGTTCAGGGGCTGCTTGCCGGGATAGGGCTCCATCGGGAAGGAGACGCTCCCGGTCTTCACGGTCTGGGAGGCGGAGACGAGGTCGAAGGTGTACTCGACCTGGAGGTCGGAGTCCCAGTTGGAGGCGTAATTGGCGGAGACGCCCTGGACGGAGCAGGAGAAGTTGACCCTGATCACGACGTGGTAGGGCGTCCCGTTCTTGTCGGCCTGCCAGTCGATGATGTAGTAGTTGAGGAAGCCAATGAGCCGGCCCTTGGTTGTGTACGTGTCGAGGTCGCTCGTGGCGGCGGGCATGAGGGTGATCCGCCTCGCGATAGCGCCGCTGGAGTCATAGATCGGGAATTCCAGCTGCGGGTAGTTGGGGGACAGGGACACGACGTAGAGATCGATGGGTTCCTGCTGCGAGGCGGGGGGGGTGAAGGTGTGGGTGCGGGCGAAGTAGGCCACCGCCGCAGAGCTGTAGGTGCCCTCGAGGGAGGGGCGGTGAGGGCAGAGGCCGAGGACGTCGTTGAGCGAGTTCAGCGTCTTGGGGGTGCAGTCGCCCTCGGGCCCGTCGGAGTAGAAGTACTTCCGGCCGCTACTGGAATAGCCCTCGTTGCTGCTTATCAGGTCGAGGTAGGCCGTCTTGTCGAAGACGTTGGAGAGGGAGGAGGAGACCGGGCCGGGGAGGCTGGCGAGGGGAGGGGATCTCAGCCCGCCCGTCACATCCAGTCCGGAGTCGCCGTCGAAGTCGGGCTCGGTCTCGGCGAGCAGGAGGATGACGGGCTTGGCGCACTCGGCGGCCGGGACCGCAGGCAGCGAGGCCCAGGAGGCGTGGAAGGGTCCGGAGAGCTGGCTGTGGTACTTCTCCTCGGTGGTCGGCACGAAGTCGGGGGTGGG
>JAITEZ010000166.1 GCA_031281735.1 Deltaproteobacteria bacterium | reverse complement strand
TCCACCCCCGCCCCGGCCTCCCCCGAGGTCAGCCTCCTTACCGAGGACAAGGTCTTCCGCTACTGCATAGAGACTGCGGGGAAGGCGGCCGGCACCACCTCGCCCATGCTCTTCTGCGGCGAGAGGGGTACCGGCAAAGGCCTCTTGGCCAGAACCTCGCACGATCTCTCCCCCAGGAAGGACGGTCCCTTCCTGGCCCTCGATTTCAGGGCCGTGCCCGAGAGCCTGCTGGAGGGCATCCTCTTCGGGACGGAAGAGGGGGCTTTCACCGGCGCCGCCGACCGCCCCGGGATTCTCGAGCTGGCGGCGGGCGGCACGGTGTACCTGGACGAGATCTCGGCCATCCCCCCGAGGATCCAGGACCGGCTCCAGGCCGCCCTCGACCTGGGGCTGGCGCCCAGGGTGGGCTCCGCCGGGACGGCGCGCGAGGTAGACGTGAAGTTCATGAGTTCGTCCTCCGAGCCCCTCAAGGAGATTCTCAACTCGGGACGGGTGCGGCCCGGCCTCCTGGTCCGCCTGGGTGTGGTGACCCTGAACCTCCCCCCCCTCCGCGAGCGCAGGGGCGATGTGCCCCTGCTCACGGGGCACTTCGTCCGGACATTCGCGGAGTTCTTCGGCAAGGACGCCCGGGATGTCTCGGACGAGGTCGGGGGGGCCTTCGCCAGGCACGACTGGCCTAGCAACGTGGGCGAGCTCAAGTGCGGCATCGAGGGGGCCATGAACGCCGTCTCCCTCGGCGAGGCCTCCCTGCGGCCCCAGCATTTCTCCTCCACCCTCCTCGGCAGGCTTTTCAGGGACGACGCCATGTCCCCCGGCTCGGCCGGCTCCCCTGGCGGCGGCCAGCGGCAAGTGCACTACCTCCACTCGGCCGCCGAGGCCGAGAGGATCGCCGCCGCGCTGGAGGCCGCCGGCGGGAACGCGGCCAAGGCAGCCAGGAGCCTCAAGATCTCCCCCCAGCTCATGAACTACAAGCTGAAGAAGTTCAGCCTCAAGAAGAAGATCACCGTGCAGGTGGGCTGAAGAGCCAGCGGGGGGAATCCGGACGCTCCGGGCGGGCGGCAGGCCCGTCCCCCCCGGCCTCCTCGCGGCCATGCCACCGCAGCGTTGAAGAGCCCCGCCATCCTCCCGTCGGCTCCCGGCGGGGTTGCCGCATCGGGGCCCTGGCCGGGAGGATCCGGCCCGCGTCACCCGCCGGGAGAGGGATCCCGGCGGACGACGCGCCCCGTCGGCCGCGTCAGCCGATGATCCCGCGCCTGGAGCGCGGGCAAGGATCCGGCAACTGGCGCGGGAGTCTCCCGCCGCGGTGCAAGTGCCGCTTTGCGGACTGCCCGCTCATCAGGCGAATCAAGAGGTTCGCACCGGCTTATGCATAAAGCATTATATAGTTTAATAATATTTTTTTTTATATTTACTATTATATTATAAGTAATTAAAAATATATTATTAAAAAAATAATAAAATTATTAAATTTAATAATAATATAATAAATATATCAATTAATATAATTATCAAAAGTATTCCAGAAAGGCGGCGGCGATGCCGACGGACGGCGGGAAGGGGAGGCCTGCTTCCCGGATCCGCGCCGGGGGCGCCCGTGCTGGCTAGGGCAGGCCCGTGGCTGGCGGGATGCCCGGGAGGCTCTAGGCCCCGGACGCCTGGCGTGACCGTATACTTGACGGTGGGGGTGACGAGGGGTATTTATGACGGGGGACGACAAGGCCCGCCGCGGCGGTGCCCGCCGCCCGCGTCCGCGCGGGGGGCGTGACACCTGAGCGCGGGGCCGGGGGCCGGGTTCCCGGACGGCACTGCCGCGGGGAGCGCCGCCCGGCCCTACGCGGAGCCGCCAGTGAAGGAGGAGCGCCATTGGGAAAGCTGTACTCTTTTTCCATCAACACCCCGAAGGAAGGCCTGATCAACATCACCTCCATAGCCCGCGAGTGCCTCTCCGACTCCGGCGTCCGCGACGGGCTCCTGGTGGCATACGTTCCCCACACCACGGCCGGCGTGACCATCAACGAGAACGCCGACCCGGACGTGCAGACGGATATACTGAAGGGCCTCGCCAGGGCGTATCCCGACGATCCCGAATTCCGCCACGCCGAGGGCAACAGCTCCGCCCACCTCAAGGCGGCGGCGACGGGCTCGAGCGTGACCGTGATCATCGAACAGGCGTCGCTGGTGCTTGGCACCTGGCAGGCCATCTATTTCTGCGAGTTCGACGGGCCGCGGACCCGCAAGGTCTTCTTCAAGATTATGTAGCCCGCGTCGCGCGGGCGGCGCGTGGCCGGGCCCGCCCCGGCGTGAGCCGGCGCGCCTGCCGGCCCCGGGGCGGCGACGGCAAGGGGTTGTGTGCGGCTGGGCCGGAAGGCCGCGGATGGCCGGGTTTCCGGCGCGCGCTGGGCGCGGCGGCGTGGCCGTTTCTCGCGCGCTGGCCTGACACGCCGGGGCGGCGACGGCAAGGGGCTGTACACGGCGGGGCCGTAAGGCCGCGGATGGACGGGTTCCCGGCGCGCGCTGGGGCGCCGCCGCCGCGGTCCCCGCGGCTTGTGCGCGGTGAACGCGTGAGCCGGACCCGCCGGGGCGGCGGCGGCAAGGGGCTGTGCACGGCTGGCCCGGAAGGCCATGGATGGCAGTTTTTCCGGTGCGCTCGGGGGCGCCTCCGCTTCTGCGGAC
>JAITEZ010000257.1 GCA_031281735.1 Deltaproteobacteria bacterium | reverse complement strand
GGGCGGCGCGGCCGCCAAGGCCCCGGCGGCGCCCGTGCGCCGGGTGGTCGGCAGGATTGCCCTAGCCCCCGGCAACCCCCTCCTGCGCGAGGAGCTGCGGGGGCTCCTGCGCGGCGTGGATCTCGCGCCCGCCCCGGACGGCACCGTGGGCTTCGCGGGCCCCGGGGGCGAGAGCCTGCGCGCCGAGACCTCCCTCGACCCGGCGCTCCAGGAGCTGGCCCTCAAATGGGTCCGCAACGCCGGGAGCAGGCGGGCCGCCCTGGTGGCGGTCGACCCCCGGGACGGGAGGGTGCGGGCGCTGGCGAGCCTGGGCGGGGATCCCGAGAGGCCGGGGTCGGCCCTGACGGGGGACGTCCCCGCCGCGAGCGTGTTCAAGATCGTCACTGCCGCGGCGGCCATGGAGCGCAACAGTTACAGCCGGGACTCCGCGGTCCTCTACGACGGGGGCAAGCACACCCTCTTCCGCAGCAACGTCGTGAAGGAGCCCGACCGGGGCGTCCACCGGGCGTCCCTGGAGGAGGGCTTCGCCGAGAGCATCAACACGGTGTTCGGGAAGCTGGGCGTCTACACCCTTGGCCCCGGCGAGCTCAAGGCCTATGCCGAGAGGGTGGGCTTCAACCGGCGGATTCCCTTCGATCTCGACGTGGACACCTCCGTCTACGAGACCTGCGATCCGGAGGATCACTTCCGGCTCGCCGAGCTCTCCTCCGGGTTCAACCGCACCACCACCGTCTCGCCCCTGCACGCGGCCCTGGTCGTGGGGGGCGTCATGACGGGTGGGCTCATGGCCGAGCCCTGGCTCGTGGAGTCCGTCGCCGGCCCCGTAGGCGAGCCCGTGTACCGCCGCGACCGCAGGCCGCTCACCCGGGTCATGAGCCGGCGGACCGCCGGCGAGCTCGCGGCCCTCATGCAGGCCACCATCACGGACGGGACGGGCCGGAAGGGGTTCGGGGACGCTGCCGGCCACCGGATCCTCTCGCGGCTGGCGCTGGGGGGCAAGAGCGGCACCATCAACGACGAGGAGGGCTACCGGGTGGACTGGTTCGTGGCGAGCGCCGCCGTGGCCGAGCCCGGAGACGGGGATCCGAGGCCGCTCGCCCTCGCCGCGGTGGTGGTCCACGCCGGCAGGACACGGGAGACCAGCCAGGAGCTCGTGCGCAAGGCCCTAGTCGGCTACTACGGGCCGTTCCTCAGGCGGGGGGATCCGGCGCCGCGCAGGGAGTCCTGAAGGGCCCGGCCGGACGGCCCGCCCCTCCCCGGGGCCGGATCCCCGCAGGGGAGGGATCCGCCCTGGAAGCGCTCCGGGGGCATGCCGGGCCGGGGTCAACTCCAGGTGAGCGCAGGGCGATCGCGCCGTGCGATCAAGCCGTGCGATCGCGCCGTGCGATCGTGCGCGCCGTACGCTGTTCCCGCCTGTGAACCGTAATGTAATCATGAGCGCCCTGCATCGCCCGCGGCAGGGCCGGCGCCCTCCCTTTAACCTTTGGGAGTCGTGACTGATTCGCAAGAGGTTTTCCAGGGATGCGGCATGCCGCCGTCGAGGCGGCCGGTGACGCGGCGGGGCCACGCCCTCCGCGGCCCCCGCCGCCCGCGCCGTGTGGCGCCGGAAACGCGTTTCGGATTATAATGAAGAGGGCCGTTTTGGCCCTTCCAGCGCGAAAGGTGGGAATTGCTGAGATGACAGTATTAGCCGTGAACGGCAGCCCCCGCAAGGAGGGCAACACTTCGATAATGATCGATTGGGTCCTGGACGAGATCAGGCGCGAGGGCTTCGAGACGGACACGGTGCAGCTGGGGGGCCTCGCCATCAGCGGCTGCCGGGCCTGCGGCGGCTGCAGCCGGATGGACGAGTACCGCTGCGTGGTGGACGACGAGCTAAACTCCGTCATCAAGAGGCTCCCCGAGGCCGAGGCCATCATCCTCGCCTCGCCGGTCTACTTCGCGGACATCACCCCGGAGCTCAAGTGCCTCATAGACCGCGCGGGCTACGTGGACATACACCACGGCAACCGCCTGCGCCGCAAGCCTGGCGCGGCCGTGGTGGTGGCCAGGAGGGCGGGGCATGTGCACGCCTACGACTCCATCAACCATTTTTTCGGCATCCTGCAGATGATCACCGTGGGCTCGCGCTACTGGAACCTCGGCGTCGGGCACGGCCCGGGCACGGTCCGCGGGGACAGGGAGGCCGAGGAGACCATGCGGATCCTGGGCACCAACATGGCGTGGCTCCTCCACCGGCTCCAGGACGCCGGAACGGACTGACGCGATTCGTCCGGGGCCGGGTGCCGGCGGGCATCCCGCCCCCGCTGGCCGGCCCGGGATCCCGGTGCGGAGGGGAGGCGCTGGTATGGTGTTATTCGGGAGCGAACCGCTCTTCTGGTTCGCCCTGGGCTTGTTCCTCCTCATCTTGGAGGTGACCACCCCGGGGGTGTTCTTCGTCTTCTTCGGCCTGGGCGCCTGGACGGTCCTGCTGGTATCCCTGTTCCTCCCCTTCCTGCCGAGGTGGGCGGAGTGGGCGCTCTTCGCCGCGGTGTCGGTGGCTTCCCTGGTACTCCTGCGCCGCCACCTGATCGTCTTCCTCGCCTCCCGCAAGCCCCCCAAGACCGACAGCCTGAGCGAGCCCATGGTGGCCGAGCGCTACCTGGGCCAGGAGGTGGATGTCATCGAGGACATCCAGCCGGGCAGGCCCGGGACCGTGGAGTTCAACGGCACCCGCTGGCAGGCCCGGTGCGCCGAGGCGCTCAAGGCGGGGGATCGGGCCCGCATCGTGGATCTGGACGGGCTCACCTTCAAGCTGGAGCCGCAGGAAGGCGGTGCCCCGGCCCCTGCTGCGGCCGCCTCGCCGGCGGAGGGGATCTCCCCTTCCGGGGGGATGGCCTCCGGCGGGGAGTGAGGGCATCCGGAACCCGTCCCCCAACCCATCCGCAGGGAGCGGCCGCGCGCCTCCCCCCCGCCAAGGCCCGCCTTTCCCGTCCCGGCCCCGTCCGTTTTTCGCTTCTCCCGGCAGCCGCCTTCCCGCTCTTCCCGGCCCTTGCCGCGCCGCTTTCCCGCCCGCCTGCGGTTTCCTTGCCCACTCAGCCCCCGCAGGCGCCCCGCACGGATCGCGAAAGGGGCGGGCACTGGCAGATTAGCATGGAGCCCTTGCCCCTGACGGCCGTCTCCATCGTTATCCTCATCGTCAAGGGCATGCGGGGTTATCCTCCTCGTCAAGGGCGTACGGATCGTCCCTCCGGACGAGTCCTGCCCGGCGTAGAGGCTGGACAGGCACTCCGGCGCCCTGCCCCCCGGCCTCCACGTGATCATCTTATCCTTCGCCCGGGTGGCCCACCGCCGCGCCCTCAAGGATCAGGTGATGGGCGTGCCACCCCGGCTCTGCTTCACCCGGGACAGTATCCCAGTGGAGGTGCACGGTGCCCCGTACATGACCGCAATTGATCCCCGGCGGGCCGGCCGCGGGCTGGGCGGCTGCCGCTTGGCGGGCATGCTGGTGGCCCTCTGCCATGAGGGGCGTCATCGGCAGGCCCGGGCGCGACCGGGCCCTCGAGGGGAGGCAGACCGTCGGTGCCGGGATACCTGACGCCCTCGGCAGGGCCTACGCCCCATGGTGGTGAAGGCCGGCCGCTGCGAGGTCAGGAACTTCACTCCTCCACTCCCCCCCTTCCAGGCAGGGACGCCGTCTGCGGCGGGGCCAGCCCCCGGGCACGGCGCTCCCCTCGCGGTGCCCCCCGGCGCTCCTGCCGCCCGCCTGCAGTTTCCTCATCCGCTCACCCCCGCCCCACGCCGCCCCGCAAGGGCCGCGAAGGGGCGGGCTCCGGGAGACACACATGGATTCCGTCACCCTGACCGTCATCTTCTTCTGCATCGCCATCTTCCTCATATTCCTCTTCGTCAAGTACATCAGGATCGTCCCCCAGAACGAGGCCTACGTGGTGGAGAGGCTGGGCAAGTACTCCGGCACCCTGCTCTCCGGCTTCCACGTGCTCATCCCCTTCTTAGACCGGGTGGCCTACCGCCACACCCTCAAGGAGCAGGTGATAGACGTGCCGCCCCAGATCTGCATCACCCGGGACAACATCTCGGTGGAGGTGGACGGCGTCCTGTACATGACCGTCATGGATCCCCAGCGGGCCAGCTACGGGGTGAGCAACTACCACATGGCGGCCATCCAGATGGCCCAGACGACCATGAGGAGCGTCATCGGCAAGCTCGAGCTGGACAGGACCTTCGAGGAGCGGGAGACCATCAACGCCGAGATCATCAACGCCGTCGACAAGGCCTCCTCCCCCTGGGGGGTGAAGGTCAACCGCTACGAGGTCAAGAACATCACCCCCCCCCAGTCCATCAAGGACGCCATGGAGAAGCAGATGAGGGCCGAGCGCGAGAAGAGGGCCCTCATCGCCGAGTCCGAGGGCGAGAAGATGGCCATGATCAACAAGGCCGAGGGCGACAAGCAGGCCAAGATCAACATCGCCGAGGGCGAGCGCCAGAAGCTCATCAACGTCTCCGAGGGCGAGAAGCAGCGCCGCATCAACGAGGCGGAGGGCCGCGCCCAGGAGATACTCCTGGTGGCCGACGCCACGGCCGAGGCCCTGCGCCGCGTGGGGGCCGCCATCCTCTCCAACGGCGGCGAGGACGCGGTCTCCCTCCGGATAGTGGAGGGCTACCTGGGCGAGTTCGGGAAGCTCGCGAAGTCCAACAACACCATGATCATCCCCTCCAACGTCATCGATCTGGCCTCCGTGGTGGCGGTGGGCAAGGAGGTCCTGAAGGCCGGGCGCGAGGGGACGGCCGCCCAGGCACACGGGAAGGCCGCCCAGGTCCCCGGGAAGGACAGGCCATGACCTCTCTCCCCCGCCCTGAGGCACGGCGATACCCGCCGCGTGTGCGGATCCAGGCCAGGGTCTCGGGCGGATCCGGGCCCCGCTTGCGGAACCCCCTGTCTGTCCGCCTGCGGAACCTCGACGCGGCTGTCCGCGTGATCTTGTCGCGCCTGATGCTGACGGGCCCGACGTGCCTGATGCGGATGCGGGGCGCCGGGATCCCCTGGGGCCTCGCGGGGGAAACCGTGGCATGAGCCAGGTGTAACCCCTGGCAGGAGCACCCCTCAGCTCACGGCCCTGAGCCGTTCCCGCCGGCCATGAGCCGCTCCTCTCTGCCCTGAGCCGGGCGCGTTTCACCGAGAGCCTGAGCCTCAAGGCCGTCCGTCCCGGAGAGGCCGGCAGGCGGGCGGGACCGCCTGATCCCCGCCGAGGCCCCGAAGGGGAAACCGCAGGGTGAGCCAGGGGTGCCCCCCGCGGGATTACCTTGCGGCTCACGGCCCTGAGCCGTTCCCGCCGGCCCTGAGCCGCTCCTGCCGGCCCTGAGCCGGGCGCGTTTCACCGAGAGCCTTGAGCCTCAAGGCCGTCCGTCCCGGAGAAGCCGGCCGGCAGGCGGGGACCGGCGGGTCTCCGCGCGGCGCCGGAGTGAGGCGGGACGGCCCGGGCACCCTCCCGCGCGGTCGCGCCTGCCAGAGGCGATTCCGGATCTGCGGGGACGCAGAATGGCGCCCCGCCGTTGCCGCAGGATTCCCGTGGCGTGCGGGACGCGGAAACGCCTTCGCCGCATCTCCGCCGCTTACGGCTCCGATCCGTATCTGTCCATCGCCTGGAGCCGCGCCGACCCGGCGGAAGAGGGGGACTGCTACCGTCCCTGAGGGGGGGCTGGCCCGGTTCCTGCGCCTCCGCAGGTATCCGGCGGGCGGGCCCGCCGGAGGGCCACCGCCCTGCCGCCGCAGGCGGCGCACATGCCCCAGACGATCACCCGCCGGCCGGGGGAGTCTGGACGACGGCAGGAGGAGTCAGGCCTGCGGCCGGCGGGGCAGGGCCGCCCGGCGGGGAGGCAGCAGGGCCGCCCGGCGGGAGGGGCGCCGCCGCCGGGGCAGGCAGGGAGGGCGGGGCCACGGCGGCGGCCGCCGCCTCGGGATGCCGCTCAAGCAAGCCCGCGAGCTCCCGGAGGATCTCCGCGCGCCGCTCCTCCGCGTCCGGCATGCCCGCGAGGAGTTCCGCCGCCCTCACGTAGGCCGCGGCCGCCGCCTCCGGGTCGCCCGCGGCCTGGCGCATCCTGGCCTCGTAGCTCCTGGCCGAGCTCAGGAAGAGGGCCCGCGCCTGGGGATCCTCGATGGGGGGGGCGGCCGTCATGAGTTCGAGTTCGGCGAAAAGCCGCGGCCAGTCCCGGAGCTCCTCCCGGTACTTGAGCGAGAGGCTCCGGTAACGCAGGAGATCGATCGAGCCCGGCTCGGCCGCGGCAATCGCCTCCGCGAGCCTGGGCTCGAACTCCTCCAGCCGCCCCAGGAGCTTCCAGCCCTGGAGCTCCAGGCGCAGGGTCTCGGGCGGGGGAGGCCGGTGCGCCCGTCCGGCGTAGAGGGCTTCGGCCTCGAAGAAGATACGCGGGGACTGCGGGAAGGAGGGCTGCTCGCCCCGCCCCCGGCGCCAGGCGCGGTCGGTGCGCAACAGCTCGGCCAGGCGCCCGTACTCCGCCGCGTTCTCCGGGCTGGCCTTGGCGGCGGACTCCGCCGCCCGGATGGCCCGCTCGAAGTAGTTCCTGGAGTCGCGGCCGCGGCCCTCTTCCCGCAGCACCCGGGCGAGGTACCAGAACAGGAAGGGGCTCTCCGGGTAGCCTTCCAGGGCCTTGCGCGGGAGCCTGCGCTCGAGGAGCGTCAGGCTGGCCGTGAGCTCTATCTCGGCCTCGAGCGGACGCTTGCCTTCACGCAGGAGGGTGTCCGCGAGAGTGATGGTCCTCAGGATGATGAAGGACACGTCCGCGGGTGAGAGCTCCTCGCTGGCGGCGGCCGCGGCCAGAGCGAGCCTCAGGAACTCCTCGGATCCCGCGAGCGCCCCTTCGCGGGCGTTCTGGAAGGCCGCGTTGCGGAAGACCTGGTGCCGCGCCGCGCCCGTCTGGGCCTCGGGCCACTCCAGCAGCTCCCCCGTCACCGCGAACCCCCGGTCGAAGCGGCCTTCCGCGATGAGGGCGTCCGCCAGGCTCACGCAGAGATACCAGAGGCTCTCCCGGGCCTGGGTCTCGCCCGGGTCGCGGCACAGGGGCCACGGGGACGGGGCGAGGCTCCCGGCCATGGCCTCCAGCAGGGCAGAGCGCACCCGGGAGTGGGGGTGCTCCCGTGTGAGGCTGTTGTATACCGAGAGCATCTCAGGATAGTTCAGGGGGGGGCGGGCCTGGGCGGCCCCGCTTCCTGGGGCGGCGACGGGGGAACCGGGGGAGGCCGGGGCGCCAGCCCCCCCGGTCCGGGCGGGGGCGGGGGGGGGCGGGGGGCCCGGCGCCCGGCCCCCCGCCTCGGCGTCCGGCGGCAGAAGCCCGTCCTCGGGAGGTTCCTGGCCGCCGCCGGGGCCGTCCCCCCTCCTGCCGCGCCCCGGTCCGGCCAGGGCCGCGAGTTCGGGCGGGAGAAGGTCTAGGACGTCCTTGCCGGAGTCCCGCATGCCGTAGGAGAGCGCCAGGATGTTCAGAGAGTCGGCCACGACCGGGGTGGCGGGGGAGATGTGGCCCTCCTCGAGGGCGGCCCTGACCGAGGGTTCCAGAAGCCCCTCGGCCTCTGGCGCGCGTCCCAGGCCGATCAATATGCCCGCGAGTATGTTGGCCGCGCTCAGGGTCTCCGGGGAGGCCCGGCCCAGGCGGGAGAGGCGCTCGGAGTAGGCGGACTCGGCGTGGGGGAGCGCCCCCTCGAGATCGGCCAGGTTGAAGAGGGCCAGCGCCAGGCCCAGGGATGCCGCGCCCTGAACCCCCGGGTCGGGGAAGGGATCCGCGGCGAGCTGCTGGAAGTGCTCCCGCGCGATAGAGAAGTTGGACTCGCGCAGGTTCGCCGCGGCGAGCATGGCCAGGGTCTCGCGGCCCGGCCTCAGCTCCCTCAGCCGCGCGAAGCTCTCCCGCGCGGAGCCGAATTCCCCCCGGCCGAAGGCGGCGGCCCCTTCCCTGAGAAGCCTCATGTCCTCCGGGAGGCCGCCCGGGAGGGCAGTGAGGGCCGCCGGCGGCGGCGGGAAGGCGTTCTCCTCGGCGCGGACGTGCCGCAGCAGGAGGGTCGCCAGGGAGTCGTACTCCCGGTCGGCCTGCGCCCTGGGCTCCGCGTGGAGCTTCCAGTACAGGAGGTAGCCCGCCGGCAGGAGGAGCACGGCCAGGACGGGCAGGAGGAGCTTGAGCCTCGCCCCCGCGAGCGGGCCCGCGATCCCCGGCGGCCGGTGTATCGGCGCGGCGCGGCGGCCTTCCGGGGTGGCGTCGTCATCGCCCCCGGCAGGGTCGGCTCCGTCCGGATCCCCCCCGGGGCCGCCGCCCGCGTCCCCGCCGCCCGGCCCGTCAGGGCCGCCGCCCCTGCCATCCGGGACGTCCCGGCCGTCCCCTCCGCCCCGGCCTTCCGGGACGTCCCTGCCGCCGCGAAGGCCGCCCCCGGGGCCTCCGTCCCAGTCCTCCCGGCTCACCGCGCCTGGCGCGGGGGGGGAGGCTGGGCGTTCGCCGGGGGGCTGGGGGGGGCCTGTCCTGGGCATTCAGATCAGGACCCCTCGGCCTGGGAGAGGAGCACGGAGGGGAGGGGGTTCACGAGGACGGTGTCCTTCCTGAAACGGAGGTCGTCGCGCTCCGGCCAGTCGAGGCTGTAGTGGAGGCCCCGGCTTTCGCGGCGCTCCACGGCCGAGCGGATGATGAGATCCGCCACCACCGCGATGTTGCGGACCTCCACGAGATCCGCGTCCACCTCGAAGTGCCGGAAGAACTCCTCGATCTCGGCCTTGACCATGTTCAGGCGGGCGGCGGCGAGCCGCAGGCGGTGGTCCGAGCGCACGAGCCCCACGTAGTTCCACATGAAGCGGCGGATCTCGTCCCAGCTGTGGGTGATGAGCACCGCCTCGGAGGGCGCGTGGCCCAGCCTCGCGGCGGGCCACACCGCCGGCTCCCAGCCTTCCGGGGCGGGGGCCGTCCTCGCGTCCTCGCGGG
>JAITEZ010000236.1 GCA_031281735.1 Deltaproteobacteria bacterium | reverse complement strand
GGTTTTTTTGGCCCCCGGGATTTCTGGCGTACCCCCCTTTGGCGCCGGGGCGGGGGGGGGCCGGCGGGGCGGGACGACGGAGCGGAGGCGTCGGGGGGATGCGGAGCCGCGGGGGCGCGGGACGACGGGCGGCCGAAGCGAGGGGTTGCGGCACAGAGTTGCTCCGGCTCCGGCGCGACGCGAGCGCCGGGCGGCGGAACGGCGGAGACCCCACCGGAAACGGAGCTCCCCCCCTCAGGCCGTCTCCAGCCGGTGCGGGCCGTAACGCCTATCGCCGGAAGCGAGCGCCCTCCGTCCCGGAAAGAACGGTCACGACTCGCGTTCCCTGCCGCGTTCAATCCCTCCCGCGCGCCTGGGGGGAGGCATGACTGGCGGAGACCCATCCCGCGGAGCCTTTCCGGAAAGCCCCTCCCAGAATGCACTTCCGTCCCGGACAGGGCTCCCCGGCCTCCGCTTCAGCGTGGGGAGATCAAATGCCCCGCCGGCCCTGTAGCCTGGGAGGGCCCCGTTTCCCGGCGGGGACTGCGCACCGGGAGACGACGCGGCGGTGCCCGCGCTCAGCCTCCGCACGGCGCCCGGCGGGCGATCGTGCAACGGAGGCATGCTCCGCCCGAATCGCCGCATCCCCTCCCCGCCCGGGGCCTTCCTGCCCCCACGCGCCCCTTGCATCCGGCCAGGGGGGTTCCCCGCCGAATTGCGGATGGCCGTCGCGACGGAGGATCGCCATTCCAAGAATCGCGGGTGAAGATCCGGCGGACAAAACTCCGATTGCCGTTTATATAACCTTATATTGATATATTTATTTTTATATTTTTATTAATATAATTAATTATTTTAAAAATTTTATGCTTTCATAGTATTTATATAAATTATATTTAGAAGACATGCAAGTAAAAAACATAAATGTATCATAACCAAGGCGATCACAATTTCATCTGATTTACTGGATGGAGAGTCATCCACGGAACAATCATCTCCGGAGGCAGGAATCCCCTTGTTACTCATTCAGAAGCCAGCGGCCTATACCCAGCCTGTACCTTGGGCTGAGGCGCCTGGGCGCTTGCCCCAGACCCGTACCCGTCCGATCGCGGCTACGGTATAGCACCTGAACCGCCCACTTTTTCTGCTCGCTTCCCTGCGAGCCCCCACACGCCTTCCGCAACCGTTCCGCCCGCCCCGCAGTAGGGCCCCCCCCAAGAGGCGGGGGGCAGCACGTTTCAGGGAACCGTCTGCGGAATACCTCGATGTTCCGCTAACGGGATGCTTTCAGACAGAAAAACAGAAAACCCCCCGCCTGCGGGAAACAGACGGGGGGCGTTTCAGATACCTTGGATAAATGCTAAGGGCGAGAAGAAAGGGCTAGAAGGAGAAGACTACGACGTTCGCCCAGGTGAAGGTGTCCTTGGCTTTCTTCCAGGAGATGATATTGCCATCCGCATCGACCGCCTCGGGCATATCGAAGGCCTTGCCGTTGAACATGTAGCCGAACATGGTATCGAAGGACAGGTTGTCCAGGAGCTGGAAGGAGAGGCCGAAATCGATCTCCCAGCCCAGATCCTTGGACTGGTAAACGATATTCCAGGGGGAAGGGGCATACGCGGCATGCGGCTTCACCAGCTGGAAGTAGCCGACGCCGTAGTTCAGGCTGATCTCAGGGGTGAGCGAATGGTTGCCCAGGATGCCGATGCCCCACTGGTTGGTCGATTCGCCGGGGGCTCCGGAACAGGTAACATCAGGAACACCACCATCGCAAGCGCCATACCCTTCCCAGCCGAAGTTGTTGGAATAGGTTCCGGTGCCCAGAGTCACGTTGTTGAAGGCGACGAGGAAGGGCGCGAAGTCGCCCAGGCCGACGAGATCCTTGTTCTTGCGGGCCGGGACGGGGAATCCATCAACATCGGTCTCGAAACCGGAACCGCTCACGTACCAGCCGGCGAGGGTTATGTCGCCGGGGCCGTAGTTATAGACGCCGTCCAGGTAGAACCCCACCCCGGTTGACTTGATCGAGTTGTCCTCTAAGGGATCGATGTCGGCCAGCTCCCTGCTGTAGGTGTCCTTGCCCCAGCCGAACATCGCCTCGAAGTGGATGGCGAACGGCCCCCAGCTCTGGAAGACGGAGGGGTTGACGAAGAAGGCGTGGGCACTCTCGAGCAGGGGGTCGGTCATGTCACGATCGTACTTCAGGCCCAGGGTGGCGCCGCCGCCATCCCACTCGTAGGAAGCCTCGACGCCGAAGGCGTCGTGATCGTTGTCCTTGAACCGGCCCTCGCGGAACTGGGTAGGCTGAATTCTATCTCCGGTGACCGGATCCACTATAGGCCTGGGCTGGAAGTGTGCGCCCTCCCAACTATAATTATTGTGAATATCAGACCCGTACCAGTGCTCGTACTTGGCGTAGTACGCGGCAAAGCCGAAGCCGTTGTCCCACTTGTTGCTGTAGGTGATGCCGTCGAAGGCGTCGCCGGAATCGAAGGCGTGGGCATACGTGAACTCAGCCGCCCCCCAGCCGGGCGAGTAGCCCAGGGAGCCCAGGCCGCCGACGGTGCCCGCGAGACCGTCCGTGATGCGGCCGGCGCGGATGGTGCCCCAGGGGAACACGACCTCACCGTAAACGTACCGGGTCTCGAGGCTGGTGTTGGCGGCATCGGCAGCACCCCACCTCTGGTAGTGGGGGCCGCGGAACCTCCAGTGGACGGATACCTGGTCGTTGGGACGGAAGGTCACGTCGATGTTGAACCTGTTCCAGAAGAAGCTCTCCCGATCCTGATAGGTGGAGCCTCTGTCGAAATTCGAAAGGGACTCGTGGAAGACCTTCACGTAGCCCTCGAACTCGATAGGGCTGGCCGCGAAAGCCGGCGCGGCGGTCGCGGCCAGCATAGCGCCTAGCGCCAGTGCGAGCAGCTTGTTCATGACTTTCTCCTTGTCAAAAATCTCTGTTTATAGGGGTCTATATGGGGATGTCTCGGCCCAAAGCGGAGATCCGAAGACCGGTCCGCCCCTCTCCGACATCCGACCCTGCCGCCGTTGGCGGCATCGGCACGCGCGTAAACGTCACGGAGGCATTCTACAGAAATCAACCTGAAAAGCAACTGTTTTCTGGCGGCATCGGAAGCCACGCAAGGCTTTGCGCAAGAACCCGAAACGGGGCCTCAGATTTTTAAGCAAAATCTGAGCCAACAGTTGTTACCAAAATAACTCGCGAAATCAACTAGATATAGTCCCCAGTATCCTCTGATGGCGCAGGCTTGTCGCAAATTCGCCACACCCTGCCCGCAGCTGCCGGAAAAGTTCCACATTTAAATACACCTAAACGATATATGGCGACTTTTCCGATAAAAATTCCTCAACCATATATGGTGTCTTTTCCAGCGGAACTCCCAACACGGTAACCTCGTTCGCCTGCCGTCGCGCGGAAAGCGCGGCGGCAGGGGCCTGCGGCATCCCTGCCATGTGCCGCCCGCGGAAGAAGGCCGCTTGCCTATTCCCTCCGGCCTCCCCCGCCAGCCCGCCGGGCGCCCCGGATTCCCTGCCCCGCCGTCCCCGGCGCGAGCCCTCCCCGCGGCTGTCCCGGAACCGCAAGGCCGAGAAAGCGTTTCCAGACACAAAAAGCTGGTTGCCGGGAAACGCGCGCCACGTAATATCCCGCCCGTTCTGCGATACGCACCGCGCGCCGGACTGGCGCGGGGCGCCACTTCCCGGGACGTGTCCCGGCATCGGTTCCCGGCCGCCGGCGGCACTCGGAACCATACCATATTTCTCAGCATTTCCCTCCAGATTCCATCTCGGCCCATGACCCGCGCCGTTTGCCGCGGGACGCCTGCCCCCTCACGGGCGGATAGCCCCTCCCTTCCGGAAGAGCGTCTCCGGAATCATCAGGCGCCTCGCCAAGCGGGGCGTGTCTCCCGTCGGCTCACGCGCGGCGCGGACGGCTCCCCCAGCCGCCTCCCCCGTCCCCGGCTCCAGAACCCGGCCGCCTCCCGTCGCCGCCCCCGCTCGGTTTCCTCCCTTATCTTGCGGTTCTGAAGCACGTCTGTGGAAATGCCGCGTGGCGCAGGCTGCCGTCCGCGGGCCTATTGAAGGTTGAGCTTCCGACGCCTCCGGAGCTCGTCCGCGCCGCGGAACCGCTCTCGCCAGACACCTGGCGGACACTCCCCGGGGACGCCTCTTGCCCTGCCCGTCCGCTCCATCATCTAGGAGTCCGTGCCGGTCATCCGCGCTCGCGAGTCCGATCCGGGCATGCGCACAAGCGTACTTGCGCACCTGCCGCCCCGTCCTGATGGCTCCGCCCCCAAGACGCGTCCCAGCGCGGGCTGCCGCCCGACAAGGCTCCGGACCCGCCCAAGCCCCGCTTCCACGCCGGATTCGCTCCAGGGCACTCCGCCGTGAGCCGGCAGGGGTTTAACCAGCCTGAACCAGTAATGATTTCCGAGAATCCCCGTAGCCCCGGCGTCCCGGCCGGCCGCGGCCTCCTTCCCGATCCCGCCGCGGATTCCGCAGACCGCCCTGCAGCCCTCCCTCCCCCCTCGCGCGCCGGAAGCCCGGCGCATCCCCTCCACATCCGGACTGCCTCCCCCCTGGCGCTGCCGACGCCTCCGCTCCCCCCTGGCGTTAACCGCCTCAGACTGAGGCAAGACGGGGACAATCAGACTGAAGAAAGACGGGGACAATACGCTTTCAGACAGCATAAGCGGCCCTCTCCTTTCAGATACCCGTCGGCATTCGCCCTGCCTGCCCGGCGGCCCCCCGCCCCTCCCGCCCGCCGCAGGCGCCCTCGCCGCGGGGGGGCGCGGCCGGGGCCTCCGGTCATGCCGTGCAGAAGATCCCCGCCGCCTCCTCCAGAAGCGCCGGGACGGGCAGGCCCTGGGGGCATTTCTCCACGCATTCGCTGCAGGAGCTGCACAGGGAAGCCTTCCCGTACTCCTGCACCAGCATCCTGTAGAAGTCCCGGCTCCTCTGCCGGGCCTCCTCCGCGTCGAAAAGGTGGTACTGGTTCAGGAGCTCCAGGTTCTTGGGTATATCGACCCCTGAGGAACACGGCATGCAGTACCCGCAGGCGGTGCAGGCGGCCTTGGACCTGCTCCCGAGCCACTCCAGCGCCGCGTCCACGGCCTCGCCGTCCGCCGCCGTGAAGAGCCCCGGGCGGTACGCCCGGGCGAGCGCGACGTTCTCGTCCACCTGGGCCGTGTCGGACATGCCGCTCAGCACCACCGACACCCCCGGGCGGCTCCACAGCCAGTTGAAGGCCCAGCCGGCGTAGCTCCACCCGGGGCGGGCGCGGTTCAGGATTTCCCGCACCCCGTCCGGGAGATGCCGCACCAGGTAGCCGCCCCGCAGCGGCTCCATGACCACGACCGCCAGCCCCCGCGAGTGGGCGAGATCGACCCCCGCGCTCCCCGCCTGGAAGCGGCGGTCCAGCCAGTTGTACTGGACCATGGCCATGGCCCAGTCGTAGCCTTTCACGATCTCCTCGAAGACGGGGTACTCGTCGTGGAAGGAGAAGGAGGGGTAAAGGATCCGCCCGTCCTTCACCGCCTCGTCCAGGAACCCCAGGAGCCCGTGGTTTTTCAGGTTCCCCCAGGCCGACCTGCCCAGGCCGTGGACCAGGTAATAGTCGATCCGGGCCGTGTCCAGCCGCCTGAGCTGGGCGTCCAGGATCCTGTCCATGTCGGCGCGCGATCCGACGCACCAGGAGGGCAGCTTGGTGGCGAGCTTCACCCTCTCCCGGTAGCCGTCCCTGAGGGCCCGCGCCAGGAAGGGCTCGCTGGCCCCCGGTTCGGCGATGCCCGCCGCGGAGTGGTAGGGCCAGGCGGTGTCGACGTAATCCACGCCGCGGTCGATGGCCGACCTCACCATGGCCTGGGCCAGATCGAGGTCTATCTGATCCCTCCCGTCCCCGCTCAGCGGCAGGCGCATGCATCCGAACCCCAGAATGGAGGAGCGGTCGCCCGTCCTCCCCATCGGCCTTCTCTCAATCGACTCGCTCATCGAGGGCTCTCCTTTCGGGCCCGGGGCGGCCTTCGTGGCGGCCCCGGGGCTCTCTTCCCCTCTGCGGCCGGGACTGGGGCCCGGCCCTGTGCCTGGCGGGAAGACTGACCTCCCGCCCAACGACCATTCCGCTCCGCGAAACCGGCCCGCCCCCGGGCCCCGGACGCGGCAGCCACGCCGCGGCTCACCCCGCGCCGGAACCCGTCTCCCGGCACCACGCCGGCGGCTGCCTTTCGCCCTGCCCCGATACCGCGACGGGAAAGCCTCCCGCAAAGCCGAACCCGGCGGGGGCCGCCCGCCTCCCGCAGCCTCCCCCCCCGGAAGGGGATCCCGGTGCCGTTCCCGGCGGCGCGGGGCCCGGCCCCTCCCGCAACCGCCCCGCCCGGTCCGGAATCCCGGCATGAGGGCCAGGGCGCGCGCCGAAGGCCATCTCCCCGGAGGCATCCCCGCCCCCCCCGCGTCCCCGGGCGGCCCTTCCGGCCGCCCCTCCCGAGAGAAGGGGCATGGCTCCGGCAGCCCGCGCGGCTCCAGCTTGCCCGGGGGGACGCCGCGACTACCGGCTACCGGCCCTCCCCCCTTCCTGGACGGCGAGGCGGGAAGAGACAGCCCGGAGGCGCGGGGACAGCCCGCCGGGCTCCCGTCCGCAAGGCGCGCGGAGCGGCGTGCCGGCGACCGGCCGCCCGCAGGCCACCCGCCTGTCAGGAGAATGCCGGCGGAAGCGCCCGGCCCGCCATGGCCTGCCCGGCCTCGTATGTCGAAGGAAATAACCAACACCATGCCGTACTAATCCCCACGCCCAGCGAAACCCCCGCAGCCCCCGAGACCGGACGCCGCCTGGCCTCCGGGAGCGCCAGTCCGCGTGCCGACTCGCTCGCTAGACCTGCAATCCCTGTCAGCCGCGGGCCATCGGAATTGTCCCCTCCCATGCACAATAAACCGTGCCAGTGCCATGCCAGCGACTGGATGTCATCGGGACACGCGAAACCAGAAGCACTATAGGTTCCAGTGCCTGCGGAACCCAATGGCCATGACACCAAATGCGGTCAGTCTCCCGATAGCATCGAAACCAAAGGCAGACAGGCAGCCCGCGCCCCCGCCCCGGACAGTTAAACCGCCGGCCCGGTCAACCTCCTGAACCCCGGCGTACCGTGAGCCGGAGGCCGCCGGAGCGGCAGTGTCCCCGGGGCAGATTGACCCGCATCCGGCCCTCCCGCGGGAACCCGGGCTCGGGGGAACCCGCCGCCGCAGAGCCCCCGGCGCGCGCGAGGGCGGCGGCAGTCACCCCCGCCGGCCTGCCCCGGCCCCGGCATCTGCAGGAGAGACCTCATGCCTTCGCAGGCCTTCCGCCCATCGCCGGTACGGTCGGCAGGAAAGCCCTGAACGCCCCGACCCCGGAAGAACCGCCGCCCTTGCCGGCGTCCCGACGGCGCGCCCCCTTGCCCCTGTCCACGCCCGACACCGGGGCCCGGCCGGCAGGCCCGGAGCTGCTCCGGGGCCGGCGGCCGGCCTTCCCGCCCGGAGCGGACCGTCAGGCCGCCTTGAAGGTCTCGGCCGCCCTTTTGAGGACATCGGGGATGGAGATGCTCTGGGGGCACTTCTCGACGCACTTGCCGCAGGCGACGCAGCGGGCGGCCTGCTCGGGCGGGGAGACCTGGATTCCGTAGAAGAAGCGGCACCTCTCCATGGCCTCGGCGGCGTCGAAGAGGTGGTACTGGTTGTAGAAGTTGAAGTTCTTGGGGATGTCCACCCCCTCCTGGCAGGGCATGCAGTAGCCGCAGGCGGTGCAGTCCACCTTGAGCCTCCCCCGGAAGAACTCCACCGCCTCGGAGACAGCCCCCTCCTCGGCCTCCCCGAAGATCCCGGCCCGGTAGGCGAGCGCGGCCCCCACGTTGTCGTCGGTCTGGGCCATATCGGACATGCCGCTCAGTACCACCGACACCTCCGGCTGGCTCCAGAGCCAGTTGAGGCACCAGGCGGCGAGCGACCAGCCTGGACGGATCCTCCGGAAGGTCTCCCTGGGGCCGTCGGGCAGGTATTTGACCAGGAAGCCCCCGCGCAGGGGCTCCATCACTACGACGGCCATGCCGCGGGAGGCCGCGAGGCCGACCCCCGCGCGGCCGGCCTGGTGGTCCTGGTCCAGGTAGTTGTACTGCACCTGGACCATGCTCCAGTCGTAGCTCTTGACTATGGCCTCGAAGAGCGGGTACTGGTCGTGGAAGGAGAAGGCCGGGAACCGTATCCTCCCGTCCCTGACCGCCTCGTCGAGGAAGGAGAGGAGCCCGTACTCCACCATCGGCTCCCACACGGACACGTTGAGGTTGTGGGCGAGGTAATAGTCGATCTGGCGGACGTCCAGCTGCCTGAGCTGCAGATCCAGATACCTGTGCATGTCGGCCTTGGACTTCACAATCCAGGTGGGGAGCTTGGTGGCCAGCCTCACCCTCTCCCGGTAGCCGCCCTTGAGGGCGTGCGCTAGGAAGGGCTCGCTCGCCCCGGGCTCCTCCCGCGTGCCGGCCGAGTGGTAGGCGAAGGCCGTGTCCACGTAGTCGACCCCGCGGTCGATGGCCGACCTCACCATCCTCGTGGCCAGATCGTAGTCTATATCGCAGGGCCTGGGGCCGCTCAGGGGCCGGCGCATGCACCCGAACCCCAGAATGGACGCCTTGTCACCGGTCCTGCCCATGGGCCTGGTCTCCATGACGGGAACCACCTCTCTCTGCAGCTGCTGTGACGGGGGGGACGCCGGGCCGCCCCTGCCGGACGGGCCTTCCTCTCCGGCCGCGGCGGAGGGCCGAGCCTCCCGGCTCCTTATCCCGCGCGTCCCGATGCCGCGCGGGGGACTGCCGGCTCCGGCCGGAAGCCCTTTTACAGGCCCCGCCGCCTCCGGGGGGCGGGGCCTGTAAAAAGGTTCGAGGGGGAGGAGCGGAAGGCGGAGGAAGCAACGGTACGGACGCGTTCAGTCTCGATCGAGTGTGATGCGCCAGACAGCGGGGATTGCCGGGAGACGCATTTCCGGATGACGGGAGGCCGCCCCCCGGGTTCCGGACGGCCGCGGGGGGATGCCCTTCCGGGCCCGGGACGGCGGGAGGCCTGCCCGGCGGGGCGGCAGAGGAGGGCATGGTCGGGAACGGGGGGCTTGACGCGGGCCGGGGGAGGCGAAGCGCCCGGGGGGGCCGTGAGTCAGGAGAGGGGGCCGCGCGCGGGCGGGACTCCCCCCGCGATGCCGCCGTGCCCTCAGCAGGGCAGGGGGGACTCGGAGTCGGAGAAGGCGGGGGCCCGGAAGACCAGAAGCCTTGCCCCCGGATCCTTGTAGGCCTGCGGGGGGAGTCCCGCCTTGCGGGAGGTGTGCTCGGCGAAGGCCCTGGCGTCCCAGCCGTGTTCCTCGGCCACCACGGGAAGCAGCACCCCCCTGCCGCGGGGATGGAGCAGGTAGAGGCCGTCCCGCCCGATGACCACCGATTCCAGATCCAGGAGCGGCTCGGGGGGCGTGAGCACGGACACGGTGATCTCCAGGCCTTCCAGCTCGGGAGGGGAGAGGGGGGGGAACCGGGGATCCTCGAAGGCGGCGGCTCGGGTTATCTCGGCGATGACGGCCTTGATGGGCTTGTCCCAGCTGAACCTGCCGATGCAGCCCCGCAGCTCGCCCTCGCGATCCTTGAGGGTCACGAACACCCCCCCGTTGCCGGGGATTTCCGGGCCCGGGGGCTCCGGCTTCCTGTCCAGGGCCGCGCGGATTATCTCCCGGCACCAGCCCAGCACCGCCTTCTGGAGCCCGCGATCGCTAACGAGCGGGGAGTCCTCTCCGGTCATAACCTCTCCACGCACACGCGCCGTACTCCCGGCTGACGGGCCGGAGGGCAGGCATGAAACCGCTGTCGGCATTGACGGAAGTATAACACCCCCGGAACCGCTTTGAAAGTGGCGGAGCAGGCTCCAACCCGCCCGGCGGCTGGCATTTCGGCGGGACATCCCCCCGTCCAGGCGTCCTACGCCGCAGGCGTCCCCGCGATGCCTCCCCTGCCGCCTCCGCCGCCGGGAGTGCGGCATCCCCCCCTGACACGACACATGACCATCGCACCATCTCTAGTCCGGTCACGCCAGCGCCCTCTCCACTTCGCTGCGATCCCCTTCGCCTCCTGATCCCCTTCGCCTCCTGAACCCGCTCGCCTCCTGAACCCGCTCGCCTCCTGAACCCGCTCGCCTCCTGAACCCGCTCGCCTCCTGAACCCGCTCGCCTCCTGAACCCGCTCGCCTCCTGAACCCCACGCCTCCTGAACCCCACGCCTCCTGAACCTTCCCGCTTCCTGGCCCTCTTTAACCTTCTTGCCCTTCCCCTCGCCATCCAGTTTTCATCGTCCTCTCCCATCCCCTGCTTGTCTCCTCCTTCCCTCTCGCCTTAACCCTCCCCGGCTGATAAATTGCCCCCTCACCCTTCTCCCCGGCCCGGCTTGCTTCCCCCCCCGCCCGGGCCCTATCATGGATTCATGGCACTGAAGTCGCTAATCATATCGATCAAGCACCTGGGGGACGTGGTCACCTCGACGGTGCTCATCCCCATGCTCAAGGGGCGCTTCCCGGGCATGGAGATCCACTACCTGGTGAACCCGGGGGCCGCCCCCCTGGTGGAGCCGCACCCGGAGGTGGCGCGGGTCTTCCGGGCGCCGAGATCCTCCGGCTGGCGGAGCCTCCTCTCCCTGGTGCGGGGACTCCGGGCGGAACGCTACGAATACGCCTTCGACCTTTCCGAAGGCGACCGCTCCGCCTTCCTGAGCCTCGCCTCGGGGGCCCGCGTCCGGGCTGGGTATTTCACCGACCGGAAATACTTCGCGAGGAACCTCATCACCCGCGTCAAGGCCCCCTCATGGAAATACCTGCCCCGGCGCGCCGTGACGGAGTGCCACGCGGATCTCGCCCGCGCCGTGGGATGCGCCGATCCTCTCGCCCCCATGGCCTCCCTCGGGGTGTCGCCCGGGGGCGCGGCCGAGGCGGCCGCCTTCCTCTCCCTCCACAACCCCGCCGGGGATCCATACTCCGTCTGCCACTTCACGGCGCGGGATCCCATCCGCCTCTGGCCGGCGGAACACTGCGCCGACGCTGCGCGCTTCCTCCGGCGGCGCCTGGGCCCGGTCTTCCTCGCCGCCTCCGGGGCCGACGGGGACATGCCCTTCGTGGAGAGGGTGGCCGAGCTCTCCGGGGGGGCGGCGGTCCCCGCGGCCGACATGTCCCTCTCCGGCTTCATGGCGCTCGTCAGCGGCGCCAGGGGGGTCCTGGGCCTCGACAGCCTGGTCGTCCACATGGCCGGGGCCTACGGCGTGCCCGCCGTGACGCTCTTCGGTCCCAGCCGCGAGGCGAACTGGCTCCCCAAGGGCCCCTGGGTGAGGGCCGCCCACATGGATCTGCCCTGCCGCTCCTGCGTCACGGGAGGATGCCTCGGGGGCGGCGTCTCGCGCTGCCTCAAGGAGATGGACTTCGAGACCTTCGTGAGGCCGCACCTGGAGGAGCTGCTGGAGTCGGCCCCCCCGCGCGGGGCGGCGTCCCCGGCGCCCGCGGCCTGAGGCGGCCCGGCCGCGGCGGCCCCCCGGCACGGCTGCCCCAGACTGCCGGGCCGCCCCGCGTCCCGCTCTGAGTCCGCCCCTCGGCTCGCGGGGAGGCCGCCCCGCGCCCCACGGGGAGGCCGCATTGCGGCATGCGGGCGGCAGCCCCGCGGAGCTCCGGCATTCGAAAACGAGGGCCCCCCGGCAGGGCCGCCCGCGTCGGGGGATGCTGTCCCCCTTGCCGAGGCGGCCCCGCCGGGGGGCCCGGGCGCCGGATGCCCGGCGCGCGGAGGGATGCCCCTCCGGCAGGTTGTTGCGCCGATGATTGCCTGAGTGGCCGTATGCGTTGCGGTCAGCGGCCGCCCGGGAACAGCTCCCCTCAGAAGAGAAGCTCCGAGTCCCCCAGGCTGCTGTCCAGCCGGAGCTCGTTCAGGCTCTGGGCGAGCCTGTGGTACTCCAGCCACAGGGCGGGGCCGTGATCCAGATCCGTTAGGATCCGGTCCTTCAGCACCCCGAAGAGCCTCTCGGTCTCCCGGAACCGGACAGGACGGGGCATGAAGCCCTGCCATATGTCCGCGAGATCCCTCAAGGCCAGGGTCACCGCCGCTGCTTGGGACGGGCTGCGGCAGCCCCCGGCAAGAGGCCGCGGCGTGTCCGGTTCGCCCTGGGCATCCCAGGGCGCGATCCGGGTGAGCCGCTGCAGCGTCTTGTCCAGGCGCTCCCGGGTTCCGCCCAAGCCTCCGGCCAAACAGCTGGCCGTCAGCTCGTTGTCGATTAGCATGCCCATGTGTTCCTCCGTGAAAACATGCTCCGCAGGGAGAGTGGAAAGCCTGCTTCCTTGCAGGCTCAAGCCGTAGGGCCGCCCGGAATCCCCATGTCTCGGGGCCCGGGCGATGGGGTCTCCTTTCCGGCGCCGCGCGCGCCGACGATCGCGGTCAGGGACGGTGTTGGCATCGGACAAAGCCGAATCCGGGTAGACTCTGGCTTTTCCTCCTCTCTTATCGGAACCCCTTCCTGGATCTTTAGCGTCCCTGGCGGTTTTTTCCCGCGTCCCGGACGCTAACGCCGTAGTCCCACTGGGGTCCCGGGCACGGGGCCGGCGGAGGGAGCCTGCGGCGCGGGGCGGCCCGCCCGGGCCCGCAGGGAGAAAACCCGGTCATTTTTCAATTGTTATTTCACCAATAAATTGGGTTATTGCTCAGCGATACATTTCATTTGGTGGCAAAGGACGGGGCATCCCCCCCGCCGCTGCATCGCCGCAGAGGTTTCTCACGATCCGGGACACGTTTTACCTCGAGACCGAGGCCAGCCGGGCTCGAGGGAATTGCCGCCTCGCCGCGGACGGGGCCCGCGCGGGGCTCCCCCGCAGTCTCCGTCCCGCCTCCCGGGACGATCCCGGATCGGCTCGCGAGGCGGGGACGGACACCCCACTGCCTGACCGTCCCTCCCGGGCAGGGAGCCTCCCTAGCACCGCCCTCCCCCGACGCGTCCCGCCGCAGGCAGCCGCAGCTGAAGCCCCGGGCAGCAGCCGCTGACACCGCCGGAATCCCTGGCAAGCGCGCCGGTCCGCCGGAGGCCTGCCGCCGGGGCCCCAGGCCTCCGGGCTGCCCCGTCATCCTATCGCAGATGCCTCGCGCACCCTCTCAACGGCAGCACCTGCGGCTTCCCGCGTCAGCGCTCCGGGACGGCGCCTGACCGCCCCCGCCTGGCGGCGGGAGCCGGCCTCCGGGGTCACGGCAGGTCACTTCACGGGAGTCGCAGGCAGGGGTTCCCGGCCGGCCGCCGCCGCCCGCCGCCGCGGCGGCACCTGTTCCCCTGAAACGACGGCGTCTTATCCGCCTATCGCCCCCCGCCGCGGGGCAGGCCGCACGCGAGGCGGCGGGGGGGGCAAGGCCTGGGCATGTGATATGCTCCCGCCGCCTGACGCCTACGCGTTCGAGGCGGGGCGACGCGCTCAAGGCGTCCCGGGCCCGCCGGCTCGACGTCCGGGCTGACCCCGCGCATCCCGCGGTTCCCGCCTTCAGGGAGGCCCGGCATACGGGGCCCTTCCCTCCTGATGTTCAGGGCGGCGTCCGGTCCCGATCCGGGACGTGCCCGCACCTTTCGCAGGCATGCGTCCGTTCCGAGAGGCCGGGCGCGTCCTGCACCTGGCCGCGTCGGGGGCAGGTCTTGCCCGAGGGATAGGACCTCCCGATCACCGACGGCCTCCCGCCCCGTTCCCTCAGCCTGTGACCGGGCACCGGTGCGGGCATCCCCCGGCCGCCGCCGCCCGCGCCCTTGCCGGGGTTCAGGGCCCGGGCGGGGCCGCGCATGTCAAGATCCCCGGTTATCGCCGCGCCGCAGGTCCTGGCTGTCGGCCGCGGCGGCTTGCGGAGGGAATCCCCGCGTTTCCGGGCGGCCCTGCCGCGGGCCCTGGCCGCTTTCCTGCGCTGTCTCTTCCTGTTCCCGCCACCTTTCCCGCGGAGCGACGGCCTCCCCTGTTCCCGGGGGAGCCTCTCCCGCGCCTTACGGCACGCCCTGGGCGATCCGGCCCGGTTCCCGTCCGGGCTCGCGCAAAGCCCGGGCACGGGGAAGCCGAGCCCCCTCACACCTTCCCCGGATCCGCCGGGGCCTCCGGGACGGGAGGTTCCGGGGACCCGTACGGGACGGACGCGAGGCATTGCCCTTCCGGATCCCGGCCCGCGGTCACCGATTTCAGCCGCCGGCCCTCGGGGATCTCCCTGTGGCGGACGGTCCGCGCCCTGCCCGGCCCGGGGGGGTTCAAGACGCCCCGCGTCCGGGATGGCGACGTCCGTCCCGGCGGGATCCGCGGCGTGGCCTGGCCGGTCCCCGCGCCTGCCCCAGTGATCCGGGAACCCGAGACGGCAGGGGTCCCGGAAGGGATCCGCGAAAGCCCTCTCCGGGCCCGGCCGGACGTCCGGTCGATCAGATCCTTCCGCTTCCGGCCCGGGTACATGCGGACGCGGACGCCCCGTCCGCCGCCTCGATGCCTCCGGCTCCCGGCATGGCGTCTCAGTGTCCCCGGCGGCGCCCCGCCGGCTGATGCCAGGCGGCGGCCCCCCTGCCGGAAACAGCCCTTCCGCAAGGGTTGCCCGGTTTCCGGGAACGCCTCCCGCGCCTTCCCGCGCCTTCCCGCGCCTTCCCGCGCCCCGGGATCTGCTGGTTCCCGGGAAGACGCCCGTGCGGGCGCCCGGCGTCCCGGTCACTGGCGCATGATCATGATCATGGTTCCATTCCGATGACGTCATGCCATATTCAGTGCCTGTTTCAACAAGCAGATTTTTCAAAAAGAATGGAAAAACTTCCTGTTATGACATTACGTCTGTATTTTACCACTAATACTAAATGGCAATGCGACGAATAGGCCGGATGGAAACCAGATGTCAGACGAACAAGTGTACCCTCCCTCCAAATATGGATTACAGTATCATGCTTGCTGGAAATCTGCCCAGTCCCTCCCGCCGCCTGCGCTTCCCGCTTCCGCGGGCAAGGCGGCTTGAGGCGGGGGAATCCTTGCGGCCCCACGTTGACTTTGCGGGAAACGGCAGCGCATGATAACTGCGTACTGCGGGCTGGCTCCTGCGGCTCTTCCTGCGGGCCGGCCGGCGCCGGGACCGCCCGCCCGGCATCTCCCGTCCGGGATCCCCGCCGCAGCAGGGTGCCGGATCCCGCCGGACGGCCGCTTGCCGGCGGATCCTCCCCGCCGCCATCCCCGCGGCCGGGCGCCGGGACGCCCGTCCCACGCCGCGGGAGGGCCGTCCCGCCAGCTTCCGGGGCCCGCCCGATTCCCGCCGCTCCGGGACGGGGATCCGGGGACGCCGCTTCCAGGCCCCGCCGCCGTGGCCTGCCGTGTGCCGGGGAGGCCGGAATGACAAGGATGAAGAGACTGCCCGTCGCGATAACCGACTTCAGGGCCATCAGGGACGGGGGATACGTCTACGTCGACAAGACCCGGTACATCCACGGCCTTCTCCGGGCCAAGCCGGCGCATTTCCTGTCCAGGCCGAGGGGCTTCGGGAAGACGCTGCTCCTGGACACGATGGAGCGCGTCTTCCGCGGCGAGCGGGAGCTGTTCAAGGGCCTCTGGATCGACTCCTCGGACTACGACTGGGAGCCCTTCCCGGTGATCCGCCTGGACATGAGCGGCACCTACAGGTCCGTCCCCGTGTACTTCGAGGCGGATCTCATCCGGGCGCTGGACGAGATCGCCGAGGTGAGGTTCCGCGTCGAGCTCAGCGGGATGACGGCCGGCGAGAGGCTCAAGTCGCTGGTATCGTCCGTCTTCGAGGAGCGGAACAGGGGCGGGGTGGGCAGGAGGGATCCCGCCGGGGTCGTGGTGCTCATAGACGGGTACGACTCCCCCGTGGCGGGGGCCGACATCGACGACAGGGCCGCGAAGGGGATACGCTCCGTCCTCGCCGGGTTCTACAGCGCGCTGAAGAGCTCGGAGGAGAGGCTGCGTTTCGTCTTCATCACGGGGGAGGCCAGGTTCGGCCGGACATCTGTCCTCTCGAAGCTGGACCGCCTGAACGACATCACCCTGCGCGGCGACTGCTCCTCCATCTGCGGCATAACCCCGGAGGAGATGGAGTCGTGTCTCGGCGGCCACCTCGACGCCGTCCTGCGCTCCCTGGAGAGGAGCGGCGAAGCGGGGCGGTTCCCCGACAGGGACGCCCTGGCCAGGGCCGTGCTGGAATGGTACGGCGGGTACTCGTGGGACGGCCGGAGCACCGTCCTCTGCCCCTACTCCCTCCTGAGCTTCCTGAGCGACAAGGCGTTCGGCGCGTACTGGTCCAGGGCGAACCCGCCCTCGTTCATCGCCGAGCTGATAAGGAGGCACGGCTCGGAGTCCGCCTTCCTGCAGAGGAAGATCAGCATCTACGAGAGGCACAACACGGTCGAGATCGGGAAAGCCAAGCCGGCCCCCCTGATGTTCCAGACCGGGTACCTGGCGATCAGGAAAGCGGAGAGCCTCCCGTCTGGCAGGAGAATCCTGCTCGCCCCGCCGAACCACGAGGTCAGATCGGGGCTGTTCTCCCACCTGCTGGCGGGCGGGGACGGCGATCCCTTCCCGCTCTGGGAAGCGGCAGACCGCCTCAGGAAGGCCCTGACGGACGCCGATTCCTCAGCGGCGGAGGAGGGGTTCGAGACCCTGATCGGGTGCCTCAGCCGCGGCCCGCATGTCCCGCTGGAACGCGTCTGCCTCGACGCCTTCTTCTTCTGCGCCGGCATGCTGGGCCACCCGCTGGAGCTCGAGGTCTCTTCCGAGTGCGGGAGGGTCTACGCCGTCCTGGATATCCCCGGTGGCGACATCCACTCTGTCGAGATGCAGTACCTGAGGCTTCCCCGCAGGGGAAAGGGCGGGGGCCCGGCCGAGAGAGGGCCCGCCCGCGCCGCCGGGGAGGCCCCGGGGAGCCGCCCGCCGGCCGGGGGGCGGGCCAGGGGCGGGGCCGCAGGCCTGGCCGCGCCGGAGATCCAGGCGCTCCTGGACAGGGAGGCCAGGGAGGCGCTCGGGCGGCTGGCCGACAGGGGCGGTCTGCGGAAGTACCAGGGAAGCCGGAAGAAGGTGCGGAAGACGGCGATAGTGGTCTGCGAGGGCATCCACGTGCGCGTCGCTTTCAAGAAAGCCGGACGGGGCGGGCCTTCCCTGCGGAGCCCCGGGCCGGGGGCGGGGCCGGGCTGACCCCGCCACGGCGCCGGGGGGCACGGCACCCCCATCGGCGCGGGCCGGGCGGGCCCGGGGTCCGGGCCCGGCAGCTGCCTATCGGGGGGCGGCTCCGGCGCGCATCCCGGGCCGGGCGAGCGCCTTTCCCTACCCCAGCGCCCCGGCGACGCTCCGGTGACACCGGCGGCATTCCCTGGCCGCGCCTCCCGGGCTCCCCGCACGGCGCCGCCGGGAACCGCCCTCGCCGCCGCGGGGAGGCCCTGTCCACGCCGCGGCTGCCCCCTGACAGCACCGCAGGAAAACACCGGCGGCCGCGCGGGCGGCAGGGGCCACGGCGGACATCACCCGGGGCCGGCGGGAGCCCCCGGCACCGCGCCCCCGGCCGGGGGGCCCGCCCGCGATCCCCGCCAAGCCCCGCCCCGCCTTGGTTCGGAAGAATGTCTGTGATATATATGGCTGATTCAGGCCTCCCGCCCCCCGGCCCGGGGGCCGGCGCCTGCACATCCGACGGCGGCAGGGCGGCCGGGGCGCGGATCCCCCCTGACGCGCCGCCCGC
The DNA here is from genome assembly GCA_031281735.1 of Deltaproteobacteria bacterium. Classification (GTDB taxonomy): domain Bacteria; phylum Desulfobacterota; class Desulfarculia; order Adiutricales; family Adiutricaceae; genus JAIRZX01. The sequence goes on along the minus strand of JAITEZ010000236.1, from coordinate 6,252 downwards.
AGGGCCCCCCGATGAACCAGGAAGCAGGAAAGTGCTGGGCGCTCGTCCCCGCCTACAGGCCTGACGGGAAGCTCCTCCGGCTGGCGGAGGAGCTCGCCGGGTCGGGCTCTTACGGGCGCGTGCTCGTGGTGGACGACGGCTCCCCCGCGGAATGCGCCCCGATCTTCGAGGCCCTCGCGGGGATGCCCTCCGTGACCGTCCTGCGGCACGCGGTGAACCGCGGCAAGGGACAGGCCCTCAAGACCGGGCTCAACCACTATCTCCTGGAGTCGGACCCGGGATCACCGGGGATAGTCACCTGCGACGCGGACGGCCAGCACCTGCCCGCCGACATCGGGAAGGTCTGCGCCCGGGGGGCGGAGGAGGGCCGCTTCACCCTGGGCGTCCGGGACTTCGGGCAGGGGACCCCCTGGAAGAGCCTGGCGGGCAACGTCGTGACCCGCGTCTTCTTCGCCCTCTTCACGGGCCTCCGGGTGAAGGACACCCAGACCGGCCTGCGCTTCATCCCCAGGCGCATGGCCGGCTTCTTCATCCAGGTGCCCTACGACCGCTTCGACTACGAGTTCGCGGCCCTGATAGACGCCTCGTCCGAGCTCAAGGGCGCCATACTCCAGGTGCCCATCGAGACCGTCTACATCGACGGAAACGCCTCCTCCCATTACCGTCCCTTCCGCGACTCCCTCACCGTCTGCACGGTGTTCCTGCGCTTCCTGAGCCTCTCGGTCACCACGGCCCTCCTGGACTACCTGACCTTCATCGCGGTCTTCTACGCCAGCCGGGAGCTCCTGGCCTCCTTCATCGCCGCCCGCGCGGTGTCGATCGTCTACAACTTCCACTTCGCCCGCACCTGGGTCTTCAAGGCCCGCTCGGATTTCCTGAGGCAGCTCGCCAAGTACCTGGGCCTGGTCCTCCTCTTCATGTGCATCTCCTACGGCTTCACCTGGGCCGTCTCTCAGAGGCTCCCCGGCTTCGAGCTGCTGGCCAAGGCCGTGGCCGAGGGGGCGCTCTTCTTCTTCAGCTTCGTCATCCAGAGGCGCTTCATCATGGTCAAGGAGAAGCCGGAGATCTCCTGAGGAACCCCGCCCCCGCAGGGCCCGCCCGGGGCCCGTCAAGGTCAGCAAGCCATGCTTCTCTTCTATGGCGTCCTGGGAGCCCTCCAGGCCGTCCTCCTACCCGGGGCCGCCCTCGCGGCCCTGCTCGCCCCCAGCCGCGCAAGCGCCCCCCAGTTCCTCTGCAGCTCCTTCGCCCTCTCCCTGGTCGCCAACTACCTCCTGGCCTTCGCCTTCCTGGGCGCCGGCCTCCCCCCCCGTACCGCCTGGTCCGGCGCGGCCTTGCTGTCCCTCGCGGTCATCCTGGCCAGGCGCGGGCGCCTGGCGGGGATCTTCGCGCGGCGGGCCGAGGGCGCGCCCGCCCCCGGGCCCGGCCCGGCCGCGCCCGTGATCCCGCTGGGCGGCCCCGCCTCCCCGCCCCCCGCCGCCCCGGGCCTTCCCGCGCGGCCCGGTCCCGCAGTCCTCGCCTCCTTCGCGGCGGCGCTCCTCGGCTTCCTCCTCATCATCGCCTTCCGGGAGAAGGTCTACGCGGGAATCGATCCCATCCTCTCCTGGAACAGCTGGGCCATGGACTGGGCCTCCGGAAGGTACCCCGTCTACTTCGGGGACTACCCCCAGCTGATGCCGATCCTGATGGGCCTGCCCGCCGCCCTCGGCGGGGCCGGCATCCCCCAGATCTTCGCGATCCTGGCCCTCAACTCGTTCGTCTTCTTCGCCATACTGGCCTTCTGGACCCTGCGGGGCACGCCTCACGCGGCGGGCGCGGCGGTGGCCGCCCTGGGGACGGTGTGGCTCAGGAGATACACGGGGGCGGGTTACGCCGACCTGCTGGTGGGGGTGACCGCCCTCACGGCCTTCGCCGCGCTCCAGTGGCACCTGGAGGCGCGCGGGGGGGGGGCCGCCGGGGGCTCCGGGGAGGGCGCCGCCTTCTACCTCTGGCTGGCCTTCGCGGCGGCGGCCGCCTGCGCCGTCCTGAAGCAGTCCGGGCTCTTCTGGCTCCCCTTCTTCGCGCTCATCGCCCGCGAGACGCTCGCGGGCGCCGGGCTCACCCGCCGGGAGATCCTGCGGGCCCTCTGGGGGCCCTGCCTGGCGGCGGCGGCCGTGGCGGTGCCCTGGTACGTCTACAACCGCTACCTCATGAGCCTGGGCGTGGTGAACGACATGACGGCCTTCTTCCTCTCGGGGGAGCCGCTGTACAAGGGCATGGGCCTCCTCGAGAGGGCCCTCAGGTCGATCGTCAAGTATTCCTACTACACCCTCTTCGCCGTCCCCGCCCTGGCCTGCCTGAAGGTGAAGGGCTACCGCTGGCTGTCGCTCTCGTGCCTGTCCCTGATGGCGGCGTGGGCGCTCTTCTTCAGCTACGGCCCCGGCAACGTCAAGTTCCCGGTGATGCTGGGCTTCTTCCCCCTGGGCTGCTGGCTCGCCCGGATGCGCCGGGACGGGAGGCTCGCGCGGGCCCGGAGGCTGGCCGGGCGGGCGGTGGCGCTGGCGGGGCGGGCCGCCCTCGCCCGGCCCGCCGAGCTCCTGGCGGCGTCCCTCATCGTCCTGGCCATGGCCTCGCTGGCCGGCAGCGGACGCCTGGACCGGGCGCTCCAGGCCTTCCACGACGGGCAGGTCCTCACCCTCGGCGAGCCAGGCCTCACCCGCCGCGTGGACTGGCTGGAAAAGGCCTGCCCGGCGGAGCTCCTGAGCGCCGACGGGCGGCTCCGGCAGCTCCGGAGCTACCCGCGGGACGGCTTCTCGCTGTACGGAGGGCTCCCCTGGCTCGAGGACCCCTCCCGCCGCTGGGGCTACGTGGTGGTCCACCGGGACCAGGTGACCGGGCAGGAGAAGGAGATCCTGGACTCGCTCTACCGGCTCGACTATGCCGAGAAGGATTTCATCCTCTTCGTGCGGAAGGATCTGCCCTGCCTCTGAGCGGCGGGCGGCGGGGGACGCGCCGGCGGGCCGGATCCGCCCCCCGCCGGCCCCCCCTCAGCCCCGCGTCTCCAGCCAGCGGACGAGGCCGGGGAACCTCTTGAGCTTGTACTGCATGTGGTTGCGGCGCAGCCCCAGGAGCTCGGCCGCCCGCGCCTGGCTCCCGTCGCACGCCCTGTAGGCGTGCACGAGCATGGCCTCCTGGTAGGCGTCCAGGGAGTCGCCGAGCCTCTCCCCCTCCGGCACGAACCCCGCGAGGCCGGCCGCGAGGGGGGACGGCGTCCCGCTGGCGAAGCGGTCCCACTTGTACTTGAAGACGTTCCGCTTGACCCCCAGGGCGTCCGCCGCCCTGGCCTGGATGCCGTCCGCGGTGTCCATGGCCCGGTGCAGGATGCCCTCCTCGATGGCCAGGAGCGCGTCCGGGAGCGAGAGCCTGCCCGGCTCGGGGGGATAGGCGGCCACGGCGCGCCAGGCCCAGTGGCCGGGGTCGGAGCGGGGCCCACTGCCCTCCGGCAGCCCCGGCCCCCCCTCCCCTCCCGGCCCCCCCGGGGGGGCGGGTCGCGGCCCCGAGGGGGCGGGCGCCGCGTCCGTCCCGCCGCAGGGGGGCGGCCCCTCCGGGGCGGGGTTGGCGGCCCCCGCCGCGGCACGGGGGGGCGGCCCCGGGGCACCCACGGCGGGGGCCGGGTTCTTGACCTCGGGGGGCAGGTCCCCGGGCATGATGAAATCGCCCGCGGAGAGCACCAGACCCCGCTCGATGACGTTCTCCAGCTCGCGCACGTTCCCCGGCCAGCGGTGGGCGTACATGAGCCGCAGGGTGTCCTGGTGGAGCCGCCGGAGGGGCGCGCCCTCCTGGGCGTGCTTGGAGAGGAAGTGCGCGGTCAGCAGGGGCAGATCGTCCATGCGGTCCCGGAGCGGCGGGAGGGGGACGTGGACGACGTTCAGGCGGTAGTAGAGATCCTCGCGGAAGCGGCCCGCCGCCACCTCCTCCCTGAGATCCCGGTTGGTGGCGGCGACTATCCGCACGTCCACCTTCACCTGGGAGCCGCCGCCCACCCGCTCTATGTAGCGCTCCTGGATGGAGCGCAGGAGCTTCACCTGGATGTCCTGGCCCATCTCGCCCACCTCGTCCAGGAAGAGCGTCCCCCCGTGGGCCATCTCGAAGCGGCCGGTGCGGGCCTGCCCCGCGCCGGTGAAGGCCCCCTTCTCGTGCCCGAAGAGCTCGGACTCCAGCACCCCCGCGGCCAGGGCCGAGCAGTTGACCGCCACGAAGGGCCCGTCGCGGCGGGTGCTGTTGTAGTGGACGGCCCGGGCCACGAGCTCCTTGCCCGTGCCGGACTCCCCCGTGATGAGGATGTTGGTGCGGGTGGGGGCCACCTTCTCCAGCAGGGTGTAAAGCTCCAGCATGGGCTTGGACTTGCCGATGAGGCTCCCGAAGCTGTGCCTGCGCTCGAGCGCCTCCTTGAGCTCCTTGTTCTGGCGCCCCAGGTGGGAGAGCTCGAGGGCCTTCGCCACCGTCCTGGTGAGCTCGTCGTTCTTGTAGGGCTTGGTCAGGTAGTCGAATGCCCCCTGCTTCATGGACCGCACGGCCAGCTCCACTGTCCCGTGGGCGGTGAGCATGATGACCGGCACCTCCGGGCGCATGCCCCGGACCTTGTCCAGCAGCTCGATGCCGCTCCCGTTGGGCATGGTCATGTCGGTCAGGACGAGATCCACCTCGGGATCCCCCGCGAAGATCCGGAAGGCCTCGTCGCCGCTCCCGGCGGTGAGGACCCGGTAGCCCTCAGCCTCGAGCATCTCGCCTATCACCAGCTGGTAGTTGGGCTCGTCGTCCACTATGAGGATCTTGTCAGTCATGCCTGGGCTTGCGCGGTTGCGTGATGGCGCCTCGCCGCCGGGCCTCCGGGAGGGCCGGGCCGGCGGCCCGCGGCCCCCGCCCCGCCGGGGGCGCGTGAGGCGAGGGGCCGGGCGGGGGACGGGGCGGAAGTGGGCGGAACGGGAGGCGGCGCGAGGCCGCGGGGGGCGGCGCAGGGCCGCGGGGGGCGGCGCAGGGGACCGCGGGGCCGCGGCGCCGGCGGCCCCGCAGCCGGGGGGACGCGGGGCCGGCCCCGGGCGGGCGCCTCCCGGCGGGCGCCTCCCCGCAGGAGGACGCGCCCCCGGCTCATGATATTACCCATGGCCCGGCGAAGGAAAGCCCCCGCCCTCACGCCGCGCCCCGGAAGGGCCCCGTGGCCGCCTCCGCCCCTTCCCCGGCGCCCAGGGGGAGCCTGATGGTGACCTCCAGCCCGTGCCCCTCCTCGCCGTCCTCGGCGTTGCGCAGGGAGAGGCTCCCGCCGTGGGCCTCCACTATGTTGCGGACGAGGACAAGCCCCAGCCCCGTGCCCTTGATCTTGGTGGTGAAGAAGGGCTGGTAGAGGTTCGCCAGGGCGTCCTCCGTGATGCCGGGGCCCGTGTCCACGATCCTGACCGCGAGCGCCGGCGCCCCGTCCCGGCCGCCGGCGCCGTCCCCGCCCCCCAGGTCGAGGAAGGTCTCGACCGTGAGCATGCCCCCCTCGGGCATGGCCTGGATGGCGTTCATCAGGATGTTCATGAAGGCGCGGTGGAGGAGGGCGCCGTCCGCGGGCACGCGGCCCGGATCCCCCCTGAGGTCGGCCCTGAGCTCCACCCCCGCCCGGGACATGTCTGCCTCCAGGAGCACGAAGATCTCCTCCAGGATGTCCTCCACGTTCACCGGGGCCATGCGGGGGGTCTGGGGCCGCGCGAAGTCCAGGAAGTCGGTCACTATCCGGGAGAGGCGGGTCGACTCGTCGACGATGGCCGCCGCCAGGCGCTCGAGCTTGGGCTCGGCCGCGAGCCTCCCGGTGAGGTAGTCGGCGGAGGAGTTGATGATGCCCAGCGGGTTGCGTATCTCGTGGGAGACCGTGGCCACCATGCGCCCGATGCTCGCGAGCCTCTCGGCGTGGTTGAGCCTCTCGTTCAGTGCGGCCTTCTCGGCGTTCCGCTGGTGGATGATGGCCTCGCCGCGGGCCACGACGAGCCGCAGGGCGAAGGTGAGGAAGATGGTGGCGCCGACCGCGATCGCGAGGGCCGCGTACTGCATGGCGGCTATCTGGCGGTACTCGGCCGTGACGTCGCGGGTGATCTCCAGGACCCCGGAGACCCCCGCCGAGGCGTAGTCCTCCATGGCCTTGAGGCAGCGGATGGAGAACTCCCCCCGCGGGAAGAAGCCGCCCAGCAGGTAGCTCCCGTCCTGCCTTAGGATGACGGTGCGGGAGAGAAGGCGCTTGCG
>JAITEZ010000194.1 GCA_031281735.1 Deltaproteobacteria bacterium | reverse complement strand
AGACCGGGGCCCGCCGCGCCGTGACCGACATGACGGGCCTCACCACCCGGATGCAGAACGCCCTCTCCCGGTTCGCGTCGTTCCACGGCTTCCTCCGGAGGAACCTCACGGAAGGGCAGGACTGGGAGGGCGGGATATTCTCGGAGGACGGCGCGGCCTCCGCCGACGCCGTCCTGACGGTCGCGGACGACGCCTCCCTCCAGGGGCAGCTCGACCGTTTCAACGCCAGGCCGGACCGCGTCCACAACGAGGGCGTCCTCACCGTGGAGGCCCTGAGGGAGGTGGCCGGGGTCTTCAGGGAGCACGGGAGCCTCCGGACGGCCTCGACCGACCAGGCCCTCACGGAGGAGGGCGGGGCCACGATAGGCGACATGGTGAGGGGGGAGCAGGTCACGGAGCTCCCCACGGTCGCGGCGGTGGTGAGGGACGCGATCGCCGAGGCCGGGGCGGCGCTGGAGCCGGGGAGCCTGGCCTCCGAGATCTTCGGCTGGCTGACCTCGGCCGCGAAGGTGTCGGGCGAGGCGCAGGACGCGGCCAGCGGGGCCACGAGGAAGGTGGAGACATCGATGCTCGACGCGCTGACCGGGGCGCTCGAGCGGAGGGTGCTGCAGCTCCTCGAGGAAGGCCCCCGGAAGGCGGCGGCCCGGACGGAGAGCGAGGCGGACCTCGCCGCGTTCGCCGTACTGTTCCTCGGGCGCCGCGGCAGGAGGAAGAGGGCGGCGCCCGCGCCGGACAGGGCCGAGGTCGGCAGGGTCATGACGGCCCTGGTCCGCGACATGTCCGACCGGGCGAGGCTGGCGTTCCTGGAGGCCGCGGCCGCCGGGGGGGCCGCGGAGGGCGAGGCCATCCGGGCCGCGATGATCGGGGACCTGGGCGGAATGATCCTGTATTCCCTTGCTCCCCCCTCCCAGGCCGTGCCGCCGGCCGCGCCCCCGGCCGGGAGGGGGTTCGCCCCCCCCCGCCGAGGCGGAGGGCGAGGCGGAGGGGGACGGGCATAGCGGCGGTTCCCTCCCCGCCTCACGCCGCCCCCTCGCGGGCCGGGGACGGACATCTCCAACCCGGCTTACGCGAGCGGCGAGACAGAGACGGTCAGACGGGGTTACTATTACTGGAGTAATACCGGCGGAAGAAATGAATCCGACGCAGGGATCGCCGCGCGCCCGCCTCTGAACCCCTCGCCGTCAGGATACCTCGCGCGCGCCGCCGCGATCGGGCCTCAAGTCGCCGCTGAACCGGCCGAAAGGGACGCGCGGGAGGCGGAAGGGCCGTAGCGCCCTTCAGCAGCGGTTTCGCGACCCTCTGGGTGCCTGCAGACGGTACTTAACGAGCGGCACCGACAGGGCCGGGGATCAGGGGCATTGCCGACGCTTTTCCAAACGGCGCTACCGCTATTATCAACCGCGCGGCTCGGGCCGCGGCGCCTTGGCAGGAAGACAGACGGAGTATCCTGGCCGGCGCGCTGTGGTGGAGAAAGGCGGCGCAGGCCAGTCTCGAGCTGTTGCTGTTCAATCCCCACGCCTATACGGCAGCCGAGGCTTTTCTTGCCAGGGACGGGCTGCGGCTGTCCATAGAAGGCATCATGACCAATCCCAACTCCGTGTTGCGGATGCAGGGCATGGACGTCCCGGCCGCCGGCTTCTTCCTGGACGTCTTCGAGAACATGAGCCGCACCGCGGCGGGCATCCTGACCGCCAACGGCAGGCCGACGGACGCCGTCCAGATAATGGACTTCTTCCTTTCACTTTGGTCCCGGACAATGCTGACGAAGACCGGGGTATGTACTGGAGCGACACGCAAAATATAGGAGTACGCGAGGTCGCGCTGACAGATCCCGCGTGGCCCGTGTCCACCCTCTGCCACGAGAGCATGCACGGGATACATCAGCTGCTGACGGTCCTGGAGATGGCCGGGATAGGACAGGCCCGAGACCTCCTGGCACCGGTATCGCAGGCGCTCGGGGCGGATCTCGGTTCTGGGTTCGGAGCCTGGTTCCTGGGGGATTACTGGGGACAAGCCGGGGAGTTTCTCACCCGGGCCTTTCAGAAGTTTATTAGGGAGCAAGCCGGCCTCGCGAATGGACCGACCTCGGAGTCGGGCCGCGTCCAAGATCAGATCAGGATCTTGAGGACGCACAGGCTGCGCACGCCTGGTTTTTTGAATGTCCTTGTCGGCGACGCGATCCCCGCGTTGCCGGATACCGCGCAAATGGCGGTGTTGCGGCGATTCTTCACCCATCTGATGGAAGGGACATATGACAGAGGAACCGGTAACCCAGTTCGGCCGGGAGGTGGCGGATCCGTCCAAAACAGCCTGGGGCCGCCAGGCGGTAGAGGAGTACCGTCGCAGGGGAGGCCCGCGGCTTCAGGCCGAGCGGGCCCAGATAATCAACTGGTACTTCCGGACGTTCGTGAACCGGCTGGGGGCCGTGAGGAGGCGTTACGAGAAGCTGATGAATACAGGCCCGAAGGACTGGCCGCCAGGCGCCCCGACCTGGGAGTCAAAACAGCGCCTGGCCGAAGATCACCGGTACTGGATCTCAACCCAGACCGGCAGGCTGTGGGAGAAGTTCCCTTGGCTTCGGCTGATAGGGAAACCTCCGGTAATGCGGGAGTGGCCAGACACGCCGGAGCTTCCGACTCCGGTGGAGGCGGGCAGGGCCTTCGACGAGATCCAGGACAGGGTCTTCGAGCTGGACGCGATCCTGGGGTGGATGGAGAGGGAGTCCCTGGCGGAGCTGGACGATCTGGAGACGTACCTGCGGGACGGGTTCCTTCCGGGGGACGTGCCGGAGGAGGGCGGGGGCGGGCCTCCCGAGGAAGATCCCGGACAGACTCCCGGGGAGTAGCCCGCGACGTCCGGATCGCGGAAGAGCCTGCGAAGTCGTACACGGCGGGCATGTTCGGCGAGGATCTCTCCGGGGCCGAGAGGGCACACATCGCCGCGACCGTCCGCGCCAGGGCCCAAAGGGATCTGGTAATTGCTCAGGAACGTGTCAACGAGGAATGGCGAAGACGGCTCCGGGAGGCCCCCCGCCAGCGTACCATATCCGAGGCCAACCGGTTGGAGGCTGAATGGTATCGCGAGAACGATGCCAGGAAACCCAGGGCTCGCCTCAAGGCACCGGGCTTCCGTCATTTCTGGGACAAGGCCTTGCGGCATTTCGGCTATACCGAGGAGGACGTCGCCATAGACCAGGACCGGGACCGTGAGGGCGGCCGGCTCTGGATGGAAGTCATGCGGGACCTGGGCGTGACCCCGGGCAGCCTTGTCCTGGACGAGCGCTCGATCCGGGACAGGATCGACGAGACGGTCGGGGCGGCCGAGGAAGCGATAAGGGAGCTCGTCCGCCGCGTCGACGAGGTGCCGGACGACGTACCCGAATTCATCAGGAAGAGGTGGCCCGACCGCTACCTTCCGAAGAGGGGGAGGCTGGCGGAGCTTCTTCGCGGCTCCCCGCGGCAGCTGGCGGAGGTTGCCAGGCACGCGGTATCGGACGTCATCCACGATTTGAATCTCAACAGGAAGTCCCGCATCGCGCTGGAAAGCCTTTACCGCAGGGCCAGGGCGATGGGGGTTGACTCCAATCTGGATAGAATCGTTTCCGACGGCCGCGAGTACACGGCCGAGGATGACGCGCGGGTCAGGCGGCGCCTGGAGGCCTCGGTCAGGGACATCCTGGACCGGACCCCGCTGGCCGAGGCGCGGCGGAGGGTCGCGGCCGCGCACGTCACCGGCCTTTACTGGAAGTGCTCCCAGACGATCGCCGACATCCTGACCGTCAACGGCCACAAGTTCAGCGCGGGCAAAGTGCTGGACATGTTCAGGGTCGAGTATGGCAGGCCTTCCACGCATCGCGTACCCGAAGAGAACGCCCTCGCGGCGGGCCACTACTCGCCCTTGGACAGGACCATAAGGATCTTCGATGAGGGGCTGAAAGGGGCCTACACGGTAAGCGCGCTGCTCCACGAGTTCTTCCACGGGATGCATTTCCTCACGGCGGACCTGGCGGCGGCGGGGATGCCGCAGGCATGGGACCTGCTCGCCCCGCTGGCGGACGAGTCAGGCGTGTCCGAGCTCGAGGCGCCGGAAGCCTGGTTCAGGGGGAAGTACCGGACCCGGCCCGGCGAGGTCATGGCCCGGGCCTTCGAGGTTTAATCGCCGAGAAGACGCTGGATAATGCCTGGCGCGGCACGGGCGCCCCCACGGCGGACGAGAGCGACGACATGCTCGGCGTCCTCTGGTCGAGGGGGGAGTCTTACACGCGCGGGCAGGGGGAGGCGGTGACCCGCCTCTTCAGCCACCTGCCGGAAGGCACTTATGACAGGGGGGAATACAGGGCTAGAAGACAGGGTGCGGGCCCTGGCGGATGCGTACAGGCGCGAGGGCGGGGCACGGCTGGGGCCGGAGCGGGACCAGATAATCAACTGGTACTTCGAGTCGCGCCGGGCGAGGCTGGCCAGGGACCGGAAGGCGGAGCTCCCGGCCCCGGACAGGGAGGCGCTGGACTGGGTCGAGTCGGAGACCGGGCGTCTGC
>JAITEZ010000151.1 GCA_031281735.1 Deltaproteobacteria bacterium | reverse complement strand
GCGCCCAGGCCCGCCTATGCGGCTCGTGGCAGGAAAGACATGGCCGCCGGAGGGACCCGGAAAAATTCCGAGGCCCCTGGCCACCGACTGGAGTCAGGGGCCTGCGGGCCCTGCTTTCTCCGTCAAAACGGGTTCCAGCCGCCCGGGATCCGGGCGGACCGGCCCGGGAGCCCGGGAACCTGTACCCGGGTACCCCGGGATCACAGAACGGCGCAGGCCCGCCGCGGCAAATCCAGGGTGCCTACTTGAGGTCGCCCCCGGCTCCTGCGGCTCCCGCATCCGCTCCTGGCGCGGGGGGGATCCGCCGTCGCTGGCGGCCAGGGAACCAGCAGGGGGGCTGGACCCACGCCACGCCTTCGCGGCCCTGCCTCTGGCCGCTCTTCTTCAGGAAGGCGGAAGGCAAGGCCGGCCAGGCCGCGGACCTGCCGCCGCACGTTGCCTCCCGGGCCTGGCCCCTGGACTGCCTGCGGCTTATGGAAGGTGGGGGGCCAGCCCGCGAGCCCGCCAACTCCGGTCCCGGCCGCGCTGGATCCCGGGAGCCCGCGTCCGGCTCCCTCGCCGCGCTTTCTCTCCCGTCCCCTCTCTGGACGGGGCGGATCTCGACGAGGGGGCCCTGTCATGCCCTTCCCTGGGCCCCATGCCCTTCCCTGGGGCTTCGTGCCTCCTTACACCTTTCCTGAGAATGGATCCCCGGAAATGAGGTGGATTCCTCTCGTAGAAGGATCGCGAATCGAGCCCCCGCCCTCCCGGGAACGCCTCTCGATCCCCCGCCCCCGGCGGCTCACTCCCCGTCCCCTGCCTCCTCGATCACCAGGGTCCCCGCCGGCAGCACGGCCGAGCGGTCGGGGCGGTACATGCCTTCCGCGGAGGCGGGGGGGATCCGGAAGGTGCCCGCGGTGACGGCCCTCAGCAGGAACGTGAACTGCTGCCTTTCCCGCGAGACGTGGGGGGAGACCAGGATCATCCTGTCCTCCCTTATCTCCAGGTGAAGGTCACGGGGGCCGTCCGCGTCCGGGTCGGGCTCGAATTCCAGGCCGCCCGGGAACAGATCCGAGACGACCACGCTCGCGACGCCCCGGTCGTCCTCCCCGCCGGTCGAGGCGACGGACATGACGACGCGGACGAGTTCGCCTTTCCTCAGGGTCACCGGGCGGTCCGGGTCGAGATCGTCCAGGTCGAAGCTCCTGCCGTCCTCCAGGACCCAGCTCTTGGAGAGGGCGAGGCCGTTCTCCGCGGGGGCGGGGGCCTCTAGCGGCACGCCGGACGCGATCACTCCGTACCAGGGCCTCCCCCTGCCCTCCCTGCGCAGGGTGAAGGGGCCGGGCAGCCAGGGGCGGGTGAGGGGCGGGCCGACGGTCCCGGGGCTCCGGTTCCCCGACTCCAGGAGAAGCGTGCCGTCGGGGGCGAGGATCCTGGCCGTGTAGGGGTCCCCCAGGCCCGATCTGGCGAGGTAGGTGGCCAGGGCGAGCAGCGCGAAGCCGTTCTCCTGGGTGTTGGTCCAGCGGCCGGAGCTGCCGTCCTCCGCCACCCGGCGGCCCAGCTCCTCCGCCTCCTTGGAGAGGGGGTCGACCTCGCTCCAGACGAGAAGGCTCAGGGCCCTGTTCCGGGCGGGGCTCTCGAGGCTGGAGACGCGGTAGGAGAGGGTGTCCTCCGTCCAGTCCGGCCTTTCGGCCGCGAGCTCGCGCAGGGGGTCGGCCCGCCCCAGCCGCATGGCCTCGGCGCCGGCCAGGAGGATCCTGGAGGAGGCCGAGAGCCCCCGCCGCCTCTCCTTGAGGGAGTTCACCCAGCCCGCGTCGTGCTCGCCGTTCAGGGCCAGGACGTAGAGGGCGTAGGCCTTGACGGCCAGGAGATACCTAGCCTCGTCGCCTTCCCGCCGGCCGCCCCGCGCCGTCCCCTCGGCGGGGAGGGAGAGGTACTCCCTCACGCGCCCCAGGGCGGACGCTAGGGTCTGGCCGGGGAAGTCCGCCCTGGCGGAGGCGAGCGTGAGGAAATGCGCGGCCTGCACCGTGCCCCAGAGGTACTCCTCGCGCTCCCCTGGCCAGAGGGCGAATCCCCCGTTCAGGAGCTGCATGGTGGCGAGGGTCCTGACCGTGGCCGCCACCCCCTCCTGCACGTCCCGGGCCTTGGCCTCCGAGAGGTCCAGCCCCAGGTCGTCCGCCGCGACGAAGACCCAGGCCCTGGAGAGCGTCTGCTCCAGGCAGCCGTAGGGATAGCTCGCGAGATACCCGTAAGCCGCCGACGCCGACGCCGCGGGGCCGGGGGCGATGCTGATCGAGGCCTCCCAGGTGCCGGGGAGGAAGCCGGAGAAGTCCAGCGGGAGGGGGAGCGCCCTGCCCTCCATGATCCCGCCGTAGGAGAGCCTCCTCCGGCCGTAGGGCGGGCGCACCGCCGTCGGGGCCGAGACCGTGAAGTCGCCGTCCCCGGCGGACGCGGAGAGGACTAGCCGGGCCTCCCCCACCGCGGGCGCGGGGCCGCCGCCCCCGGATCCCGCGCCCCTGCGGGGCACCGCCCGGGCGCTGTACCCTATCCTGGCCTCCTCGCCCGGGGCGAGGTCGTAGTCCACCGCGAAGGAGCCGTCGCCGTCCGGGCCCGCGGCCAGCGTGAGCGGGCCGTCCCCCGGCAGGCGCACCCCTTCCAGCGTCAGGGGGCCTTCGGCGCTCAGCACGAGGCGGCCCCTGTTCCGGGCGGGCCCCGGCCGGCCCGGGGTGCCGGCCGCTCCTGCGGATCCGGCCGCGCCCGCGGATCCGGCCGCGCCCGCGGCGACGGCCGGGCCCGCCGTGCCGGTCGCCCCGGCCGCGCCTGCGGGGGCCGCGGCGGCGGGAGCGGCGAATAGGCGCACCTCCCCCCTGACTAGGTCGCCGGGGGCGAGGGCCAGGGGGAGCGACGGCTCCACGGTCAGCTCCCTCATGACGCTCAGGGAGCGCGAGGAGATCCCGAAGCGCCTGCCCTTGTGCGCCAGCACGGTGAGCCGGGCCCTCCCGCTGTATTCCGGGAGCTTCAGGGCGATCTCGGCCCTGCCGTCCGGGCCCGCCTGGGAGGCGGGGATGAAGAGGGAGAGCAGCTCCTGCTTCCTCTGGAAGGGGGAGAAGAGGCCGTCCGACATCCCGTCCCCGCCGCCGGGCGCCAGGTAGGGGAGCGCCTCCTTCTCCTGCGGCAGCAGGAGATGGTACATGTCGTAAAGGGTCGCGGCGGGGCCGAGGCTGCGGCAGAAGAGCTTCAGCGGATCCGGTACCTCGTACCCGGTGACCGACAGGATGCCCTCGTCGACCAGGAAGACGGTGATCTCGCCCGGCACGGGCCTGCCGGCGTCGTCGGCGAGCCTGACGCCCAGGACCATCTCCTCGGAGGGCCGGAGCCTGCCGGGCACGTCGAGCCCGATGTCGAGCCGGCTCGCCGACCTGTCCGTCTCCAGGGAGACCTCGCCGCGGGCGATGACCTGGGCGGCGGCGTCCGGCCCCCTGCCGCCCGTCCCCCCGGCGCCGCCGTCGCCGCCCTGGCCCGGGCCCGCGTCTCCGGGACCGCCCGGGGCAGGGCCTCCTCCTCCGGGGCCGGCGTCCGCCAGGGGCCTGATGACCGTCGCGGAGAGATGGGCGTTGGCGGGGACGTCCGGCACCCGGACGGAAAGATCGGCCTCGCCCTTCGGGAGATCGACGTTGCGGGACTCGAGGATCCTGTCCGTCTCGACGGACAGGCGCATGATCCCGGGGAAGGGGGCCCTCACGCGGATCCTGGCCGTGTCGCCGCCCCGGTAGGAGCCCCTGTCCAGTTCCAGGGCGACGGAACCCTCGCCGGGGCCGTCCCCGTCCCGGCCGCCGCCCGGCTCGGAGATCCCGTAGACGCTCACGCGCCGGGTGAAATGGAGATCGGGCCTGTCCCGCGCGGTGACCCTGATCTCGTAGAGGCCGTTCTTCTTAGGGTGGAACGTGAAGGCGCCGCGCCCGTCCGCGAGCTCCACCTCCGTCTCCTCCACGGTGCGGAGCATCTCGGCCGCCTCGCGGCGGACGGCCCCGCCCCGGACGGTGTTGAAATACCTGTAGCCCACCTCCGAGAGGCTCGCGTCCAGCCGGGCGATCCCGCCCAGCGGCTCCCCCCGCGGGGTGAGGACGGCCGCCTCCACGACGAGGGGCCGGCCGGTCTCGCCGGAGCCGGGCGCCCGGAGACCCATCACCGCCCCGTAGGGGTACCACAGGCGGGTGGCCTCGACGCCCGTGAAGCGCCCGGAGGAGTCGGCGACGCTGAAGCGGTGCCGGAGGGACACTATCTGCGGGAGCCGCCCCGGGGCCCGCTCGCCGGGCCGGAAGGAGAGCGATGCCGCGCCCGACCCGTCCAGCTCGCCCTCCTGGTCGAGGAACTCGCCGCTGTAGCTGGCGTCCTCCGGATGGCGGCGGAAGGAGAAGCCCTCGAGGCCGCCGCCGGCGAAGCCGCCCGCCCTCCCCGTCACCGTCATCCTGTACGGGAGATCCGCGCCGGGGGCGCCGAAGAGGTAGCGGGCCTCGCCCCTGCCCTCGGCGACGGCATCGGGGCCCAGGAGATCCGTCCCGGCCCCCGTCCCGTCCCCGGCGGCTGACGCCGCGGCACCGCCGGCCGAGTCGTCCCCGGCGGCGTCCCCCGGACTGCCGGGGCCGTCCGGGCCGTCAGCGGAGTCCGGTCCCAGCGGGCGGGGGGAGGGTGTCCCGAAGGAGAGGGACACCTTGAGGCGCGGGGGGACGAAGTCGTCCACCAGGAAGGAGGCCGTTCCCAGCGCGGCCGGGCCGCCGGGCACCGAGACCGCGGCCGCGTAGCTTCCCGTGCGGGCGGAATAGGGGAGGGGGAACGAGAAGTCGCAGGAGCCCTCCCCGGAAAGATCGGCGCGGCCGCTCCCCGCGATCCTCCCGTCGGGATCCCGGACCTCCCAGACCAGGGGGAAGGCCCCGGCGGGCGGGGCCAGATCCCGCTCCCGCACTATGGCCTTGACGCGCACGGTCTCCCCCGGCTTCCAGACGTCCCGGGGGAGGAGGAGGAGGGCCTCGTAGGCCGGGCGCGACGCGTAGCCGTCCGCGGGGGCGGGGGCCTGGCGCCAGCCGCCGGAGCTCAGGAAGGATCTCGGGGCGTCGCCGGGGCCCCGGCGGCGCCCGCCGCCCTCGCCGGTCTGGTACTTGCCCAGGAGCAGGTAGTTCAGGTCGCCGTCCTTGGCGGCGGAGACGAAGACCACCTCCTCCTGGTCAACCGGGGCGCTGGCCGCGCCGTCCGCGCCCGTCCTCGCGGTGTGCAGCGGGCGGGCCGCCTTCCCGTAGAAGCGGACCTCGGCCCCGGGGACGGGCCTGCCGGTGGAGAGGGACACCGCCCAGATCTCGACCGTCCCGGGGAGGGCCCTGGCCGACAGCCCGATGTCGGTCAGGACCACCGGCAGGTAGAGGTCGCGGTTACTGCGGAAATCGTGGTAGTCGAAGCCGTCGGGGATCACGGGGCCGCCGTCCGGACTGTCCGGGTCCTCCCCGCCCAGGGGCGTGAGCCTGAAGATGTAGGCCCCGCGCCTCTCCTCCCCCGTCAGGGGGGTGACGTCCAGGAGCCTCTCGAAAAGGGCGCCCGCCGGGGCGCCGACGGTTGCCGTCCTGGGCGGGAAGGCCTCGCTCAGCCTGATCCCCAGCCGCATCTGGTCGCCGTCGTCGAGCTCGTCCAGGTTCAGGAGGAAGGGGAGGTTCTCCTCGTATACGCGGAACGAGCTCAGCCTGATCCGCTGCACGTCCCTGCCCGCTATCTTCAGGTGCGGGGGGAGCCTGTCCGAAAGGTAGCGCCCCTCCCCCGTGAAGGCGAGCCGGGGCCTGGCGTCAGCGGAGGGGTCGACCGTGAACTGCATGTCCCTGGTGAGGATGCCCGCCTCCGACTTCAGGCCCCGCCTGAAGGTCACGGTCGTCGTGACCGAGGGGGCGAAGTCCGCGTAGAGGGTCAGGTAAGGGTAGTAGCCGTGCGCCTCCAGGGTGAAGGGCACGGGGGGGTCGAGCGTCACGTAGTCCTCCGGGTTGCCGGTCTCGAGCCCGCCCCGCAGGTAGAAGGTGCGGCCGATCCGCCAGGGGTGGCTCTCCTCCTGGGCGCCGCCCTGGTCCTCCAGGACGAAGTTGTTCTCGATCGTCGCGTCGCCGGACCAGCCGCCGATCCTGCCCGCGCCGTCGCGGGACGGGAAGTCCCTGAGCCGGAGGCGGACGATGTCCCCGTTGTCCGCCTCGAGGAGGATCCGCGCCGAGAGCGCCCTGCGGACGCCCGCGGCATCGGCGGCGGCACCTCCCGGGGCGTCCGCGGCGTCCCCGCCCGCGGGGCCGTCCGGCTCGATCTCGAAGGGGAGCGGCTCCCCCCGGAACCCGGGATCGCCCGCCCCCCTGCCGCGGGGGATCCGGGAGACCTCCAGCCCCGCCCGCACGCCGGCGGGATCCACCGGGCGGTTGAAATGCAGCCCCAGCCGCGTGCGCCCCTCCTCGTCGAAGCCCTCCTGCTCCAGGCCCACCACGCGGAAGGAGTCGGGCAGGAACCTCCCTCGCCCCTCCAGGGGCACCGCGTTCTGCCCCGCGAAGACCACGGCTGCCCCGGCCAGGCTCTCGCCCGAGAGCGGGCGGAAGGCGGATCCGATCTCGAGCCGCCAGGGCCGGTCCAGGACCTTCCCGATGTACTCGCCGGCGGAAAGGAAACGCGTGGCCGCCACGAGCGTCCCCGGGCCCGTGTACCTGGCGTGGAGATCCAGGCCGCTCCCGAAGGAGAGCCCCTTGTCCGCCAGCGGGGTGTCGACCCCCAGCTGGCCGGGCCCCGCCATGACGCGGTTGACGGAGACCTCGAGAATCAGGTCGTCGCCGCTCCTGGAGCTCTCGATCCTGATCTCCGGGGGGGAGAGCCGGACGTCGAAGACCCGCGCGGGCTCCCGCCCTTCCGGGGCGTCGCTCCCCGGCGCCACGGCCGTCCCGGCCGGGGACGCGTTCCCGGAAGGCCCCGCCGGGGAAGCCGGCCCGGAAGGCGTCTCAGGGGCGGCGCTCCCGAAAAGCGCCCCCGGCGGGGACGCCCCTCCGGCGGCGGGCGAGAAACGCAGGTGCGGGGCGCCCTCCGCCGGCACGACGGGCCCGATCCTGACAAGCGTCCGCAGCCGGCCGCGGACTCCCAGCGTGAACCCGCCCCCGGCCACCGCCCTCTCCATGTCCCCCGGCGCGAGCCCGGTCTCGATCTCCAGGACGTCGGCCGACTTCCAGAAGGCCTTGAAAGGCACGCCTTCCGGGAGCACGGCGGGCGAGGCGCCGGGCCCCAGCTCCGCGAACAGCTCGCAGCCGCCGCAGGCAGGCCTGTTGAACTGCAGGATGAGGGACACTTTCCCGTCGTCCACCACCGCCGAGCCCGTCGCGGTGAGCCGTGACGGCGCCCTCGCGGGCGCTTCCGCCTTGGGGGCCCGTCCCGCGTCGCCCGCGGATGTGGCGCTGGCGTCCGCGGGAGGGGCCGCGAGGGCCAGCGACGCGGCGACCAGGAGCGCGGCGAAGGCGGGGAGGGCTGGGAGGGCGGCGGTTCTGAAGTTGGGGTTGTCCGGCATGGTGTCCTCCTGTTTTTCACAGGTGAATTTGTGGCGCGGGGCCTGGAAGATTCGCGGGCGGCGGTGCGGCTGGCCGGGCACGGGAGTCGGGCGGGGGACGGAGTCGCGGGCCGGGCCCGGAAGTCGGGCAGCTGACGGCGCGGCGGCCGGGCCCGGGAGGCGGGCAGTTGACGGCGCGGCGGCCGGGCCGACACAGACAGGCGCGGCGGGAGCCGGTTCCCTTCCGGTTGCGGCCGGGAACCGGGGGACGGGGCGGGAAGGTCCCGGCGGGGGGCTTCCCCCGCCGGGACCTTCCGGCGCGGCCCCGCTTCAGAACCTCAGGATTTCCGGGCCTTCGCCGGTCACGGGAAGCTCTGCGGCCTCCACCTTGAAGACGCTTCTGGCCGCGACGTTCGCGTCGTCTATCGCGCTCACCGCGTGCTCGCCGGGGGAGAGGTCGAGGAAGGGGGTGGAACCCGCCTCCTCCCGTAGGAAGACCCCGTCCACGAACCAGAACAGCCTGCCGACGGCCCCTTCCGCCTTCAGGGGGACGGACCTGGACTGCCGGGAAAGGACGTAGGTCATGCCTGGGATGGGGGAGACAACCCGCAGGGCCGCCTCGCCGGGAGCCCCGCCGGCGGGCCTCGCGCTCCCGGGCCTCCCGGCCGCGAGACCCGCGTTCATGAAGGGGCGGAGATCCCCTGGCCACGCGGTCAGTATCTCCCCCGCCCGGTGGAAATGGAGGCGGCAGGGCCGGGACCTGGCGGCGGCCGCCAGGCGGTAGGCCGGCACGGCGTCCGGGCAGTCCGGGCCGGCGGGTTCCCCCGAGATCGGGCAGGCCATGAAGCGGGCGATGCCCGTGGGGATCGCCGCGTACCCGGAGTCCCGGCCCTCGCCCAGGGCGCGGAACACGTCCGCGGCCGCCGGGCCCAGGGCCGCGAGCCCCGAGAGGCCCTCGTGCCCCGCGCCCGAGGGATCGCCCAGCCAGAGCACCAGCGTGTGGCTACGCGAGTACATGGCGAGCCAGGCGTCCCGGAAGCCGTGGGAGGTGCCGGTCTTGAAGGGCCTGGCGAGCCCCCGCGATCCGGCGGGCAGGCGGGAGTCGTCCACGAGGGAGCTGTTAACGAGCCAGGCCGCGGCCTCGCTGAAGAGCCTGCCGTCCCCGTCCCCGTCCCCTGCCCCGGCGCCGGCCGGGCCTCCCTCGGCCGGCGCGGCCGGCGGGGGCGGGGGCGCCTCCGGCCCGCGTCCCGCCTGGGAACGGGACTCGGCGACGGCCCCCTGCGGGGAGGGCCCTGCCCGTGCCGCGCCCGACGGGGCGGGGGCCGGGTGGGCAAGCCACGGTGCGGACGAGGCCGGGCCGTCCGCCCCCGGGCCTGCGGCTCCCTGGCCGGCCGGCCGGGCCGGGACGAGGGTGTACGGGAGATCCCTGCCCCCCCTGGCCAGCGTCCCGTAGGCCCGCAGGAGCTCCATGAGGGTGACTTCCACCCCGCCGAGGATCAGGGAGTCCCCGTAGTCCCCCCGTGCCGGGATGGAGAAGCCCAGCGAGGTGAGGGTCCTCAGCGTCTCGGCCGTGCCGACCCTTCTGAGCACGCGGACGGCGGGGACGTTCAGGCTGTCCGCGAGGGCCCTCCTGGCCGTCACGGGCCCCCGGTGGCCGCGGTCGAAGTTGCGCGGCGAAAGCCCCGCGAAGCCGGCGGGGGTGTCGGCGAGGAGGGAGGCCGGGTGAAGGTCGCCCCCCGCGAAGGCCCTGAGGAACAGGAAGGGTTTCAGGGCTGACCCCGGCGACCTCCTCGCCCGGGCGCAGTCGACGGAGCCGTGGGGCCCCCCCGGCCTGGCGTTCCCCACGTAGGCGAGCACCTCGCCCGAGGCGTTGTCGAGGATCGCCCCGGCCCCTGTGACCTCGGGCGGGAAGGGGGCCAGGGCCCGGGCGAGCCGGGACTCCAGCTCCAGCTGCAGCGGGGAATCCAGGGCGGCGGCGAGCCCCCGGAAGCCAGGGGCGCCCCAGCGCCACCTGCGGCCGCCCGCCGGGCGCCCTGCGGCGGGGACGGCGGATCCGGGTGCGGGGAAGGGGGATCCTGCCGCGGGGCGGACTGCGCCGTCCCCGCCCTCCGCGTCGTAGCCCCCCGGCGCCAGGAGCCAGGCGGCCAGGAGGGGGTTTTCCCGGGGGAGCGGGAGCCTGGCCCCCGGCACCCTCTCCAGCCTGGCGGCGGAGTGCTCCTCCCGGCTGATCACCCCCCGTTCCAGGAGCAGGCCCAGCAGGAAGTCCCGCCTTTCCCTCGCCCTCTCCGGATGGCGGTCGGGGCGGTAGAGGGAGGGCCCCCGCAGGATGGCCACCAGGAGCGTCGCCTCGCCCAGGGAGAGGTCGGCGGGGCGCTTCCCGAAATAGGCCCTGGCGGCCGCCCCGGCCCCCCTCAGGTTGCCGCCGAAGGGGGCGCGGTTGAGGTAGAGCTCCAGGATCTCGTCCTTGGAGAGGGCCCGCTCGAGCTTCAGTGCCTTCCAGAACTCCAGGTACTTGGAAAGGAGGTTCCTGGGGCGGGGTTCCGCCAGCCTCACGAGCTGCTGGGTCACGGTGGAGGCCCCGGAGACCGTCCTCAGGCCGGCCGCGTTCTGGGCGAGCGCCCGCGCGATCGCCAGGGGATCCACCCCCGGGTGGGAGCGGAAGCGCCGGTCCTCGATGGAGACCGCCACGAGGGGGAGCCACTTGCCGGCCCCGGCGAGGGTTTCGGGGACGAGCCACTCCCCGTCCTCGGAAAGGGAGACGTGCAGGAGCCGCCCGTCCCTGTCGGTCACCGTCGGCGAGACGGGGAAGCCCAGCGGCGAGACGGGGGGTATGAGTGCGTAGCTGAGGGCGCACGCGAGGGCCAGGGCCGCCAGGCCGGTGAGCGCGGGGCGGGCGAGTCTCCGCGGGAGGCGTCTGGCTGTCCGGTGGGCGGGTCTGGACACGGTGGACCTCCGTCTGAACGGGCCGGGGCCGGGGCCGGTTCGGCGGCGGCCACTGCCGCCCCGTTCTCCAGTCCATTAAACAGGCCGGATGCGGAGAAAATGTAGAGAAAACGTGGAGCTTTCTTGATGATGATCCCGGGATGACATGGACGGGAACCCGCCCTGGGGGGCGCGGGGGGGGCAGCGCCCGCCCCTGTCCTCCCTGGTGCCGTCCCGGCCTTCCCGCCGTCAGGATCCGGCAAAAATAAACTACATTATTTTATAAATATAAATTTTTATAAAATAATAAAATAATAAATTAAAAAAATATATATAAATTAAAAAAATATAAATAAAATATATAATATACCAAAAAACATCCTCCGGAAGCAGAAGGCTCCGGGACGTCCGGAACATGGAGAGGGCGGCCGGCCGGGGAACCAGAACTCTGGGAGCCCTTATCGCGACCCGTCCGCAGGTGGATCTCCAGGCCGTGACCTCCTGAGGGGGCGGAGGCCAGCCCCGCGGGACAGTGGGACTTCCCCAGACCGCTTCATCATCTCTCCTCTCCTGACATGCTTGGCCGGCCCCCCCCTCTCTCCGGCCGCGAAGGATTCCGGGCCCTGATGCCCCGGGCGTCCGCCAGGGCGGTTTCCCGCCCGCACGCGCACCCCAACCCGTCCCGGAAGGCAATATCATCCAGGGAGGCCGTCAAGGGGGGCCGCGAGGGATTCTCCCGGCAGGACAGTCGCCTCGGGAAGGGGGCCGGTGGATTGCGGCTTGCGGAGGGGCCCCCGGCCGCCGGGCGGCAGGAGCCTGGAAGGGAGAGCGTGCAATCTCCGCAGGCGGCCGGGATACGCGGGGAGGTCGGCGGGGCTCCGGCGGCCCGCCGCCTCAGGGCCGTCATACCGCCATCGGGATGGGGGCTGTCCGGGCGCGTGGCCGTCGGCGGGAACGCGATGGCCTCAGGGCAGTCACGCCGCCATCGAGGGGGGCTGTCCGGGCGCGTGGCCGTTGGCGTGAACGCGATGGCCTCAGGGCCGTCATGCCGCCATCGGGACGGGGCTGTCCGGGCGTGTGGCCGTTGGCGGGAACGCGACGGCCTTGCCCGCCGCCGGACACGGGGGGTTGCCGCGGCCGGGAGGGCTGGCGGAACTCGGGGCGGCTCTTGGAAGCGTTTTTCTTCGCAGTTAATCATTCAGCCGTCCCCACGATGACGCCTTCGCGGAAACCCCATCCTTCAGTCATACCCTGTGAAACGGTTTGAGATATCAGAGTCAAACGACCGTCCTGGGGCGGCAGAGGCGGAGGTGCGGTGCGACCGCCCCCGTCGCGCCCCTCAGCGGGCGGGCGAGGGCAGGCGGGCGGGACGGGCGGCG
>JAITEZ010000122.1 GCA_031281735.1 Deltaproteobacteria bacterium | reverse complement strand
AACCACAGGTTTCCCGGTCCCCCTCCCCCGGCGGGCCGGCCGCGGGCCGCCGGCCCGCCGGCCCCGGCGGCCGCCGGCCCCGGCGGAGGGGCCCGTCCGGCGGGCGCCCGTCACTGCGGGTTCCGAGCCGCGCCGGATGAAGCAACCTTTCACAGTCTCGGGAGGATTTATGCACTGTAAGAAGCCGAAGGCGGCCGTCCCCGCCATCGCAGCCGCCCTTTCCCTCGCCCTCTGCGCCGCCGTTGGCGCGGGGCCTGTCGCCGCGCAGGACGACACCATCAAGGTGGGCGTCCTTCACTCGCTCTCGGGGACAATGGCCATAAGCGAGACCACCCTCAAGGACGCTGTCCTCATGCTCATCGAGGATCAGAACAAGAAGGGCGGCGTGCTGGGCAAGAAGCTCGTGCCGGTGGTGGTGGACCCCGCCTCCGAGTGGCCCCTCTTCGCCGAGAAGGCGCAGGATCTCCTGACCAGGGAGAAGGTGGCCGTGGTCTTCGGCTGCTGGACCTCCGTCTCCCGGAAGTCGGTGCTCCCCGTGTTCGAGGAGCACAACGGGCTCCTGTTCTACCCGGTGCAGTACGAGGGCCAGGAGTCCTCCAAGAACGTCATCTACACCGGCGCCGCCCCCAACCAGCAGGCCATCCCCGCCGTTGACTACCTGCTCGACCAGGGCGTCAAGCGCTTCGTCCTGGCGGGCACCGACTACGTCTTCCCGCGCACCGCCAACAAGATCGTCGAGGCCTACCTGCTGTCCAAGGGCATCAAGCAGGAGGACATACTGGTCAACTACACCCCCTTCGGCCATTCCGACTGGCAGTCGATAGTCGCCGAGATCAAGAGGTTCGGGGCCACCGGCCTCAAGACGGCGGTCATCTCCACCATCAACGGCGATGCCAACGTGCCCTTCTACAAGGAGCTCGCCGCCCAGAACATCACCGCCGAGTCCATCCCCGTCATGGCCTTCTCCGTGGGCGAGGAGGAGCTCTCCGGCGTGGACACCAAGCCCCTCGTGGGCCACCTGGCCGCCTGGAACTACTTCCAGAGCGTGGAGAGCCCCGCCAACGAGGTCTTCATCCAGTCCTGGAAGGAGTACATCAAGGATCCCAAGCGGGTCACCAACGACCCCATGGAGGCCACCTACATCGGCTTCAACCTCTGGGTGAAGGCCGTCGAGAAGGCCGGCACGACCGATGTTGACCAGGTCCTCAAGGCCATCGTGGGCCTCGAGACACAGAACCTCTCGGGCGGCACGGCGCGCCTGCTCCCCAACCACCACCTCACCAAGCCGGTCCTCATCGGCGAGATCCAGGACGACGGCCAGTTCCAGATCGTCTGGAGCACCGACGGCGAGGTGGAGGGCGACGCCTGGTCCGACTACCTGCCCGAGTCCGTGGATCTGGTGGCCGACTGGACGGATCCGATCAACTGCGGCAACTACAACCCCAAGACCAAGGCCTGCGGCGGCTCCGAGGCCCCCGCCGCGCAGTAGCGCACCTCAGGGACGGGCGCCCCCCGGGACCGGCGCGGCCCCCAGGCCCCGCCCGGGGGGCTCCCCGTCCTGGCCCCCTCCCCTTCCGCGCGGCCCGCCCGGCCCGGCGCCTCCCCAATCCGCCGGGCCGGTACCCCGCAGCCCGTCCCTTCCGGCCGACCGGCGCGATCCCGCCCCGCCGGGATCCGGCGGCCCCCGGGCGGCCTCCCGGCAGACGGCCGCCCCCTGCCGCCCCTCCCCGGCGGCCCCTTGCCAGTGCCCCCCCGGGCGCGGCCACCCCCCCGCGGGGGGGCTCCTGCGCCGCGCCCCGCAGCAAGGAACCGAACCTCACGATGCTTTCCCGCACCCCCCCCCATAACCACCGCCGCGGACGCGCGGGAGGCATCCCTGCCGCCGCCCTCGCCGCCCTCGCAGGGCTTCTCCTCGCGGCGGGGGATCTCCCCGCGGCGGACGGGCTCGCCCTCCAGGACGGGCTGCGCGCGAGCCTGGCGAGCTCCAGGGTGGTCGACCGCGACGCGGCCATCGAGGCCCTCGCGGCGGATCCCGGACCCGAGGCCGGGGCCCTCATGGAGGCCCTGCTCGCGGGCGATCTCTACGTGGACAGGGCCAGCTCGGATCTTTACCTCAGGGACCCCGCGGGCGGCGGCTACACGCTCGCGGGGTCCGGGGAGCGCACGGACGGCGCGGGCCTCGCCCTCCGGAAGGTGGGCACCAGCAACCGGCAGCGCCAGGCGCTCTCCGCGGCCGTGCACGGCAGGTCGCTCAGGAACCCCGACGTCGAGGTCCGCCGCGAGGCGGCGCGGGCGCTCGCGACCGACGAGGGGGCGGATCCCGCCTTCATCCGGGGGCTCCTGGCGGAGGAGACCGACGCCCGCGTCCGTGGGAGCTACGAGAGGATCCTGGCCTCCCTGGCCCTGCGCGATCCGGGCTCGACGCGGGAGGAGATCCTCGCGGCGCTCGCCACCCTCCGGGAACGCCTCGCTCCCGAGGCCCAGGGGCTCATCCGCGAGCGCGCGGGCTCGGACGACCCCGAGATAGCGGCCGCCGCGCGGGCCACGCTCTCCCGGATGGAGGCGGCCATCCAGCACATCTCCCTCTTCGAGACGGTCTTCTTCGGCCTGAGCCTGGGATCGGTCCTGGCCCTCATCGCCATCGGGCTCGCCGTGACCTTCGGCGTCATGGGCGTCATCAACATGGCCCACGGGGAGATGGTCATGCTCGGGGCCTACACGGTCTGGTGGCTCCAGGAGCTCCTGCCGGGCAGGCCCGGCCTCGCGCTGATCCTGGCCGTGCCGGGATCCTTCGCCGTGGCGGCGGCCGCGGGCGGCATCATAGAGAGGGGGGTGATCCGCTACCTGTACAACAGGCCCCTCGAGACCCTGCTCGCCACCTTCGGCATCAGCCTCATACTGCAGCAGGCGGTGCGCACCTTCGTCTCCGCCAACAACCGCCCCGTGGCCACGCCCTCCTTCATGGCGGGTCAGTGGCACTGGACGGAGCACCTCTCCGTCACCTGGGGCCGCTTCTACATCATCCTCTTCTGCCTGGCGGTATTCCTCATGATCCTCCTCGTCATGCAGCGGACCCGGCTGGGCCTGGAGGTCAGGGCGGTCACCCAGAACCGCGCCGTGGCCAGGGCCATGGGCGTCGACTCCGGAAGGGTCGATCTCATGTGCTTCATGCTGGGATCCGGCGTGGCCGGCATGGCCGGGGCGGCGCTCTCCCAGCTGGCCAACGTCGGCCCCAACCTGGGCCAGGCCTACATCGTGGACAGCTTCATGGTGGTGGTCTTCGGCGGCGTCGGCAACCTCTGGGGCACGCTCCTGGGGGGCCTCATCATCGGCATGGCCAACAAGTTCCTGGAGCCCGTGAACGGGGCGATACTCGCCAAGATCCTCATCATGTGCGGCATAATCCTTTTCATCCAGCGCCACCCGCGGGGACTCTTCCCGCAGAAGGGCCGGGCGGCGGCGTGAGGGGGGGGGAGATGGCGACGCCTGAATCGACTGGGCCGGCGGGCCTCGAGGGGGCGGCGGCCGGCGGCGGCGAACGCGTCTTCGACGGACCCACCCGGGCCTTCTTCGCGGTGGCTCTGCTCTTCAGCGCCTCGGTGGCCCTCGCGAGCCTCCTGCCCGAGGGGTCGGCGCTCTCCGTGGGACCGCTCAAGGTGTCGGTCCTGGGCAAGTACCTGTGCCTGGCCACGCTCGCGCTCTCGGTGGATCTCGTCTGGGGCTACATGGGCATCCTGAGCCTGGGCCACGGCGCCTTCTTCGCGCTGGGGGGGTACGCCTTCGGCATGTACCTCATGCGGCACATCGGCGACCGCGGGGTCTACGTCTCCGAGCTCCCCGACTTCATGGTCTTCATCGGCTGGGACAGGCTCCCCTGGTACTGGCTGGGGACGGACGTCTTCGCCTACGCGGTGTTCCTGGCCGTGGCGGCGCCGGGCCTGCTGGCACTGGCCTTCGGCTGGACCGCGTTCCGGAGCCGGGTCTCGGGCGTGTACTTCTCCATCATAAGCCAGGCCCTCACCTACGCCCTCATGCTCGCCTTCTTCCTGAACTCGCTGGGCTTCGGGGGCAACAACGGCTTCACCGACTTCAAGGAGATCCTGGGCTTCGGGATCAACACCCGCGGCATGGCCACGTGCCTGTTCGCCGCCTCGGCCCTCCTCATGCTGCTCTTCTACTGGTGCTGCCGCGTGATAGCCGTCTCCCGGCTGGGGCTCGCCGTGCGGGCCGTGCGCGACAACGAGGACCGGGTGCGCTTCGCGGGCTACCGGGTCGAGCGCGTTAAGCTCTCCGTCTTCACCCTGTCCGCCATGGCAGCGGGCCTCGCCGGGGCGCTCTACGTGCCCCAGACCGGCATCATCAACCCCAACAGCTTCTCGCCGCTCTTCTCCATCGAGGTGGTCATCTGCGTGGCCCTGGGGGGCCGCGGGCGCCTCTACGGCGCCGTCATCGGGGCCTTCCTGGTGAACTGGCTCAAGACCACCCTCACGGGGCTCATGCCCGACGCCTGGCTGTTCGTGTACGGGCTCCTGTTCGTCGTGGTCACCGTCTTCCTCCCCCAGGGGGTGGCGGGCATCGTCGAGAGGATGGCCGCGCCCTTCGCGGGGCGCCAGAAAGGAGGACGCCGTGGAGCGGAAGCAGGCGCCTGACGGGGCGGCGGGCCCCGCTGCCGCCGGGGCCGGGGAGGCGAAGGCCCTCCCCCTGACCTTCGGGGACGGCTGGGTGCCCAAGGCCCAGCGGCGCAAGCTGTACGTGCTCCTCCTGGAGGACATCACCGTGTCCTTCGACGGGTTCCGGGCCCTGGACGGCCTCACCCTGTACCTGCGGGAGGGGGAGCTGAGATCCGTCATAGGCCCCAACGGGGCCGGCAAGACCACCCTGATGGACGTGATGACGGGCTCCACGCGGCCCGACTCCGGGGAGGCCTGGTACTCCGAGACCGTGAACCTGCTGGAGGAGGACGAGGTGTCCATCGCCCAGGCGGGCATCTGCCGGAAGTTCCAGAAGCCCTCGGTCTTCGAGACTCTCACCGTCTTCCAGAACCTCGAGCTCGCCCTCAAGGGCCCCAAGACCGTCCTGGGCACGTTCCGGGCGCGCCTCTCCGGCGAGGACCGGGACTTCCTGGGGGGCATCCTGGAGCTCACCCGTCTCGGCCCCGAGGCGGGGCGGCTCGCGGGGCTGCTCTCCCACGGCCAGAAGCAGTGGCTGGAGACGGGCATGCTCCTCTCCCAGAAGCCGCGGGTGCTCCTCCTGGACGAGCCCGTGGCCGGCATGACCCCCCAGGAGATCGACCGCACGGCGGATCTCCTGCGGAGCCTCGAGGGTTCCTGCACCATCGTCCTGGTGGAGCACGACATGGAGTTCGTGCGGGCCGTGGCGAGCAAGGTCACGGTGCTCCACCAGGGCCGCGTGCTCGCCGAGGGCACCATGGACGAGATAGGCCGCGACCCCGAGGTCGTGGAGGCCTACCTGGGGGGCGCGGCATGCTGAGGGTGGAGGGCCTGGTCCAGCACTACGGCGAGAGCAACATCCTGCGGGGCGTGACGCTCGAGGCCCGCGAGGGCAGGCGGCTGTGCTTAATGGGCCGCAACGGCGTGGGGAAGACCACCCTCCTCCAGTGCCTCATGGGCCTCGTGCCGCCCAGCGGGGGCCGGGTGCTCTACCGCGGCCGGGACATCACCCGCCTCGCCCCCGAGAGGCGGGCGCGGCTGGGCATCGGCTACGTGCCCCAGGGCCGCCAGATCTTCCCGCTCCTGACCGTCGAGGAGAACCTCCGGATAGGCCTGCCCGCGCGCCGCGACGGCGACAGGGCCGTCCCGGAGTCCGTGTTCGGCTACTTCCCCGTCCTGAAGGACATGCTCCGCCGCCGGGGGGGCGACCTCTCCGGCGGTCAGCAGCAGCAGCTGGCCATAGCCAGGGCCCTCGCCCTCGGGCCGGAGCTCCTGCTCCTGGACGAGCCCACCGAGGGCATCCAGCCCAACATCGTGGACGAGATAGTGCGCGCGGTGGCGAAGCTAGCGTCCGAGCTCGGGATGACCGTCGTCCACGTCGAGCAGAAGGTGCCCGTGGCCCGCAGGGCCGGCGACGACTACGCCATCATGGAGCGGGGGAGCATCGTGGACTCGGGGGGGATGGGCGATCTCTCCGAGGAGAAGATCAGGAGCTTCCTCAGCGTCTGAGCGGCGCGGGACCAGCGCCAGGTCGGCGGCCGGCCCGGCCCCGTCTCCCTATACCTTTCCGGACTCTCCCGGTTTCCCGGCTCTCTCCCGCATTCTCTTTCGCTACCGCCTTCTCTTTCCTCTTTCTCTATCTCTTTCTCTTCTGTTTCATTTACGCTTTCTGTTTCTTCCCTTTTTTCGTTTTCACTATCTTTACACGATTTCTTTCCGGTTCCTTCCCGCCAGTGCGGGGAACCCCCCGAGGGGAAGCACGGCTTTGTTGGCTGCAACCTCTGACGCGGCGGCCGGGGCGGATCCCGGCCGCGCTTGGCACACCGCAGGTGCCCCCGCGCCTCCGGAGACCCGCGCCTGTAGCGCCGGGAGCCGAGGGCACGCCGGTTCCGCGGCGGAAGCCGCCCCCGGCCAACGTCCCCTCCCGGGTGGCGGGCCCGGCTGGAACGGGCTCCTCGCCCTCTCCTTCGCGGAGTCTGGCGGGAGGACCGTCCTCGACCGCACGGAGAGATCCGGCCCGCTGGGCGTCCAAAGGCCCTTCTACCCCGAAGGCCCGGCCCCGGACGGGATCGTCCCCTGCGAGGTCTACGTGCTCCATCCCCCGGGGGGTCTGGTCACCGGCGATGCATTGGAGATCTCTGCCGCCTGCGGGCCGGGCGCCAAGGCGCTCCTGACCTCCCCCGCAGCCACCAAGTTCTACCGGGCGAAGGAGACACCCGGCTTCCAGCGCCAGTCTTTCCTGGGGAAGTCCGCCGGCCCCGGGGCCGTCCTCGAGCACCTGCCACAGGAGGCGATCGCCTTCAGCGGGACGAGGGCGGTGCAGGACACGACCCTCGTGGCAGCCGACGGGGGGAGGCTCATGGCCTGGGGGATCACCCTGCTGGGCCGCGCCGCCGCTGGCGAGGCCTTCGAGAGGGGGAGCTACGCCGAGACCCTGCGCGTCTATCGCGACGGAGACCTCGCGCTTTTCGAAAGGGCAGTCATCGAGGGAGAGGCGGAGCCGGGGGCGCGGGGCCTGCTCGCGAGCCCCCTGGGTCTCATGGGCCGCCCTGTGATGTCCTGGTTCCTGGCCCTGGGAGCTGGCTCGGCTTCCTGCGAGGCCGGCCTCGCCGCCGCCCTCGGGGAGTTCCGGATCCTTACCGCCGCAGGGGAGGACGGGGGCTTCCCGGAGTTCCGCGGCGCCACCCTGCGGGACGGCATCCTGCTGGCGCGATCCGTGGGAGGTGATGTGTCCCGGGCCGAGCGCTACAACCGCCTCGCCTGGTCCCTCGCCCGCCGCGCCCTTCTGGGCCGGGAGGCGGTGCACCCCCGGATCTGGCGGACATGAACGGGAAGGCCGCCGCGGCCCGAGCCGCCGTCCTGCCCGTCCAGGAATCCCGTGCCGGTCTTCGGCCACCGTTCTTCGTTCTTCGTTCCATCCTTTCAACGCCTTGGCTCGCGTCTTCGGCATCCGGGCGGCCCGTTTCCCTCCGATCGCCCCGCACCGCCACGCGACTGCATTCACGGTTTCCGGTGCGCCCTGCCGCCTCGCGGGGCCCCGGCGGAGGTGACTCATGGATCTCACGCCCAGGGAGAAGGACAAGCTCCTCCTTTTCACGGCCGGTCTCCTCGCCGAAAGGAGAAAGGCCAAGGGTCTCGCCCTGAACCATCCCGAGGCGGTGGCCTACATCAGCCTCTTCATCCTGGAGGGCGCCCGCGAGGGACGCACCGTGGCCGGGCTGATGGACGAGGCGAGGGGCATCCTCAAGCGTTCCGAGGTCATGGAGGGAGTGCCTGAACTCGTGCCGGAGGTGCAGGTGGAGGCCACCTTCCCGGACGGCACCAAGCTCGTGACCGTCCACGACCCCATCCGCTGAGGGGCGCGTGCCTGGCCCCTCGCTCCCCCTTCTGACAAGGAGCAACCATGATACCGGGCGAGTACTTCCCCGCAGACGGCGAGATAGAGCTCAACCCCGGCCGCGAGGCCGTGGAGATCGAGGTCGCCAACGTCGCCGACAGGCCGATCCAGGTGGGGAGCCATTTCCATTTCTTCGAGACCAACGAGGGCCTCTCCTTCGACCGCGGGAAGGCCTGGGGACGCAGGCTCGACATCATACCCGGCACGAGCGTGCGCTTCGAGCCGGGGCGGAGCCGCGCGGTGAGGCTGGTGCCCTTCGGGGGCAAGCGGCGCGCCGCGGGCTTCCGGGGGCTGGTGATGGGCCCGCTGGACGGCGCCGCGGGCCCCGGCCCGGGCGGCCCGGGCGCGGGGGGAGGGGGTGCCCGATGAAGATGGCGAGGGCGGACTACGCGCAGATCTTCGGCCCCGCCAGGGGCGACAGGGTGCGGCTCGCCGACACCTCGCTGATACTCGAGGTGGAGGAGGATCTCTCCCTCCCCGGCGAGGAGGTGAGCTTCGGCGGAGGCAAGGTCATCCGCGACGGCATGGGCCAGAGCCAGGAGGGGCGGGGGACGGCGGCCGACACGGTCATCACCAACGCCCTGGCCCTGGACGCCTTCCGGATCGTGAAGGCCGACGTGGGGATAAGGGACGGGCTCGTCTGCGGCGTCGGCAAGGCCGGGAACCCCGACGTCCAGGACGGGGTGGACATAGTGATAGGCCCGGGCACAGAGATCATCGCTGGAGAGGGCCAGATCCTCACCCCCGGCGGCATCGACACCCACGTGCACTTCATCTCCCCGCAGCAGTGCCTGGAGGCGCTCCACTCCGGCGTGACCACCATGCTGGGGGGTGGCACGGGCCCGGCCACCGGCACCTGCGCCACCACCTGCAGCCCGGGGGCCTGGCACCTGGAGCGCATGATCCTCGCGACCGACCCCTTCCCCCTCAACTTCGGGTTCCTGGGCAAGGGCAACGCCTCCGAGCCGAGGGCCCTGCGCGAGCAGATAGAGGCCGGAGCGGCGGGCCTGAAGCTCCACGAGGACTGGGGGACCACGCCCGCGGCCATCGACTGCTGCCTCTCCGTGTGCGACGAGTACGGGGTCCAGGCCGCCATCCACACGGACACCCTGAACGAGGCGGGCTTCGTGGAGGACACGATCAGGGCCTTCCGGGGCCGGACGGTCCACACCTACCACACCGAGGGCGCGGGGGGCGGCCACGCCCCGGACATCATCCGCGCCGCCGGCGAGCCCAACGTGCTCCCCTCCTCCACAAACCCCACGCGGCCCTACACCGTCAACACCGTGGACGAGCACCTGGACATGCTCATGGTCTGCCATCACCTCAACCCCGCCATACCGGAGGACGTGGCCTTCGCCGACTCGCGCATCCGCCGCGAGACGATAGCCGCCGAGGACGTGCTCCACGACCTGGGCGTCATCTCCATGATATCCTCCGACTCCCAGGCCATGGGACGGGTGGGGGAGGTGATAACGCGCACCTGGCAGACCGCCCACAAGATGAAGGAGGAGCGGGGCCGCCTCGGCGACGGGCCCTCCGACAACTTCCGCATCCGGCGCTACATCGCCAAGTACACCATCAACCCCGCCGTCGCCCACGGCCTGGACGGGCTGGTAGGCTCGATAACCCCCGGCAAGCTCGCGGATCTCGCCCTCTGGCGGCCCGCCTTCTTCGGCGTCAAGCCCAGCCTCGTGATCAAGGGCGGGCAGATCGCAGCCGCCCCCATGGGCGACCCCAACGCCTCCATCCCCACGCCCCAGCCCTCCCACTACCGGCGCATGTTCGGGGCCCTCGGCCCCGCGGCCCCGGCCGCCTCCGTGACCTTCGTCTCCCGTGCCTCCCTGGACCGCGGGATCCGGGAGATCCTACGCGCCAAGGGGCTCCTGCGCCGCCTCGCCCCCGTCGCCGACACCCGCCGCCTCGGCAAGAGGGACATGGTCCTGAACGACGCCCTCCCCAGGATAGAGGTCGACCCCCAGACCTACGAGGTGAGGCTGGACGGCGTGCCCGCCAGATCCGAGCCGGCGCGGGTCCTCCCCCTGGCGCAGAGGTACTTCCTGTTCTAGCACGCCCGGCGGAAGCCGCGCGGCCGGAGGCCGACCCCGGCGCCGCAAGCGGCCGGTCGCGCCCCCGTGGCGGCCCGGGGACGGCGGAGAGCGGAAGGGGCTCCGAGAACACGCACATGATAAAGTTCACCGAAAACCTCGGGCCCCTGCCGGGCCCTGACCGCCGCCCCGAGCTCCCGCTGGACTCCGCGGCCCGCCGGAGGACGCGCCAGCTCGCCCGCCTCGCGGACGGCCGCGAGGCGGCGCTCCTGCTGCCGCGCGGGGCCGCCCCCGGCCCCGGCGACGTGCTGAGGGGGCCGGGCGGCGAGCTCGCGATGGTCGCCGCCGCGCCCGAGCCGCTCTCCGAGGCCAGGGCGGCCGACCCGGGGCAGCTCGCTCGGGCCGCCTACCATCTGGGCAACCGCCATGCCGAGCTGGAACTGGACGGGCTCTCCCTGCGGTTCCCGGCGGATCCCGTGCTGGAGGATCTCGCGCGGGGGCTGGGCCTTTCCGTCGCCCACCTGAACGCGCCCTTCCGGCCGGAGGGCGGGGCCTACGTGCCACACGGAAGCGGCCACGGGCGCGAGAGCGACGGCCAAGGGCACGATGGCGGGGGAGACGGCCACGGATATGCCCATGACTACGAGAGCGATGGCCGCAGGCTCCCGCGCGGCACCGGCGCCGCCTCCCGCCCCGCCCCGGCGGCTCTCCTGCGGCTCCTTTTCGCGGCTAGCCCCGCCAGGCCCACGGGGGCCTTCGCGTGGTCGGGGGGGCTCGCTTCCTATGTGGACGCGGGCGAGGTGAGGGACGCCGCTGGCCTGTATGCCTGGATAACGGACGCGGTGCGGCTATCGCTCGCGTCCTGCGACCTGCCCCTGCTCAAGAGGTGCTTCCTCGCGGCGGTTGCCCGCGACCCGGCGGCCTTCGCGCGGTGGAACGCCGTGTCGCTGGCCTCGCGGGGGACGCGGGAGCTGCTCCTGGGCGAGAGGGAGATGGGCGGGGCCGTCGTGCGCATGCTGGTGGCGGGGGGGCTCCTCGCGGGCTTCCCGGGGGACATGCTCCAGTCCGGGCCGGGCTACGTCGCGGCCTACGGGCTCATGGGGGCGGCCCTGGGGCTCGGCGAGGGGGACGCCCCCTCCCTCCTGACGGCCTTCCTCTGGGGGGCGGTCGAGAGCCTGGCAGTTTGCGCCTCCAAGAGCGTTCCTCTGGGCCAGGGGGCCGTCCAGGGGGTTCTCCTGGGTCTGCTGGGGCTCCTGCCCGGGGCGGTGGATGCGGCCATGGCCCTGGGGGACGGCGAGCTGGGAGTCGCTGCGCCGCTTCTCGCGATACGCTCCTCGGCCCACGAGGAAAGCCCGCTCCGGATGTACAGGAGCTAAGGGGGTGCCCGGCATGGCTGGCATGGGGACAGGGCGGGCGGGAACCGCCACCGCGGCGCGGGACGCGCTGCGGGTGGGCGTCGGGGGGCCGGTGGGCTCCGGGAAGACCGCGCTCATCTGGCGGCTTTGCGTCCTCCTGCGGGACCGCTTCGACACCGCCGTCATCACCAACGACATCTACACCAGGGAGGACGCGGAGTTCCTCGCGCGGAACGGGGCGCTCCCGGAGGAGAGGATCATCGGGGTGGAGACCGGCGGCTGCCCGCACACGGCCATACGCGAGGACGCCTCCATGAACCTGGGGGCCGTGCTGGAGATGGGCCGGAGGTTTCCCGGCCTCGAGCTGCTCTTCATCGAGAGCGGCGGCGACAACCTCTCCGCGACCTTCAGCCCGGAGCTCGCCGATCTCTTCATCTACGTGATAGACGTGGCCGGCGGGGACAAGATCCCCCGGAAGGGGGGGCCCGCCGTGTGCCGCTCCGATCTGCTGGTCGTGAACAAGACCGACCTGGCCCCGGCCGTGGGTGCCTCCCTCGCTGTCATGCGGGACGACGCGGAGCGCATGCGGGGGGGGCTCCCGGTGGTGTTCGCCTGCCTCAAGGCCGGCGAGGGTGCGGCCGAGGTGGCCGACTTCATCGTCCGCAAGGGGCTCCTCGAGGAGGCGAGGGGCGGCTCGCCCTGAGGGGCCCGCAGCTCTGACCGAGTTCGCCGGGGGCAGGCGCCCCCGGCCGGTTTCTGGGGCGCGGCCACGGGCCGCGCCGGCGAGGCCGCCCGCAGGAGGGGGGGCGGCGCCGTACAGTCCCTCCGCGGCCTTAACCCAACAATATTCCTTCGGAGGTTAGCTCAACCATGGTAAACTCAGGCGACAACGCCTTCATCCTGGCCTCGGCGGCGCTCGTGTTCATCATGACGCCGGGCCTGGGCTTCTTCTACGGCGGCCTCGGGCGCCGCAAGAACGTCGTTAACAACATGATGGCCAGCGTGTTCATCCTGGGCACCGGCATGATCATGTGGGGCCTGTTCGGATACTCACTGGCCTTCACCGGCAACACGCTGGGCATCGTGGGGACCCTGGGCGACTTCGGGCTCAGGACGATGGGCATCGACACACCCTCCCCCTACGCCGACAACCTCTCCGCCTACACCTTCGTGGGCTTCCAGATGATGTTCGCCCTCATCACCCCCGCCATCATCACGGGCGCGATCTCGGGCCGGATGAAGTTCGGGGCCCTTTTCCTGTTCATCGTCTTGTGGTCGATCGTCGTCTACTACCCCCTGGCCCACATGGTCTGGGGCGACGGCGGCATCCTGGGCGCCGCCGGCCTGGGCTCCATCGACTTCGCGGGCGGCAACGTCGTCCACATCAGCTCCGGCGTCTCGGGCCTCGTGCTCTGCCTGGTACTGGGCAAGCGAGAGGGCTACGAGACCTCCTCCTACCGCATCCACAACGTCCCCTTCGTTGTCCTCGGCATGGCGCTCCTGTGGTTCGGCTGGTACGGCTTCAACGCCGGCAGCGCCCTGGCCGCAAACGGCCTCGCCGCCCACGCCTTCCTCACCACCTCCTTCGCGACCGCCGGGGGCCTCCTCGCCTGGCTCCTCATCGACGTAGTCCGGGGCCGCAAGCCCTCCTGCATCAGCGCCTGCACCGGCGTCGTGGCGGGGCTCGTGGCCATCACCCCGGGGGCGGGCTTCGTGCCGGTCTGGGCCTCCTTCATCGTGGGGCTCACCGCAGGCCCGGTCTGCTACTACGGCATCCTCTTCGTGAAGAAGAGGCTCAAGATAGACGACGCGCTGGACGCCTTCGGCTGCCACGGCATCGGCGGCATCTGGGGCGGCCTCCTGACCGGGCTCTTCGCGGATCCGGCAGTCAACGGCGCCTCGGGCCTCTTCTTCGGCAACCCCAAGCAGTTCGGTGCGCAGATAGTGGCCATCATCGCGTCCATAGTCCTCGCGGCGGTAGGCTCGCTCGTCTGCATCGGCATCGTGAAGGCCGTGACCTCCATACGCGTGCCCAAGCGCGACGAGCTGGTAGGCCTGGACGTCACCCAGCACGGCGAGAACGCCTACCCCTCATTCAACGGGCTCGACTAGCGAAAGGCGGTATTTAACCCATGATTAAGATCGAAGCGATCGTCCGCGAGGAGAAGCTCGAGGACGTGAAGGCGGCCCTGAACGCCATCGAGGTCAACGGCATCACCGTCTTCCAGGTGATGGGCTGCGGCACCCAGAAGGGCTACACCGAGACGGTGCGCGGCACCAAGGTCGACGTGTCCCTCCTGCCGAAGGTCAAGTTCGAGATCGTGGTCTCCTCCGAGGAGTGGGAGCAGAAGGTCATCAAGACCATCCAGGAAGCGGCCTTCACCGGCAAGATCGGCGACGGCAAGATCTTCACCTACGACCTCAGGTCCGCCATGCGCATCCGCACCTGCGAGACCGGCTACGACGCCCTGAACTAGGCCGGGGCCGCCCCGAAGCCAGCCGCGGGGCCTGTCGCGGCACATGCATGCACCCGCCCCACCCTCCCGGCGCGAGCCGCGGGAGGGTGCGGGCGGGCCTCTCCACCCGGGGCCCGGCGGGCTCCCCGCCCGCCTCAAGGCCGGCGCCCCCCTCCCAGCGGCGTTGCCGCCCGCCGGGACTGTCCCCGCCGCGGGCGGGCTTTCCCCATCGTGACCGGGATATGCGACGCCGCGGCCGGGAAAATTCCCGCGGCGGCCGGTACATCTCCCGCTGTGAACGAGATCTTTGCCGTCATGAACGGAGGCTTTTTACCGTCGTGAGCGGGTTCATTTCCCGCCGCTACAGGCTCTTCCCCCCGCGGCCAGGTCGTCTCGCTTCGACACGGGCCTGACTGTCTATAGTGCCCCGTCCTGTGACGCCAGACACGCCGCCCTGATGGATTATTCCAGCGGGCGGAGCGGGAACCGTCCGGCAGGATCCTGAACGCCGGGGGCTCCGAGCCTGCCGGGAGCGCCGGCCTGCCCCGGCGGGAGGGAGCCCCGAGGGAGGAGGCTCCCTCCCGGGACTCCAGTCACGGTACGCGGAGGGCATGGGTCTCCCCGGCTGGCGGCGTGGGAC
>JAITEZ010000001.1 GCA_031281735.1 Deltaproteobacteria bacterium | reverse complement strand
CGCGGCAGGCCCGGCGCCCGCTCCGGGGCGGGGCCGGCCCGGCAGCGGGCTGTAAACCGGCTTGCGGGACGCCGTGAAAACAGAGGCCCCGGAACGTCCCGCGAAAGGCTACTGATTGCAGCCGTTTTGAAACGCAACGGCCCGCGCCCGGCCCCGCCCGAGGCGGACGCGGCAAAAAAAAGCGTCCCCTCCGGGCCCACGCCCTGAGAGGAGACGCCTTGAATCCGCAATCCCGGTCGCGCCGGCCTCGGCCGCGTCCCCGGCACGTCCGGGGACGCGCTTCCCTGAGCCTCCGGGACGGCATCCGCGACCGCCGGGCAGGCTTCGCGGCACCGGGGGCCCGGGCCCGCCGCCGCACCTCCCGCCCCCAGCGGCCCCGGTGCCGGCCTGACCCGCTACTTGGTGGAGTTCACCGCGTCCTTGAGCACCTTGGCGGGCTTGAACTTCACGGCCTTGTGGGCCTTGACCGTCAGGGGCTCGCCGGTGCGGGGGTTGCGCCCCTTCCTCTTGGGTCGCTTCACCACCTCGAAAACCCCTAGCCCGAAGATGGGGAACCTCGTGTCCTTCTTGAGGGTCTTGATGGTCGTCAAGATGACGCTCTCGAGAACCTTCTGGACGGTGGTCCTGCTGAAACCCGTGTCGTTTGCGACCTGGGAGATTAGTTCGGATTTCGTCATTACCTAGACTCCTTGAGAGTTGGTTGGGGTTCGGTGCGGGGCCTAGTCGGCCCCCGCCAACGGGCCGGGGGCGCCCCGCTCGACCGGATCCCGGCCTCAGGCCGGATCCCGCCGACACGGCGCGGCCGGTACGCGATCTCGGGTACGCGGCCCGCCGGTCGGCCGACGGGCATCGTCTGCAGTGGGCTCGGAGTGAGGCCGTTACGGCCGGCCGAAGATCCCTGACCGTGAGACAAACCGGGAAGGTCGGGGCCCGGCTTGCATCGCGGCCACGGCAGGGCCCCGATCGCAACCGGCGGCTCGACACGGATTGCTGGAGGTATAGGGGGGGGGGACGGGCGAGGGAGGCCGTCCGCCCGGATGCGGCCCAGTGGAGTGCGTGTAGCCTGTCGGCGCCCCGCCCAGACGGGGCGGCCGGAAATCCTTCGCGGGCGGGGAAGGGGACACGGCCCGCTGCCCGTTCCCGCCGCCGGGGCACCGGGCCTTCCCGGCGGATCGGTATCTCATAGCCCGTTTGACATCGGACTTTTTATAGTACAAAAAAAACTGGCATGCAAGCGAAAACAAGCCTTCAGGCGGCCTCCCGCCCTGTTTTTTTGCGGCGGGGCCCGCGCCGGCCCGTGCCGGCCGCGCCTTCCGGGCGAGGGAAGCACACTGAGGCGCGACGGGATCCCCAGGAATGCCTATTCCCAAAGGGTTTCAGCCGAACTCCCGCCGCCCCGCCGGGAGGCCGCGCGGCCCGGCCCCCCGGCCAGGGACGGGGCCGCCCTGCGGCTCAGGCCCGCGCCGGTAGGCCTTCCGCGCAGCGGGCCCGGCCGACCCGTCGCCCGGCGCGGCGAGCGAGGCTCCCGGAGCGCGGGGGCGCCCGCCCCGCCGTCGGCCGCACTCCCCGGAATCGGCGAGGCTTGGGCAGCGCCGACGCGCATTACCCCCCCTCCCGCGAGGCGGCCTGAGGCCAGCGCGATCATGGCGCAGGCCGCTGGCCCGCGCGAAGGCCGCTGCCCGCCGCAGGCTCGCCTGCGTGCCGCCGCCCGCCCGGAGGCCCGCGCCGCGCGGAAGATGCGGCAAATTGCATTTCCCGGATACGGGCCATGCCCCCTCTCCGCACGGGGAAACAGGCGCCGCGCGGAAGACCCCGCAAGCCTCCCGGAAGGGGATCTCGCGCGGCGGCGCCTCAGGCCTTGCGGGGAACCGCCTGGAAAGGGGCCGACCGGCGGCGGCTCCCGCTATTCGTTTCGCGCTCGCTTTCCAGTCAGCCTGAAATGAAAAGGCACGGCCTGCCAGCAAGGCGACGGCCAGCCTGCAGGGCGGCGATCCATCCGCGGCTCCACCTCGATCCCGGGCGGCCCGGCCCCGTCGCGCGGCATGCCGGGAAGGGGACGCAACCCAGGAGCGGCTGCCCTCCGTCCGGGGCCAGGCCGTCCCGCAGGTACGGGGCCCGCCGGGACGCGATCCCCGGCATCCAGGCAGGCGCCCCCGGGCCCCGTCCCCCGGCGCGGCGGGGGAGGGCGGCGCGGGCCGCCTCCCCTACAGCGCCTTGAGCGGCGGCTCGGGCAGGCGGGGAAGGATCCCTTCCAGGAGGAGCCCCGCCTCCAGGAGCGCCTTCTCGCGGAAGGCCGGCCCCAGGATCTGGACGCCCACGGGGAGCCCGTCCCCGCCCAGGCCCGCCGGGAGCGAGAGCCCGGGGCCGCCCGCGAGGTTCAGGGGGAGCGTCATGATGTCGAGCTGGTACTGGGTGAGCGGGTCCTCGGTGAAGGAGCCGAAGGGCCAGGCGGGGATGCTCGAGACCGGGGCCAGTATGAAGTCGAAGTCCCGGTAGACCCTCTGGAAGTCCTCCAGGATGAGCCTTCTCACCTGGGCCGCCTTCTTGAAGTAGGCGTCGTAGTAGCCGCTGGAGAGCGCGAAGGTCCCCAGCAGTATCCGCCGCCTCGCCTCGCGCCCGAGGCCCCGCGTGCGGGACTCCCGGTAGAGGCTCGCGAGATCGCCCCTGGCGGGCGAGCGGTAGCCGTAACGCACCCCGTCGTAGCGGGCGAGGTTGGTGGAGGCCTCTGCCGCGGCGATCACGTAATACGCCGCCACGCTGAAGCGCAGGCTGGGCATGGGCACCGCCTCCAGCCGGGCGCCCGCCGCCTCCACCAGCCCGCGGGCCGCGTCCAGGGCCTCGCCCACCGCGGGGTCGAAGCGGGCCTCCCAGAGTTCGCGGGGGAGCGCGAACCGGAGCCGCCCGGGCTCGGGCGGGCGGAGATCGGCGTAGTCCTCGACGGGGATCCCGGAGGAGGTGGAGTCGCGGGGATCGGGCCCGGCCACGGCGGCCAGGAGCCTGCCGCAGTCGGAGACGGACCGCGCCAGGGGCCCAGCCTGATCGAGCGAGCTGCCGTAGGCGATTATCCCGTAGCGCGAGACGCGGCCGTAGCTGGGCTTGAGCCCCACGCAGCCGCAGAGGGCCGCGGGCTGGCGTATCGAGCCGCCGGTGTCCGTGCCGAAGGCCCCGGGGGCCTGCCGTGCCGCGACCCCCGCCGCCGCCCCCCCGGAGGATCCCCCGGGCACCCTCGAGAGGTTCCAGGGGTTGCGGGTGGGCTTGAAGGCGGAGAACTCCGTTGAGGAGCCCATCGCGAACTCGTCCAGGTTGGTCTTGGCAAGGATCACCGCGCCCTGTGCCCGCAGGCGGGTCACCACCTCGGCCTCGTAGCCGGGGAGGTAGCCCTCCAGCATCCGGGAGCCCGCCGTGGCGGGCGCCCCGCGCACCAGGAAGACGTCCTTGACGGTCACGGGGATGCCCCAGAGCCCCTGATCCTCCCGCGGCCCCGCGGCGTCCAGGGCCCCGGCCTCCGCGAGGGCCCTGTCGCGGAATACGTGGAGGCAGGCCTCCACCAGCGGCTCCGTCTCCGCGATGCGGTCCAGGCACGCCTCCGCGAGCTCGCGGGCAGAGAACTCCCTCCGGAGGAGCCCCTCCCGCAGGCGGGCGATGCCGAGCCCCGTCAGCCCGCTCCCCCCGCCCATCACAGCACCTTGGGCACGCAGAAGAAGCGGCCGAAGGTCTCGGGGGCGTCCTCCAGGATCCAGTCGCCCGCGCCGGACGGGCCCTCGCGGGGCACGTCGTCGCGGGGCGGCCGCGGCTCGGTCAGGGGGCAGTACAGGGGCTCGACCCCGGCGGTGTCGCACTCGTTCAGTATGTCCATGTAGCCCACGATCTTGCCGAACTCCTCCGCCACGCGCTCCCGCTCCTCGTCCCCGGCGGCGCCTGCCGCGAGCCTGAGCCGCGCGAGCGCCGCCACGGCCTCGGCCGTCCTAGCGTCCACCGCCATCGTTGACCTCTCTCTCTCCCGTGATCGCCGCCGCGCCCGGCTCGTCCCCCGCCAGTGCGGCCCGGGCCGGCATCCCGCGCCCTCAGCCCTCGCCGCCCCGGGCGATGGCCTCCTTCAGGAGCTCGCCCGCCCTGCGGGGCTCGGCGCGGCCCGCGCTCAGCTTCATCATCTTGCCCACCAGGAAGGAAAGGATCTTCTCCTGGCCCTGCCGGTACTTGGCGGACTCGCCCGGGTGGGCCTCCACCACCTGCCGCGCGAGCTCGTAAAGCTCCCCCTCGTCGGAAATCTGGGCGAGGCCCTGCTCCCGCACGACCCTGGCGGGATCCAGGCCCTCCCTGAACAGCCGCTCGGAGAGCTCCTGGATCTTGCGGCGGCCCAGCGTCCCGTCCCCGGCCAGCCCGGCGAGGGACGCCATCAGCCCAGGGGCGAAGGGCGAGTCGAGGGGGCCCGCGCCCTCCC
Source organism: Deltaproteobacteria bacterium (assembly GCA_031281735.1). Classification (GTDB taxonomy): domain Bacteria; phylum Desulfobacterota; class Desulfarculia; order Adiutricales; family Adiutricaceae; genus JAIRZX01. The sequence continues at coordinate 9,751 of JAITEZ010000001.1, read as the reverse complement.
TCTGGCAGAAAGGGAGGAAAAGCTCCTCCATGAGGGCGGCCAGCCTCTGGGGGGAGGCGCCTGCGGCATGCGCGCGGTCGAAGTACTCGAGCGCCCCCCGGCGCTCGAGCAGCAGCCGCGCCTGCCCGTCCTTGAGCCCCAGGCCCAGGAGCCTCGCGGCGGCCTCCTCCGGGGATTCCGGGAGCTCGGCGCGCAGCCGCTCCAGCAGTTCGGGGCTCACCTGCACCGGGGGCAGGTCCGGCTGGGGGAAGTAACGGTAGTCGTGGGCCTCCTCCTTGCTGCGGAGGCTCCGGGTCTCGCCCTTGGCGGAATCGAAATGGAGCGTCTCCTGGAGCACCTGGCCGCCCGCCGCGTAAACCCCCGACTGCCTGCGGATCTCGTAGTCGATGGCCTGCCCCACGAACCGGAACGAGTTGAGGTTCTTGATCTCGCCCCGGACACCGAGACGGCTCGATCCCCGGGGCCGGAGGGACACGTTCACGTCGCAGCGGAACTCCCCCTCCTCCATCCTCCCCCGGGTGACGCCCAGGCGCACCAGGAGCCCGTGGAGCTTCCTCAGGAACTCCACCGCCTCGCGCGAGGACGAGATGTCGGGCTCGGTCACTATCTCTATGAGGGGCGTCCCCGCGCGGTTGAGATCGACCAGGGTGATCCCCCGGCGCTCGTCGTGGACGCACTTGCCGGCGTCGTCCTCCATGTGGATGCGGTTGAGCCTCACGCGCTTGGCGGACCCGTCGTCCGCGGCGATCCCCAGGCCGCCCCCCTCGCAGACGGGGGGGTCGAGCTGGCTCGTCTGGAAGCCGTTGGGCAGATCGGGGTAGAAATAATTCTTCCTGGAGAAGAGGGACCTCCCGTTGACCCGCGCGCCCAGTGCGAGGCCCGCCTTGGCCGCGAGCTCCACCGCGAGCGCGTTCATCCGCGGCAGGGCCCCGGGCTGCCCCGTGCAGACCTCGCAGACGTTGGTGTTGGGCTCGGCCCCGAACTCGGTCGGGCAGGAGCAGAAGAGCTTGGTCCTGGTGTTGAGCTGGGCGTGAATCTCGAGCCCTATGACCGGCTCCATCTCCATAGGCGCACACCTCCCCGCCGCCGGGGCGGCCCGGGACATGCCCTGGAAGGGCAAGGGCCCCTTGTGGGGCCCGAAATCAACATCTTAGCGGCCGGGCCCCCGCCCGTCAAGGGATTGCGCCCCGCGCCGCGGGGCGCAGGGAGCGGGGGCCCCGCCGCGGGGGCCGCCGGGGGCGCGGGGGCGCGTGATCCGCGGGGTGCGCCGGGACGAGCGCAAACCCGCGGCCTGCGGGAAGCGCGTAGTCCCTGCCGGATCCGGGCGGGACGCGCGCTCGTCCCGCCTCAGCCCAGATCCCGCTGCCTTTTCGCGAGCGTCCTGCCCAGCCCCCGCGTCCTCTTCAGGGTGAGCCTGGTCAGGATCCTGCCCCGGAAGGCCGCGCGCCGCCCGAGGCCCGCCCCCGCAAGCCGCGAGAGCGACCTGCGGGAGGCCCGCGCGTCCGCGAGCACCGCGGGGATCACCTTGGCGAGAGCGGTCAGGGTCAGCCCCAGGAGCGCGGCCCGCCGCGCCCCGCAGAAGGGCCGAGCGAGGATCCTCACCCCCCGGCCCAGGCCGGCCGGGGTCCACACGAAAAACAGGTGAAGCCCCAGGAAGAGGCAGCCCGCCAGCACCTCGGGCCGGAAGCCCCCCTCCGCCCCGGGGCCGCGCAGGGCCAGCGCGGCCAGGCTCCAGAAGCCCAGGAAGACGACCGCCGCCCTGAACATGGCGATCTTGCGGGGGGCCAGCAGGGAGAGGAGCCCTGCCGAGAGAGCGAGCGGCGGCGCTGCGGCAAGCGCCCATCCGGGACGGATGGCCATGCCCAGGGACGCCGTCCAGGCCAGGATCAGCCCGGCCGCGGCTGGGCAGCGCGCGAGCGCCCGGCGCCAGGAGGCGGCGGCGCCCCTCATCCCCCGCCCCCGGATCCGGCCCGCAGCACGGGCCCGGCTTCGGCCCCCGGCCCGTTTTCCGCTCCCCCCGCCCGGGAGGCGCCCGCGGTCCCGTCCCCGGGCACGCCCGGGGACTCCCCGGCCGTCCCGCCTCCGGCCTCCCCGGGCGGTGGATCCCCTGCGGGCCCCCCCGCGGGGCCGGCGCCGGCCGGACGGACGGACCGGCTGTTCATGAGTGCGGTCTCGGCCTGGTTTTGCGTGTTCTTGAAGTTCCTGATCTGGGCCTCGTCCAGGTTGCGCTTGATGGCCTCCTCCACCGCCCTCTCGGCGAGCTCCGCCGCCCTCTCCGGGTCCCGGCCCTCGAGGATCAGCATGAAGGCCAGGTTGTTGGCGGCCTCGGGCATGAGATCGCCCCTGAGCAGTCTGCGGTAGGCCGCCTCCGCCCGGCGGTACTGCCCCTGCTGGAAGAGGACGTTGCCCTTGCCCAGGACGGCCAGGGGGATGGATCCGGCGGCCTCGTACTCCCGGAGGGCGAGATCTAGCTTCCCTTCCCGCTCGTAGGCCAGCCCGAGATCCAGGTGCTCCTCCGGGGACAGGGGATCGGGGATCACCATGACGCCGGGGAGCATCGCGCAGGACGGGAGCGCCGCGAGCGCGAAGGCGGCCAGGAGGGCGCGGGCGAGGGACGCGCGCGTCCGGTGCGCCCGCGCGGGGGGCGCGGGCGAGGGGCGGCGCCGCGCCGCGTCCGGCGGGGCCGTGGCGGCCTGACAGGCAACGTCTTTCAATTCGCCCCCCCGCCGCCGGGGGCGGGCTCCCCTTCCGCCGGCGCGGGGGCGGCGGCCTCCCGGCCCCCCACCTCTATCGCGAAGTTGCCCATCCTGTACCACTGCGTGAGGAACTTCGCCCAGGGCCTGATCTCCTGCCGCACGGTGCCGGAGTTCACCACTATGCCGTCGGGGGAGTAGCCCGCCACCACCATGAAATGCCCCATGATCACGGGCCCTATGCCCTCGTCCACCTGGACCACCACCGGGGTACGCCTTTCCACGAAGCCCAGGAGCTCCTCGGGCTCGGCCGCGAAGAACCTCGCCCGCGCGCCCCGCGAGCGGGCCCAGAGCACCAGGTCTGGGCCGATGGAACCCTTTATCTCCCAGCGCTGCACTCCCGCCTCGACCTCCTCCAGTGTGACGGGATAGCCCATGTAGTTCATGACGGCGGCGAGGCTCGCCGGGCCGCAGAGCCTGGTGTCGTCGGGATAGAACGGCAGATCGGGGATCAGGAGGCTTTCCTCGGGCACGTCGAAGGGCCGGGGAGGGGGGCGGCTGATGATGGCGCAGGACACGAGCGCGGACGCGGCGGCGAGGGACAGCGCCGCCGCCGCCGGGAGCGCCGCGCGGGCGCGGCGGCCGGTCCGCGCGGGGGACGCGGCGGGAGGGGGGGAGGCCCTGTTCACGTCCGGGGGGGGGGCTGCGGAGAGGCCGGCCGGAGCCCGCCCCGCCCTGGGGGGCGGGGCCAAGGGCCGCCCCGTGGTTGAGGATCGCGTGAGGCCTCGGGGAAGGCCCGGGGGTCACGCCCGCCGGCGGCGCCCCAGGCGGGATCCCGTCCGGGGCATGGGGGCGGCGGCCCCCCAGCGGACGCGGGCTCCCGGACGGCGCCGGGGAGGACACCGGAGAAGGGGCGCCCCTTGCCGGAAGCGGAAGGGGACGGAAGGCGGATTCGGTGAGTTTAGCGAATAACCTGCGATAATTGAAGGGCTCGGGGAAGAACCAGTCCCTGGGCCCCTCGGAAGCCGGCGGAGGCCCGCGGCCGGCCAGGAACGCGGCGGGGCCACGCCGTGCCCCGTGCCCCGCCGCGCCGGGCCGAGCGCCATGCCGGGGCCGCGCGGCCGCTCAGGGGGAGCCCCTCAGAACAGCGGCGCGGGCCGCACGGTGATGATCGTCCGGGCGGTGACGTCCTTGGCAACGGCGGCGGGGATCCTCTCCCAGAAGGGCGAGGGCCGCCCAGAGAGCACCCTGCCATGGATGCGGCGGTGCCGGACCCTGGTGAGGTAGAGGAGTTCCTTGGCCCGGGTGAGGGCCACGTAGAAGAGCCTCTCCTCCTCGGCGGTGCGGTCGAAGCCCGCGCCGACCTCGGAGGGGGGGGAGTAGGGGCAGAGCCCCTCGTCCAGGCCGGTCACGAAGACCAGCCGGAACTCCAGCCCTTTGGCGGCATGGATGGTCAGCAGGCTCACCTTCTCGGCCTTGAGGTCGAGGCCGTCCTGGGCGGACTCCCCATCGTCCCCCGAGATCTGGCAGGGGATGCCCTCCTCCAGCAGCGTCTTCAGGATCTCCTGGCCCTGCACCCGGAGCCGGTAGATGACCGCTATGTCCCCCAGGGTGAGCCCCTCCATGGCGTCCCCCCCGCCCCGGGCCGAGCCGCCGGGGAGAAGGCCCCCCAGATGCTCCTTGATTCTCCGGGCGACGTAGACCGCCTCCGTCAGGGGGCTGTCGAGCTGGGCGCGGACTATCCGGCGCCCGGCCCCGCCGGAGGCGAGGGCCGAGATCCGCGCCGAGCCGCCGTGCCGGCGGAAGAGCTCGGAGGCGGCGTTGATGACGGGCGTGGAACGGTAGTTGAGGGCCAGGCTCGAGACCTGGAGGTCCGGCCGGTCCCTGTGGAGCGCGTCCTCGAGCGAGGGGAGCGCCCCCCGGAAGCCGTAGATGCACTGGGCGGGGTCGCCTATGGCGGTGAGGCTCGCCTCGCCGGCCAGGGCCTTCAGGAACCCGTACTCCAGCGGCGAGAGATCCTGCGCCTCGTCCGCCAGCACCGCCCGGAAGCCCGACCGGAGGCCCCGAGACGAGAGGCGGGCCGCCTCGGCCACCAGGTCGTCGAAGTCCATGAGGCCCGCCGAGACCAGCGCCCCGCCGTACTCGGCGATGGCGCGATCCTCGCGGGGGTCGCCCGTCGCGAGGGGGAGCGCCAGGTTCTTGAGGCGGCTCACGAGGGAGAGCAGGTTCTTGGGGCTGATCCGGGTGCCTTTGACGGCCTCGGCCGCCACCTCCACCAGGAACTCCCCGGAGGCGAGCCGGGGTTCCTCGCCGCCCTTCCTCAGGAAGTCCAGGGCCATCGAGTGCAGCGTCCCCACCCGGATCCCTGTGGTCCCGCCCCGGGCCTCGGCGAGCCTGTCCGCTATGGCCTCGGCCGCCTTCCGGGTGAAGGTGGTGAGGAGCATCTCTCCGGGAAGCGCGATGCCGCGATCCATGAGCCACAGCGAGCGGGCCAGGAGCACGCGCGTCTTCCCGGAGCCAGGGCCCGCGGCCACGAGCAGGGAGTTCCCCCCGAAGGTGGCGCAGTGGAGCTGGGCCTCGTTGAGCTCCTCGAAAAAGGTCCCGTCGGGACGCCGGATGAGGCCGTCGCGCGCCACGGGGGGCGCCGGAGCGGGAACCCCGCCGGCTTCCGTCCCGGTGGCCTCGCGAGCCTCCGCCCCCGGGGAATAGCGGGAGTCCGCCGGCAGGGCGGGGGCGCAGTCCGTGCCCCCGGCGGGGGCCCCCGGAAGCGGGGGGGCGGGATCCGGGAAAAGCGCGGTAGCCGGCTGGGCATACCCCTCCCCGAAGGTCACCGGCAGCGTGGGGAGCGGGGGCAACGGGGCGAGCGGGCGGAAGGGAAGCGGCGGGCGGGCTGGCGGCCCGTCCGTCCGGGGGGAGGGGCCCGCGAGAAGGAGGCCCCCCGGCGCGACCATGTCCCCGATCCGGGGGAGCGCCCGGCGGAATTCGAGCCCTCCCTGGACGGGAGGCTCCGCCCCGGGGAAGCGTCCCGCGCCCGGCACGGTGCCCGCCGGAGCGGCGCGGGCCACGGTCCCGGCCGGCTCCGCCCTCCCCGCCCCCCCGTCCGGGCCGGGCGCGCCCGCCACGGCCGGGGACAGCCCGGATCCGGTTCCCGCGGCTTCCGGGGCTGGCGGCGGCCCGGCCCTCCCCCTGAGGTCGGGCACGGGGGCCTTCCGGACGGACCTCCCGCCGCGGGGGCCGGGGCCGAAAAGCCCCTGGGGCCCGCCGTGTTCCCGGCGATCCTCCTCGCCCACGGCCTCGACGGTGCCGAAGACCCCATCGTAACCGCCCCTCGCGGTCACGCGGCCCTCGCGCATCCTCTGGATCGCGAGCCGCAGGAGCGTGCCCCCGGCGGCCTCGAGATCGTCCAGGGACGCCTCCAGGAGCACGCCGTACTCGCTCCCGAAGGCGGCCAGGAGCCTGCCCTCCGCCTCGCGCGCGGCCACGGTGCCCGGCCCCCGTCCCAGGCACTGGCCCGCGATCTCGCGCAGCGGCAGGATATGCCAGTCGGGCCTGAGCGATCCCTCCGGCGGGGCCTGGCGGTCGGCGAGCTCCATCACCCGGTTCAGGACGCCCACGGTCAAGGGCTTGCCGCACGCCGGGCAGATCCCCCTGAGCCTGCGGGTCTCCTCGGGGGTCATGGCGGGGCCGCAACCGGCATGCCCGTCCAGGTGGTACTTCCCCTCCTCGGGGAAGAACTCCACCGTGCCCAGGAGCTCGGGGCCGCCCCGCAGGGCGCCGGCCAGGGCGCGCACATCAGGGGGGCCCGCTATCACCGTGGCCTCGCGGCCCAGCTTGTCGGGGCTGTGGGCGTCCGAGGAGGAGACCAGGGCGTAGGGGTCGAGCCTGGAGACCAGCCTGTTCATGTAGGGGTCGGAGGATAGCCCGGTCTCCAGCGCCCTTATCTCGCCCGCGAGATCGAGGAAGCACTCCCCGGGGTCGTCGAAACCGCTCATGGATCCGAAGAGCGAGAACCAGGGGGTCCAGACATGGGCGGGGATGACCTGGGCGGCCGGATCCGCCGTGAGCACGGCCTCGACAGCGTCCCGCGCCGAAAGCCCCAGGATGGGCCTCCCGTCGGAGCGGACGTTTCCGAGGGCGCCGAGGACGCCGGACACCGCCCGGGCCCCCTCGAGGGTAGGGCACCAGACGACCAGGTGGATCTTGCGGGCGCGCCCGCCCTGCTTGTAGATGCAGCTTATCTCCCCCGTGGGGGTGAAGAGCGCGGCCCCGGCCCCGCCCGCGCCCGGGAGCCCCAGTATGCCCTGGATGCCGAGGGGGGCCCTACCGGGCCCGCCCGGGCCCGGATCCAGGCCCAGGGCAGCCGCCGCGGCGGGCGGGACGGCTCCCTTCGCCAGGGCCGCCAGGGCCGCGCCGATGACGGGCCCCTTGAGACGGTAGAAGCCGTTCCCCGCCGGCTCGAGCTTCCCCTCGAGCTCCCTGAGCCACTCCGGATGGGTGAGATCGCCCGTGCCGATGACCGCGAGCCCCTTGGCGGCGGCGGCGCAGGCCAGCGTCTCCGGGGCGATGCCCTTCGCCGTGGCCCGCGAGAAGCGCGAGTGGATGTGGAGATCCGCGTAGAAGACCGCGCCGTCGGCCAGTTCACGGGGGTTCACGGGTGGCTCCCTACTCCTCCCGCGCCTCGTCGGCCGGGGAAGCGAAGAGGGTGCTTTCCGGGATCATCCAGCCCCCCGGGCGCATGCCCGCCATCCGGGAGGCGAAGGAGAGGATCTCGGAGGGCTTGGCGCCCGGGGGCGCGTCCATGGGGCCCGCCACCCCCTCCTTGAAGCCGTTCATGACGACCGCGCCGTGCCCGTCGGGGAGCTGGGTGTCGTCCTTGATCTGAATGAAGCCGTGGAGCACCAGGATCCCCGCCTTGAGCCTCGGCACGTCCGCCGCCGCCGTGGGCGATCCCCAGCTGGGGCCCGTCAGCGCCCGGGCCGCGAGCGCCATGGCCGAGGCGGCCAGGGGCCCCGGCCGCTTGATCTCCCAGGAGCGGGCCACGAGCTCCCCGTCCAGGTACAGGGACACCGCGAGCGGGAGGGAGGCGGCCAGGTTGCCCGAGACCTGAGGCATCCGGGGTTCGCGCCCCTCGCGGATGGCGGCCAGCGGCTCGGCCGCGATGGCCAGGAGCTGCTGCTTCTCCAGCCCCGAGAGCCTCCCGCCCCGTGTCTGCGGGAAGGGGCCCTGGGCCGCCAGTTCCGGCGCGCAGGCCAGGGACGCCGTGAGCGCCGCCACCGCCGCCGCCAGGGCGGCGGCCCCCCAGCGGCGGGGACGCGGCCGGGCCGCCGCCGCGGGGCCGCCGCGGAGGGTATCGCTCGAGGCTGTCTGGGCGGTCATGGCGCCTCCTGTGCGCGGGCAGCCCGGCGGGCCCCCCGTCCCCCGGGCTGCCCGCGTCAGGCGGTGATGAGCCTCCCCGAAAGGATCTCCATGCAGGTGAGCGGCCCCCCGAAGACGGCGCCCGTGTCTAGCCCCGCCCGGCCCGGGAGGATGAAGGGCTCGCGGAACGGCGTGTGGCCGAAGACCACCGTCTTCCCGAAGTCGTACTCGCTCTCCAGGAACTCTTGGCGGATCCACAGGCAGTCCTCTTCGGTCTGCCGGATCAGCGGCACCCCCGGCCGGAGGCCGGCATGCACGAATATATGGCTCTCCGTCTCGTGGTAGAGCTCGAGGTTCAGGTAGAAGCGGAAGTGGGAGACAGGGAACGGGCTGTGGCGGTCGTAGCTGACGATGGTGTGCCGCGTGCCGTTGTGGACGAGGGATATGCCGTCCTGGCCCGTGAGGAAGTCCAGGAACATCTGCTCGTGGTTGCCCTTGAGGGCCGTGACCTCCCGCGGCCACTTGTCCTTGAGCTCCCGGACGATCTCCACCACCTCGAAGCTCTCGGGCCCGCGGTCGATGTAGTCTCCCAGGAAGACGAGCTCCTCCCGGTTCTCCGGGCGCCAGTCGAGCTTGTCGAGCAGCCTCTCGAGCTTCTCGCGGCATCCGTGGATATCCCCCACGGCGAATATGCGTCGGTCCTCCAAGGGGTGTCCTCTGCGGGCGTGGGGATCTGCGGACCCCCGCAGGACACGGCGCAACCTCACCCCCGCCGACGCGGGGACTTGCGCCGGCCGAGGGAGGGAACGGGCGGCAGGACGGAATCCGTCCGGCCGATTATACACCCCGCACGTAGCCTATTGCAAAGGCCGGCGGGCCAGAGCGGGGGGGCGGCACCTCTCACGGGGGGTGGGGGAGGCCGCATTCAGGCGAAGGCCCGACCGGGCGCCGCAGGCGCCGCGGGTTCCGGGATCGCCACCGGGAGGGCCGGAGCCGGCCGGGCCGTTCCCGCGGCTAAGGCACGGTGGGATCGTTTGCGGTCACCCTGGCCCCCTCCACCAGGAGAGTGGACGCCCCCTCGCTCCTGTATGTGTACGTGGACGAGCCAACGGATTTGTGGTTCAGGGAGAAGGTGTAGCTGGGGGGATCAGTGATGATCGTTACGGTGATGGGCCCGTACAGGATATTGTAGTCTATGATGAGCCCGCCATCGGCGACCAGGCTCGCGTAGCTGGTGGTGTACTTGCTGAAGAAGATGAAAAAGGACTCCTCAGCTACGGCCACCACGTGGGCGGCCTCCTGGGCGGAGGCGTTTTGCGCGCCCCTCCTGTAGCGGCTGTATTGGGGGATGGCGATGGCGCAGAGGATGCCGATTACACCCACCACAACCAGCAGCTCGATGAGCGTGAAACCGGACGAGGTGCGCTTATTGCTTGGGAAGGCGCTGAACATGGCTGGAGGCTCCGGTTGAAAGGCGAAGGAAGGTAAGGATCTCTTCTGAACGAGGTGCAACAATGACGCCAACGCCGCCGCGTCCGGGAAGCCGCGCCGACAGGATCGCACGGCCCGGCTGGGCGCGGGGACGGACCGGGACGCGGCCTGAAGGGGCCTGGCGGAAGCGCCCCGTGTCATTTTAAGTGATACGGGGCCATGAAGCACGGGCTAATTCCGCTTCCGGGCCCGCCGGACGGCGGCCCGGACCC
>JAITEZ010000404.1 GCA_031281735.1 Deltaproteobacteria bacterium | reverse complement strand
CGGCGGGCGCGGCGGGGACGCCGGGCTCCACGCGTCCCGCGACGCAGTGCTGGACGGCGCCTCGACGCTCACGGTGTCCAGCGGCGCCCCCGGCGGCGCCGGCTCCGCCAACGGGGCGGAGGGCGGCCCGGCCGGATCGGGAGGCGACGCGAGATTCACGGTCGAGCGCGATCTCGTGGCCGCCCGGGACGTGTCCCTCGTCTTCCAAAAAGGCGCGGCGAAGGGCGGCGCCACTCGGCGGCCCGAGGGAGGCCGGGAGACTAGGCCGGCGGGCGCGGCCGTGGCGGGCGCCCTCCAGGTAGCGGTGGGCCGCAACCTGGAGATCCTCGAGGGGAGGCGCGTCACCATGGAGATCGCGGGGGCGCCCATGACGGACGCCGACTCGGTGTCCTTCGGGACGCTGGTCCTGCATCCCGGCGCGGAGTTCCGGACCGGCGCGCACGTCTACACCGACCGGGCCCCGGCGGGCGCGAACGGCTACCGGGTGGCCAGCCTAGACGTCATAGCCGGGGGCACGTGGGAGACCTCGGGGACCTTCCGTCCGGACAGCGCTCATGGCGGCTACATGCGCTTCGACATGAAGGATGCGGAGCCGGGGGCAGTCCTGGCCTCCATCAAGGGGAGCGGCTCCGTGTCCCTCGCCGCCTTCGACCCCATGGCCCAGCACGAGGCATACCTCGCCTCCCCCGGCAGGCCGTCCCGCTCCGACGACCCCGCCTACCGGGACTACCCCGGGGCCTCGGACGCCCCGGCCTTCATCACCTCGCCGTACGGGACCAAGAGGCTCCACCTGGGCCAGATCGTCCTCATCGACCGGATCTCCGGCTACGGCGACATCCCCGCCGCCCTCGCCGACGAGGACGGGAAAGGCAGGAAGCACTACCGGAGCACCGGGTCGGCCAGCGGCCCCCTTCACGACGGCTTCGCCTTCACGGCGGGTCTCAGGCGCCACTACTGGGACGTCTACGCCGAGAGCGAGGCCGCGGGAGGCCGCCTGGTGGCCGAGAACTCCCGTACCGCCGACGCGAGCCTGGTCTACGCCCTGGGTTCCTTCGCGTCGCTGGAGCTGGCCCACCGGACAGGGGAGGCGTCCCTCGCCGCCCTGGAGAGCGCGGCGCGCGCCGGACATGCGGGACGCTGGCATCTGGGGGCCGCCGCCTCCGCAAGCGATCTGCGCACCTGGACAGGTTCCCGCGTCGACCTGAAAGCCCGGCACTTGACGGTCTCCCTCAGCTACAGGATCGCGCACGGCCCGGACGGCGCCCCGGCGGGGAGCCGCGGCGAGACGATCCTGGGCATCTTCGGGGAGTCCGGGACCGGCAGCTACGACACCTCAGCCTCCGTTCCCGGTTACGGCGTCCTTCACGCCGCCGGCGATGCCGAGATCAGGGGGGCCGGGCTCTTCGTCAGGACAGCCTCAGCTGGCGGGCTCTTCCTGGAGGCCTCGGCCAGGGCGGGCAGAGTGGAGAACTCCTTCCGCCTGGAAGGCGATCCCTGGGCCGCGCTCCCCCGCGTCCACGACGCCGATTTCGCGGCCTCCTACGAGGGCTTCCACCTGGGGCTGGGGAAGGCCTTCGCCCTGTCGGAGCGCGTCTCCCTCGTGGCCTACGCCAGGTACTACCGCACGAGGATCGGGGAATGCAGCTCCGTGACGGCGGCCGGCGACCCGATCACCCTCTCGCCCGCCGTCTCCTCGCGGCTCAGGGTCGGCCTGGGCGCGGACGTCGCGCTGGGCGACACGGGGCTGGGCCTGCACTTCGGGATCGCGGGCGAGCGGGAGTTCGACGGCAGGGCCTCGGGGCTGAACGGGATCGACCGCTTCGCGGGAGGCCCCGACCCGCGCGGGACGAGCGCCATCGCCGAGCTGGGGCTGAGCTGGAAACCCGCGCCGGGCGTAACCGTCACGGCGGCGGGCTTCGGCGTCAGCGGACGGCAGAAGGGCGGAGGGGGGACGCTCTCCCTCGGGTTCAGCTTCTGAGAGGGGCGGGGAGGATCCCGCCGCAACGGGCGGCGCCCCGGGCCAGGCGGCCCTGCCGGGCCCGGGGCGCCGCCCGCCCCGCCTTCCGGAAGCGGGACGGGGGCATGGCGCGCCCGCGGGGACCGGAACAGGGGGCCCGCCGGGCCCGCCAGGAATACACCCCGGGCCACGCCCGGCCCGGGGCGTCTGCGCTTCCATTTCCGGGGCCGCTTCCGGCCTCCGCCTCCCCGGATACACCGGAGGCCCCCCGGCGCGGAACCGCACCGGCCCCGGGGATGCGGAAGCTGTCCCCGGCCCGGCCGGCGCCGGGAGGGCGCCGCCCCCCAGTCCCGCAGTCCGCGGGCCCCGGCGGTGCCGCCGGCCGGGAAGCCGCCCGCGCAGGGGCGCCGCCGGCTCACGGTCACGCCTTGCGATCCCGATCCCCGGAGGGCCTGATGACCCGGCAGGGGTTGCCTGCCGCCACCGTCCCGGCGGGCACGTCGCGCGTAACGACGCTCCCCGCCCCGACGACCGCCCCGTCCCCGATAGTGACCCCGGGGAGCACCGTCACGTTGCCGCCGAACCACACCCCGTCCCCCACGGTTATGGGGAGGGCATACTCCACCCACGTGCTCCGCAGGGCGGGATCCAGGGGGTGGTTCACCGAATAGAAGCCGCAGCCCGGCCCGACCATCACGCCGGCCCCGAAACTGACCTTCGCGCAGTCGAGGATGACGAGGTTGTGGTTGCTGTAGAAGTCCTCGCCTATCGATATGTTATAGCCGTAGTCGCACCAGAACGGCGGCTCGACGAGGAACTGCCCGCCCGTCCGCCCCAGGAGCTCCCGCATGATCTCCTCGCGGCGGGCCAGGTCGTCCGGGCCGAGGCGGTTGTACTCGTGGCAGAGCCTCTTGGCGCGTCTCCTTTCCTCCGGGAGGATCCCGTCGGCCGAGGGATGGTAAACCTCCCCCGCCAGCATCTTTTCCTTCTCCGATTTCATGTCAAAACCCCTTTCCTGCCTGCGTCTCCCCCCGCCCGGGCCCGCCTCAGGCGGCCCCTCCCCGGCAGGCCGCCGTCTCCGGCCCTCCCCCGCGGCCACGCGCCGGCCCGCCGCCACCGGCCACCCTGAACCCCTCCGCCAGGCGGCGGCCGGCCGGGGCGGCTCCGGGCGCCATGCCCGCTTCCTTCCCCCGCCTCAGCCTCCGGCCGCGCCCGCCCTCTTCCCCTTGAGGAAGACCGGGCTCAGGCTGTAGACCAGCAGGAGCGCCACCATGAACAGGGGAGTGGCGGCGTACACGCTCCGGTAGGTGTGGAAGAACTCGGAGAGGCAGCCCATGGCCACCGTGTTTAGGGCTATCCCCACGTCGTAGCCGTTCAGGGACAGGGCCGCCGCGAGCGTCCTGCGGGCGGGGGGGGAGTACGATATGGAAAGCGCCTGCAGGGACGGGAAGAGCGCCCCCATGCCCAGCCCGAAGCAGAGCGCCGCCAGCCTCACGGCGGTGCCGCCCGGGGCCGCGAGCAGGATGAGGAGCGCGACGGTGATGAGGAGGCAGGAGGGCGCCACCACGAACAGGTGCCCGAAGCGGTCGTGGATCCTTCCGCCGACGAGCCGGGTGGCCACGATGCCCAGGGTGGCGACGAAGAAGAAGGCCGCCGCGCCCTGGATCCCGGCCTCGTCCAGGTAAAGCACGAGGTAGGTGAAGATCCCGCAGCAGGCCCCGCCCAGGAGCAGGATCAGGATCGCGGGCATCAGCAGCTCCCTCTCCGGGAGGCGGCGGCCGCGTCCCCCGGGGGCCGGGGCCGCCCCGTGGGCCCCCACGCCGGAACCCGGGAAGTCCGCGGGGGCCAGGGACGACGCGGCGGCGAAGCCGGCCGCGAGAAGGAGGCACGTGGCGGCGAGCGTCGCCGGGAACCCCAGGCGCTCCGCCAGCTTGAGGCCCAGAAGCGGGCCGAAGGCCAGCGCCAGGCTCGCCCCCAGCGCGAGCCTCCCGAGGCCCTCCGCGAGCCTCAGGGGAGGTATGATCTTGGAGGCGAGCGAGATCATGAGGGTGGTGGCTGCCCCCACCCCCGCCCCGTTCACCGCGCGGGTGAGCAGGTACACCGGGAAGCCGTCCCAGGCGAGCATGAGGGCGTTCCCCAGCGCCGCTGTCAGGAGCGCCGCCTTGAGGAGCGGGAGCTCCCCCAGCCTCCACGCGAGACGCCCCGTCATGAGCCGGGAGGCGATCGAGGACACGTAGAAGGCGCCGAAGATGAAGCCGATCAGGGCCTCGGTCATCCCGTGATCCCGGAAGTGGACCGGCATGGTCGCGAGGAGCATGTTCATGCTCCCGAACAGGCACACGTTGATGCCGAACAGGGTCAGGAACGCGGCCGACCACAGAGCGGGCGCGACCCCGCGTCCCGCCTCCGCGCGAACGCCCGAACACGAGCAACCGGACATGTATGACTGGGATCCCTTCCCGGGCCTGGGCCTTCCCGCCCTCGGCAGAAAAAAAAGCACGCCCGAAAACGAGTTTCAGGCGCGTTGACAGTTGACATTATAACCCGTGACCGCCCCCCGCGTCCAGCGTGTTTCCGGGGTTCCGGGGAGCCGGGCGCCCGGCCGGGCCCCGCTGGCTCAGGCCCCGCCCCGGAAGCGTCCGCCCCGCCCACGCGCCCCCCCGTCCGCGGGGGGACGGCCTCCGGCGCCGTCCCGAAGCCCGCGCGAGCGCCCCTGAAGGAGGGGGTGCCAGGACCCTGCCGGGACGGTCTCGCGCCAACTCGCCTGACCGCACCTGCCGCAGGCGCCGGCTCCCTGACGGATAACCCGGGTAGACGGGGATTCGGCCCGGAATCCGTGCCTGCCCTGCCTTCACCCCGCCTGGCGCCGGTCCAGGCAGGGGCCTGCTTCCCCCCTGCCCTGCACTGGCATCCTTGGCGCCGTTTCTTCAAGACAGTAAAAGATAACTTTTAAAATAAATTATTTAAAATATAATACTAAATTTTAATAATATTATTATATTTATTAAATAATATCTATTAATATTAAAATGAAACCGCCCTATAGGGCCGCCATGGCGGATTCCCTTGCCCGCGTCTTCAGGGCCGCCGTCCCCTTCACGCGCCCGGCCCTGCCGTCCTGCCCTCCCCCCGGCGCCACCAGCCACATCCTCGTGAACATCATCACCGCCCCGCCCGCGGCCTGCGGCCGGACGAATCCCGGGCGCCAGTCAGGCGGGACGGCGCGAAGCCTCCCGGCGGATCCGCATCCGCCGCGTTCCTGCGCCCGCCGCGCCTCCCGTCTGTCATCCCCCGTGCCCCTCCCGTTCAGGCAGCCGCCTGTCCGCCCGCCGCCGGGGCCGGCCCCGAAGACGGCCCCGAGGATCATGCCAGCCGCCGCCTGCGCCACCCCGTGCCGGGTCGGGCAGTCCCGGGCGGCGCGCCGGCCGTCCGCTTCGGGCATATCCGCCCCGCAGCCATGGCATGCTCACCGAGCCCGCCGCCCCTGAGGCCGCCTATCGGCACGCCGAAAATATCTTTGTCAGGGGGGCGCCCCGGCATGCATCGTTACACGCTGGATAATAAACGTTTTCGCAAAAACCATAGGACACAGGACGGTTACCGCAGCCGGCATTGCCGTTTCCCCTGCGGAGGCCCGCCCACCGCCCGCGCCGCGACCCGCGTGACAGCGCCCCGGGAGTGCACGCCAGGTCACGCCCGCGGCATGCCCCGCCGCCCCCGGGGCCACGGGCCGGCGCTGACGGGTGGCCCGGGCGCCGGACAGCCATCCCGGCCCGCCGGCCGGAAGCGCCTCTCCGCTGGGCACGATATTCGACATCCTCCTCGCCCTGAAGGACGGGGGTTCCCGGCCGAGCCCGGGGCATAGGCTCCCGGGTCTGCTCGCTGGGTACCCGGATCACGGGCGGGCCCCGGGCGCCCTGACCTCACCGGGCATTGAGGAGGCCTGCCCGGCCGCCAGGACGTTCATCGCGCCGACCGCGCGGCCGTGGACAGGGAAAGCCAGCAATCATTGCACTACCCACCCCCGGGCTTTCGGGGCGATGCCCCGCGAGCCGCCCCTGCGTCCCCGGCCGGCAGCCGCTCAGGTCAGGAACAGGGGCGCCCAGCACAGGGCCAGCACCAGGGCGGCGGTCAGTACCCTTATGATCAGGAGGCTCCGGAAGCGGGGGCTCCCCGGCAGTATGCGCCTCTGCTGGGAGTCGCGCTGGGCGATGGCGGAACCGGTCACCATCAGCGCCGCCCCGGCCCACATCAGGCCCGTCATCGCCTCGCCCAGGAAGATCATCCCGAAGATAGCGGCGAAAACGGACTGGAGCTGGAGGAGGAGGGCCGCCTCCGAGGGGTGGACGTGCTTCTGGGCGATGACCTGGAACCAGTAGCAGGCCGAGACGGAGAGGATCCCGAAGAGAGCGAAGGGGAGGGTCGCGGCGAAGGCCTCCTCGGCGGGGAGGGCGCCCCGGAACCAGGCGATGGAGAGGCAGACCAGGCCCACGGTGCCGACCTGGACGGCCACGAAGCGGATGGCGTTGACCCGGAGGGCGTAACGCCCGACCAGGAGCACGTGGACGGCCCAGAAGAGGTCGGCGGCGAGGGTGAGCGCGTCCCCCCGGTTGAAGCCTCCGAGGCCGCCCGGATCGGAGACCAGGACCATGCCGGAGACGCCCAGGATCAGCCCCGCCCAGACGGTCCTGGCGGGGATCCTCCCCAGGACCAGGCCCAGCGGGGGCACCAGGGTGACGTAGAGCCCCGTGATGAAGCCGGAGTTGGCGCTGGTGGTCCAGACCATGCCCACGTACTGGAGGGAGGTCCCTACGGTGAGAAGGGCCCCCGCCGCGAGCCCGGTCCAGAGCCACAGGAGGGGCGACGGCGCCTCGTGTCCCTCGGCGTGGCCGGGGGCGGGGCCCCTCCTGCGGAGGGCGGCCGGCACGAGGGCCGCGGCGCTGAAGAGGAACTTGATCCCCGTGAAGGCGAAGGGGTCGACCAGGGCCACGGAATAGCGGATGGTCGGGAACGAGGCACCCCAGATGACGGTGGTCAGGAGGAGGAGGAGAGCCGCTTTCGTCTTGGGAGTCATCCCACCCCTCCTGCGGCGGGACGGCACCGGCCGTGTCTTCCGACCCGCCCCCCCGCCTGCCGGCATACCGGCATCCTCGGCCGCCGCCCCCCCCCAAGCCGGTGCCGCCCGCCGCAGCCGGGAACGGGGAGGCGCGGGGCGAGAGTGACGAATGTAAACCGAAACAGTCCGCGGCTCAATGCCCGGGAAGGGATGGCGGCGGAACCGGGCGTCCTGCGCGGGTGGCGGGCCGCATGGGGCCCCCGGGCGGGCGCGCGGCACGCGCCGGCGGTAATCCCCGTGACACCGCGGAAGGGCCGGGAGGCCGAGGCCACCAGGCCCTTCCGCGCGGGCGGATCGGGCGCAAAAGCCGTCCGGGCGGGACGCGCCCCTTCAGGCGGCGGCCTGGCCGGACGGGAGCCCCTCCGGAAAGGCGGAATGCCTGAGGGACTCCCCCCAGGAAAAGCGAAGGGCCGGAGGGTCAACCCCTCCGGCCCTTCCGCGAAAGCGAATCAGGCGGCTTCCGGGCGCGGCACCGGCCGCGCCTGGAACTTCATCCTCTAGACGTTCTTCTTCCTGTCGAGGTGCTTCAGGCGCTGGGAGGCGCGCATGATCTGGACCTCTAGCTCGCCCACCTCCAGGAGCTTTTTCGGGCCCGGGGGGAGTTTCCTGGCCTCCTCCAGGAGCCTCTGCTGCTCCTGGAGCTTGCGGGCCTCCCGCTCGCGATCCAGCTCAGCCGCGTTGACGGCGGCCTCGGCCAGGACGGACACCCGATCCGGCAGGACCTCGATGATGCCGGCATCTACGTAATATGACGTCTCGTCCCCGCCGGGGGCGGTCGTCTTCACCACGGTCCCGTCCTTGAGCGGTGTGAGGAAGGGGGTGTGGCCGGGCAGGGCCGTGAAGGCCCCCTCCTTGCCGAAGGCGTTGACCGAGCCCACGGGGATCGGCTCGACCAGGCGCCTTTCCGGAGTCACCAGCGTGAAAGTGAATGTCTTGTCGCTCATCTTCAGCTCCAGGAGATCTCAGGGCCGCAGGCGGGCGGGGCCGGGGGCCTTTCCAGGGGGGGATCCGGCCGGGCCCCCGGGGGATGTCAGGCGGCGTCCTTGGCGAGACGCTCGGCCTTCTCGCGGACCTCCTCGATGCCTCCCACCATGTGGAAGGCCTGCTCGGGGAGATCGTCGTGCTTGCCCTCCAGGATCTCCTTGAAGCCGCGGACCGTGTCCTCCACCTTCACGAACTTGCCGGGCGATCCGGTGAAGACCTCGGCGACGAAGAAGGGCTGGGACAGGAAGCGCTGGATCTTGCGGGCGCGGGAGACCGTCACCTTGTCGTCCTCGGAGAGCTCCTCCATGCCCAGGATGGCGATGATGTCCTGGAGATCCTTGTACTTCTGGAGCGTCTGCTGGACCTTGCGGGCGGTCTGGTAGTGATCCAGGCCCAGGTAGTTGGGATCGAGGATGCGGCTCGTGGAGTCCAGCGGATCCACCGCCGGGTAGATGCCCAGCTCGGCTATCTGGCGCGAGAGGGTGACCGTCCCGTCCAGGTGCGAGAAGGTGGTGGCGGGGGCGGGGTCGGTCAGGTCGTCGGCGGGCACGTAAACGCACTGCACGGACGTGATGGAGCCGCGGTTGGTGGAGGTGATGCGCTCCTGGAGCTCGCCGAGCTCGGTGGCGAGGGTCGGCTGGTAGCCCACGGCGGAGGGCATGCGGCCCAGGAGGGCGGACACCTCGGAGCCGGCCTGGGTGAACCGGTAGATGTTGTCGACGAACAGCAGCACGTCCTGGCCCTCCTCGTCGCGGAAATACTCCGCGGCGGTGAGGGCGGTGAGCGCCACCCTGGCCCGGGCGCCCGGCGGCTCGGTCATCTGGCCGTAGACGAGGGCGGCCTTGTCGATGACGCCGGACACCTTCATCTCGTTGTACAGGTCGGTGCCCTCGCGGGTGCGCTCCCCCACGCCGCCGAAGACAGAGATGCCGCCGTGGTGCATGGCGATGTTATGGATCATCTCCATCATGATGACGGTCTTGCCCACGCCGGCGCCGCCGAAGAGGCCCATCTTGCCGCCGCGGGGGAAGGGCACCAGCAGGTCGATGACCTTGACGCCCGTCTCGAGCACGCGCACGGAGGTGTCCAGCTGGGTGAAGGGCGGCGAGGGCCGGTGTATGGGGTAGGACTTCTCGGCCTTCACCTCGCCCAGGCCGTCCACGGGCCGCCCCACGACGTTCAGGACCCGGCCCAGGCAGGCCTTGCCGACGGGCACGCTGATGGGGCCGCCGGAGTCCCTGGCCGCCATGCCGCGAACCAGGCCGTCGGTGACGTCCATGGCGATGGTCCTCACCGTGTTGTCGCCCAGGTGCTGGGCCACCTCCAGGATGAGGTTGTCAGGCTGGTCGTTGATGGTGGGGTTGGTCACGTACAGCCCGTTCAGGATGGCGGGGAGCTCCCCCTCCTTGAAGGTCACGTCCACGACCGGCCCGATGACCTGGATGATTCTGCCCTCGTTCATTATGTCTCCGCCTCCTTGGGATGGGAACGTGACCGGCGGGGGCCGCCGCCCCCGCCCTTGATTGCTTGGGAAACCCTTCCGCCCCAGCCGCCCGGACTGCCGCGGCCGCCGGCCGCGGGGCCCGTCAGCCCTTGAGGGCCTCGGCGCCGTTCACGATGTCCAGGAGCTCGTTCGTGACCGCGGTCTGCCTGGCCTTGTTGTAGGCCATGGTGAGGTGCTCGATGATCTCCTTGCAGCTGGTGGTGGCGTTGTCCATGGCCTGCATGCGGGCCGCGTTCTCGGAGGTCACCGACTCCAGGAAGGCCCGGAAGACCCTGATGTTGAGGGCGCGCCCGACCAGCACCTCCAGGAGATCCTCGGCCGGCGGCTCCATGAGGTAGTCGATGTGGGCGGCCGACGGCTCGACCGCCACGGGCAGGTGCTCCCCGCCGCCCTCCGGGGCCGCCTCCTCCCTGGCCAGGGGGAGGAAGAGCGAGGCCTGGGCGGGGTGGCGGTTCAGGGTCTCGAAACGGGTGTAGACCAGGTGTATCTCGCCGACGGGGTCGTCCCCCGTGTAGGCGGCGACCACGTCCTTGGCGATGGCCCTCGCCATCTCGAAGCTCACTTCCGAGAGGATGCCCTCGTGGGAGGAGCGGATGTCAACCCTCCGGCGGATGTAGTAGTCGCGGGCCTTGCGGCCGATGAGGCACAGGGAGACCCCGAGGCCCCGGCCGCGGAGGTCCTTGATGAGCCTGTCCGTCACGGAGAAGACGTTGGAGTTGAAGCTGCCGCAGAGGCCCCGGTCGGAGCTGAATACCACCACCATCGCCTTCCCGGAGTCCCGGGGAGGCTTGAGGAAGTCCGCGAGGGCGGCCCCGGAGCGGCGGCCTATCTCGCTCAGGAGGCGGTCGAACTCGTTGGCGTAGTCCTTGAGCCTTTCCGTGCGGCCCTGGGTGGAGCGCAGCTTGGCCGCCGCCACCATGTTCATGGCCTTGGTGAGCTTCTGTGTCTGGCGGACGGCCGTGATGTGCCGTTTGATGTCTTTCAGGGAAGCCATTTGCAAACCTTAGCGCCGGGCGCTGGCCGGGCGGGATCCGGTGCGGGCGGGGGGGCCCGTGCCCCGGGGGCGGGGCCTGTCGCCGGGCCGGGGTGACCGTCGGTGGGGGGCCGGGCGCCCTACTCCGCGGGCTTGTATATCCCCTTGAACTCGTCCAGGGCGGCCCTGATCTGCTGATCCAGATCCGGGGAGATGTCCTTTTCGGTCTTGATGGCCTCCAGGATCTCCGGGTGGCGGTTGGCCATGAAGTCCAGGAGCTTGGCCTCGTAGTCCAGGACCGAGGAGACCGGGTAGTCGTCCAGGTAGCCGCGGGTGCCGGCGTAAAGCACCACGACCTCCTTCTCGGCGGGCATTGGCTGGTACTGGGGCTGCTTCAGGAGCTCCACCATCCTCTGGCCGCGGTTGATCTGCCGCAGGGTCGAGGCGTCGAGATCCGACCCGAACTGCGCGAAGGACTCCAGCTCGCGGAACTGCGCGAGATCGAGCCTAAGCGTGCCGGCCACCTTCTTCATGGCCTTGGTCTGGGCGGCGCCGCCGACCCGGGAGACCGAGATGCCCACGTTGATGGCGGGGCGCACGCCCGCGAAGAAGAGGTTGGGCTCCAGGAACACCTGGCCGTCCGTGATGGAGATGACGTTGGTCGGGATGAAGGCCGAGACGTCGCCCGCCTGTGTCTCGATGACCGGGAGCGCCGTGAGCGAGCCGGCGCCCAGGTCGTCGGAAAGCTTGGCCGCGCGCTCCAGGAGCCGCGAGTGGTTGTAGAAGATGTCGCCGGGGTAGGCCTCGCGCCCCGGCGGCCGGCGGAGCAGGAGCGAGACCTCGCGGTAGGCCACGGCCTGCTTGGAGAGGTCGTCGTAGATGATGAGGGCGTGCTTGCCCTTGTCGCGGTAGTACTCGCCCATGGTGGCGCCCGCGTACGGGGCGATGTACTGGAGGGGCGCGGGGTCGGAGGCGTTGGCCGCCACCACCACCGTGTACTCCAGGGCGCCGTGCTTCTCGAGGTTGGCCACCACCTGCGCCACGGTGGACTTCTTCTGGCCGATGGCCACGTAGATGCAGACGACGTCCTGGCCCTTCTGGTTGATGATGGCGTCCACGCAGATGGCGGTCTTGCCGATCTGCCTGTCCCCGATGATGAGCTCCCGCTGGCCGCGGCCTATCGGCGTCATGGCGTCGATGGCCTTGACCCCGGTGTACAGGGGCTCGTGGACGGCCTTGCGGGCGATGATGCCCGGCGCCACCACCTCGATGTACGCGAACTCCTTGGCGTCCACCGGGCCCTTGCCGTCGATGGGGTGGCCCACCGAATCCACCACGCGGCCCAGGAGGGCGTCCCCCACGGGGACCTGCGCGATGCGCCCGGTGCGCTTCACCTCGTCCCCCTCCTTGATGTGCGCGCAGTCGCCCAGGACCGCCACGCCCACCCGGTCCGTCTCGAGGTTCAGGACCATGCCCAGGATGCCCCCGGGGAACTCCAGGAGCTCCATGGCCATGGCCTTCTCGACGCCGTAGACCAGGGCCACGCCGTCCCCCACGGAGAGGACCGTGCCCACCTCGTCCAGCTCAACCTGGCGGCCGTAGTCCTTGATCTGGGATTTGATGATCTGGCTAATCTCTTCAGCTTTGATGGCCATCGGAGGCTCTCCTTGGAAGATCTCTCTCGGGAAGGTTTCTCCGGGGGTCCCGCCCCCGGGGGGGAGGGCCGCCCTTTCCCGCCGTAGCGGCGGCCCGCCTGCTGGGGCGGGGGCGGCCGGCCCCGTCGGGGGCTACTCCGCCGCGAAGGCGGAGGCGAATCTCTTGAGCTGGGCCTTGACCGAGCCGTCCAGGACAAGGTCGCCCACCTTGACGGCGATGCCCGCCACGAGCGAGGGATCCGCCCTCTGGACCAGCTCGATGCGCGTCCCGCCCAGGTAGACGCGCAAGGCCTCCCGCAGGGCGTCCAGATCCGAGTCCCCCAGCGGGGTCGGGGTCGAGACCGTGCCCCGGAGGATCCCGTCCTTCTCGTCGGTCAGCCTGCCGTAGGCCTCGGCGGCGGCGGAGAGTATGCCCACGCGGCCCCTGGCGAAGAGAAGCCGGGCGAAGTTCCCGACCGCCGGGGAGAGCCCGGCCCTGTCCAGGATCCTCTCGAAGATCCCGGCCCGGAGCTCGCCGGGGTACACCGGGTTCTCCAGTACCGCGGAGTCGGGCCTGGCCGCCTCCACCGCCTCGGCGAAGCGGAGGAGTTCCTCCCCGTAGTCTCTGTACTTCCCGTCCTCCTCGCCGATGCTGAGGAGCGCCCGGGCATAGCGGGTTGCCAGAATGCTGTCCATGGCTCAGATGACACCTCGCGGGCCGGCAGCGGCCCGGGCAGGGGGTTCCGGCGTGGCCTGGAGACGGCGGCGCGGAAGGGGCCGGGAGAAGGCACCCGGGCCCGGGATCGCGAACCCCGGCCGGGGGGTATGGGGGTAACGGGGGCCCCCCGGCCGGGGTTCGCGGGAGATTCAGCGGCGGGCGGGGAGCCGGGTGACCTGGCTCACGAAATCCTTCATGAGGATCGACCTGTCCTCGTCCGTGGCGTTCTGGGCGAGGACGTCGCCCGCTATCGAGACCGCGAGCAGCCCCGTCTCCCGGGCGAGCACCCGGCGGGCCGACGCCGTCTCCTGCTCGACGGCCGTCTCCGCCTTGCGGACTATCTGCTCGGCCGTCCTCTTGGCCTCGGCGATGATGCGGTCGCGTTCCCGCGCGCCGTCCCGCTCGTACTGGGCGAGGATGCCCTCCCGCTCGGCCGAGAGCTGGGAAAGCTTGCGCTTCATCACCTGGTTCTGCTCCTCGAGGTTCCTGGCCTGGGTCTCCAGGTACTCCATGGTCCGGGCGATGCTCTCGGCGCGGTCGCGGAAGAACTTCCTGACGGGGTTCTTCAGGAGGGCGAAGAGGATCGCGAAGAAGACCGCGAAGTTCATGACCCGCAGGCCGAAGTCTTTCCACCGGTCGGCGGAGTACCCGCCCTCGCCGGCACCTTCGGACGCGAGGAGCCCGGTGTCGGCCAGGAGGACGGCCGCCGCCGCCAACAGCAGGGCGAGACAGGTGGTCTTGGATGACTTGCTCATTACGGGTGGCCTATAGCGTGGTTTCAGGCGGCACGTGGCCATGCGGCTTGCGCCGGCGCGGGGCGAGCCCCGCTCGCGGCGTCCCGGCGGCAACGCCCGCGGGCGGGTACTGCCGCCCGGGGCTGAGGGCGGGGAGGATCCCCGGCCGCAGGACGCCGGCCCGCCGCTGAGCCTCTGCCTTCAGACGTGTATCTCGCGGCCCAGGAGCTTCTGGGCGATGTCGTGGCCGATGGCGCGGGCCTCCGACTGGAGGCCCAGGCGGGCCTCCGACACCTGTGCCTGGAGGGCCTTCGCGGCCTCCTCGAGCTTCCGGGAGGACTCCGCCTGGGCCTTCTCGAGGACGGCCCTCTCCTCGGCCTGGCCCTCGGCCTTGCGCGCGGCCTGGGCCTTCTCGCCTTCCTTGAGGGCACCCGCCCGCTCCGAGGCCTCCTCGGCCTCTCCGTCCTCGAGCTGGCTCTTGAACCCGGCGGCCTTGGCCTTGAGCTCCTCGAAGAGGGCCTCGCGCTCGCGGAGTATGTTCAGGATGGGCCTGAAGAGTATCTTGTTGAGGATAAACATCAGGATCAGGAATGTTATGAGCTGGGCCACGAGCGTCCAGTCCAGTGCTACGCTCACCATCGGGGAATGGCCTCCGCAAGGCTGCCGCGGCCCGTGGAAGGGCCTGGAAGGGGCCTTTGGTTAAATGGCAGGGAAAAACGGAAGAAGTATAGATGCAAACAACCCCGGAGTCAAGCCTTGATTTCCAAGCCGTTCCTTGTCGCGCGGATGGTTATGCCGTATAGTCTGGGCTGGCGGGGGCCCTGAGCCCCGCCTTACGCGAATCCGCGCCCGGACGGCCACGGGATGCGGCGGCCCGGAAGGCCCTGGGGCGGCGGCCGGGCCGCGGCCGGGCGCCTTCCGCGAGGGCCCGCGGGCCGCCTGCCGCACGCCTTCGCGGCCGCCGCCATGGAGGTGAACCATGCCGGGAGCCGGAGACTGCAGGACGATCCGCAGGTCCCCGCTGGCCGGGCGCTGGTACCCAGCGAGCGCTCGGGAGATAGCCCGCGAGATCGCGGGCTGGGAGGATTACCGGGGGGCGGACTGCGCCGCAGCCGCCGTCGGCGGCCCCCCCAGGACCAAGGCCCTCTGCACGGTCCCCCACGCCGGCTGGTACTTCTCCGGCAGGCTCGCCGCGCGGGCCCTGGAGGCCGCCGGGGCCGTCCTGGGCCCGGAGGGCCCGGAAGTCGCGGTCGTGCTGGGGGGCCACCTCCCGCCGGGGGCCCCGGTCATAGCCTACGCCGAGGACGCGTGGGAGACGCCTCTCGGCCCGGTCGAGCTCGCGCCCGGCCTCGTCCCGGAACTCGCCGGGGCCTCGGGCGGACGGCTGAGGTTCCGGACCTGGGAGGGCCCCACTGGCGACAACACCGTCGAGGTGGAACTCCCCCTCGTGAAGCATTTCTTCCCCCGGGCCAGGGTCCTGGCGCTCCGCGCCGCGCCCGACCGGAGCGCGGAGACGCTGGCGGGGGCACTCCTGGACGTGCTCCGGGACAGGAAGACCCTCTTCGTGGCCTCCACGGACCTCACCCACTACGGCGACGCCTACGGCTTCTCCCCCGCCGGCCCGGGCCCCGCGGGGGAGCGCTTCCGGGAGGAGAACGACCGGGCCTTCGTCGAGGCCGCGCTCGCCATGGACGCGGGGGCGATGCTCAATCTGGGCAACCGCCGCTCCGCCGCCTGCTCCGCCGGGGCCGCCGCAGCCATAGGGCGCATCGCCGCGGAACTCAAGGCCGCCGGCCGCCTGATCGACTACTACGCCTCGACGGACATCCTCCCCGGGGAGCAGTCGGTGGGATACGCGGGCATCGTGTACGCGCCGTGACGGCGGTGCCCCGTCCCGCCCGCGCCCCCCGCCGCCCTCCCGGCGGATCCCCCCCAATCCCTAACCCTCTTGACACATTCTAAAATCCGCTGTCATGTTGTATAATGGCAACATCCGGCCGGAACGCCCGATTTACGCCCCTCCCGCCCCGGCGCGGGCGCCCGGTGGCGGTTGCCGCTGGGCGGCGGCCGGTTGCTTACGGAACACCATGCCACCACCGACGCTATGGGACGAGCCCGCCGGCCCCCGGCCCGAGGGCGGCATCCTCTTCGGCGCGAACCTAGGCGATCCCGAGGAGTCCATCCTCCTGGCGCAGCAGGCCCTGGCCTCCGCCGCGGACTTCCGGTTCGTCGGCCAGTCGTCCCTGTGGGAGACGGAGCCAGTGGGCGGCCCCCCGGGCCAGCCCTGGTACCTCAACCGGCTGGGGGTCTATCTCTGCCCCGCCGACCCCGTCAGGGTGGTGAGGTTCCTTCTCGCGGTCGAGGCCCGGCTCGGGCGCGTCCGCCGGGAGCGCTGGGGCCCACGGGTGATCGATCTCGATCTCCTCTATCTCGGGGACGCCGTCTCCACGGCCGAGGAGGCCCTGGTTCCCCACCCCCGGATGTCCCAGAGGGCCTTCGCCCTGTATCCCCTGGCCGAGGTCCGGCCCGGCTGGATCCACCCGGCAAGCGGGCTCTCGGTGGAGGAGCTCATCGGTAGGCTCCCCGCAGGCTCCGGGGCGCAGGTCCGCAGGCGCCCCTCCTAGACGCCCCTTCCCGGCGGACACCCCCTCCCCGACGCACGGCCCCCCGCATCCCCGCCCTCCCGCGGCGCCCCCCGCATCCCCCGGCCGTGTCAAGGAAGGAAATGGCATCTCTCCTGCGCGTCTTCATCATCGCCCTCCTCTTCTACCTCGTGATCTGGGTCGTGCGCGGGCTGATCCGGCCGGACGCCAGGCCCGGCGGCCCCGCCGAGGAGAACCTGCTCGTCTCGGACGAGCTCACGGGGCTCTATTTCGAGAAAAGCAAGGCCATCACCGTGAAGACCAACGGGAAGACGTACTACTTCAGCAACGCCGAGAACCGGGATACCTGGCTCAGGCGCAACGCCCGCTGATGGCAGCGCCGCCGCAGGAAGGGCCCGCCCGGGGGGCCGCCGCGAAAGGGGGAAGCCCGGGCCCCCCCGCACCCCTCTCCCGCGGCCGCCGCCGCGGCTCGCGCGGCGGGCCCGCCCGCCGCCGGCTCCCGCCGGCCTTCCTGCTGGCGGCCGCGCTGGCCACCGCCCCCCTCCTCCTGCCGCCCTCCCCCCCCTCCGCGGGTACTCCCGCAACGCCCCTCGGGCTCCTGGCCCCCTCCGAGGCCCGCGCCCAGCTGTTCGCGCCGGAGGAGGAGGCCGCGGAACCCGGCAGGCCCGCCCCCGGCGGCCGAGGCGCGCCGACGGGCCAGCGCCCCCCGCAGGAGGATCCCGAAGGCCTGGTCTCCCTCGCGCCGCCCCCGGAACCCGCCCCGGACCGGCCCCGCCACGACTACCCCTCCGTGGTGAGGGACATCCCCTACTGGGAGAGGCCCTTGCGGGACATGGGCGATCCCTACTGGCTGCCCAAGGGCCGGAGGCAGGATCCGGGCCCCGCCGGCGGGGGCGCCTCCCCCCCTCTCCCCTCCGCCGCGGCCCCCGGCGCACCCGCCCAGCCCGCCTCGGCGGCGGGGCCCGCCGAAGGGACGCTCTTCGCGCCGCCGCCCCCGCCCCCGCCGCCGCCCAAGCCGGCCTCCGAGCCCCCGCTGGCCCCTGACATGGTGGTGGAGGAGCTTTCCTATTACATGTTCAAGGACGAGAACGGGGTGACGCACCTGACGGATGCCCCCGTGGACCCCCGCTTCCGGATGGTCACCGTCCAGATCACCATCTCCCGCGGCCTCGCGCCCTTCCGGAAGCTCAGCCTCGATCGCCTGCGGCCAGTCATCTCCAGGGCGGCGGCCCGCTACCGCCTGGATCCAGCGCTCATCGCCGCCATCATCAAGGCCGAGAGCGCCTTCGACCCCAAGGCCGTGTCCTGGGCGGGGGCCCGCGGCCTCATGCAGCTCATGCCCAACACCGCCCGGCACATGGGGGTGAAGGACAGCTTCGACCCCGAGCAGAACGTCATGGGCGGCGCACGCTACCTCAGGGAGATGCTCGACCGCTTCGGGGGCGATCTCACCCTGGCCGTAGCCGCATACAACTGCGGGCCCGAGCGGGTGGCCCGCGCCGGGCGCGTCCCCGACATCTCCGAGACCCGCAACTACGTGCGCACCGTCAAGGCCAACCTCGAGATGATGGGGCCGCTCTTCACCGCCTCCGAGGCGTCCGGCAAGGGGGAGGAACCCGCCGGCGCCCGCACCTCCTACGTCCTGACCGAACCCGTGAAGCTACCCGACGCCACGGGCGCCGAGGCCGCGCTGGGCTCGGATGCCATGCTGGGCGCGGGGCCGGTGCCTCCAACGCCCCCGTCCCTCACCGGAGGCGCGGCCTCCCCGCCCCCCGCCGGCTGGAAGTAGGATCAGCCGGGGCCCCCCCGCGGCCGCCGCCCCGGCGCGGCCGATATCAATGCCAGGCAGAAACCACCGCACCGGCGCCGGAGGCCGGTGCCCCCCGGAGGCGGGCCCCGCCCCGAGGCTTCCGACGGCGGCACGCCCCGCATCCGGAGCCCTTCTATGCGCTCTCTCTTCCACGGCATCTTCTCATACCCCCGGCTCCCCAACATCCTCACCCTGGGCCGCATGGCCGCGGTGGCGGTGGTTGTCCTGGGGCTCCAGCTCGGCCCGCGTCTCGGCCTGCACGACCGGACGCTGTGCGCCGTGGTGGCGCTCTTCTACCTCGCGGCGGCCCTGAGCGACCTCCTGGACGGCTACCTGGCCCGCCGCTACCAGAACGAGAGCAACCTCGGCCGCTTCCTGGATCCCATGGCCGACAAGCTCCTGGTGAGCGCGGCGCTCGTCATGCTAATCCCGTCCGGGCGGGTGCAGGCCTGGGTCGCCTACCTGGTCATCGCCCGGGAGATGGCGGTGACGGCCCTGCGGGCGATCGCCTCCGAGCAGGGCCTGGTCATCGCCGCCT
Organism: Deltaproteobacteria bacterium; assembly: GCA_031281735.1. Classification (GTDB taxonomy): domain Bacteria; phylum Desulfobacterota; class Desulfarculia; order Adiutricales; family Adiutricaceae; genus JAIRZX01. The sequence continues at coordinate 1,129 of JAITEZ010000404.1, read as the reverse complement.
CCCCCCAGGGCAAGCAGAAGACCTTCGCGCAGAACACCGCGCTCTTCTGCCTGCTGTGGAACTACCAGCTGCTCTGGGCGAACACCCACCGGGTGGGCACGGTCATCCTCTACGTGGCCCTCGCGGCCACGTACTGGTCGGGCGCCCTCTACTTCTGGCACTTCCTGAAGGCCGCCTCGGGGGACGGCTCCCAGGCCCCCGCCCATTTCAAGCGCGCCTCCCGGGCCCCCGGCCCGGCAGACGAGTCCTGAGCCGGCGCCCGCGGGCCTCCCGTCGCCGCGGGGCGGGGTATCCCCGCAGGGGCGGGGCTCCCTGGGGAGGGGCCGTCGCGACCCTGGCGTCCCGCGCCCGCAGATCCGGCGTCGGCACCGCGGCCTCGCGCCTCCCGGCCCCGGCCCGTGCCGCCGGACCGGGTGGCCGCAGGCCCAAGGGGAGTCCTTGCCGGGGCCGGACTTCCGTGCGGGGGGCTGGCTGGTTTTCCCGCAATGTCGGACGGCGCGGGGGCGCGGCGTGGGACTGCCGCGCGGAACTGCAGGGGAGAGCCGCAGGGGGCGGGAAGGCGAGGCCTGGCTCCGCAGCGGTGAAGGGCCAAAGCCCGCCCAGGGCGTGGGGGAGAGGCCGAAAAACCGGCCAGCGGGGCCGCGGTCACCTGCTCGCCGCAGGCGGCGCGCCGGGGGAGCCGGGCGCGGGGAAGACGCATGCCCGGCGGGACCGGCCGGCGATAGGGTTGCCGGAGAGGCGGGCCCACGCCGGACGGCCACCATACTTGAATATTATTAATTAAATAATAATTTTAAATATGATATTCTAAATAATTATGACTTTATATATATTATTAATATAATACTTAATAATTAAATTTATATTTATAAATAAAAATATGTTAGAATATAATTTTATATTTTATTTATAATTAATTAATATTTATAATTGACACAGGACAATCAGCCGATGAGGTTCCCTTCTTCTGAGTCCTTTCCAGTCGGCCCCCGCCGGTTCAGGGCATGCGGTCCTCCCGCGCCCGGCCTTCCGGCCGTTGAAGGAACCGGCCCGCGAGGCGCCGCCCCGCCGTCCCGTACGCCTTGGCGACCGCGCCAATCATGAAACAGCCGGCCAAGACCCCGCCGTC
>JAITEZ010000359.1 GCA_031281735.1 Deltaproteobacteria bacterium | reverse complement strand
AGACCGGGCCTTTCGGTGCCCCCGACCGGCCCGGCACCCCACCTTACCGATTACCGCTTCCCCCCCGAGGCCCTGCCCCGCGCGCCCGTCGCGCCCCCCTTCCGGCGATGGCCGCGCGGGCCGGCCCCGCCAGCCGGGTTCCGCTCCCGCGCCTCCTTCAGGCCGGGCCACCTGCGGACGGACGGCCCCGGGCGGCGGGGATCCCCTCCGGCGGCCCACCCTGGACGCCTCCCCCTGCGGCGGGAGCGCCGCACCGTGCGCGGCCCGCCCCCGAGGCAGAGAGTCCCCGGGTGCGCCGTGGGCCCGAGGATCACCTTACTGATGAAGAGCAAGACCGTCTACACCATCATCCCCGGGGCCGCCCTGCAGTTCATCGACTACGAGGTGGATCTGGGCCAGGCCCTGGGGAAGCACCCCATCGCCTCCACCAGGAAACCCTTCCACGTGAAGATGCCGGACGGCCCGGGGAGGAGGACGGTGCTCGCCCCCCTCGAGCCCTGCGACGACGGCTCGGGGGAGTTCCAGGACCGGGTGCGGAGGGAGATCCTGGAGGTTCACTACACCTGCGAGTTCCAGACGGCCTTCCGGGTATTCTCGGGGCAGTGGATCCCCTTCCCGGTATTCGCCCACCAGAGCCAGAACCCCGACATGACGCCGCTCTTCTCGTACGGCCCCACCGACTGGTGCCGGGCCTGGATATCCCCCCCGGACCGGGAGGGGGGCCACGTCTGGAAGCTGACCCTCGTCTTCGACCCCCAGGTGGAGCAGCCGAAGGCCGGGGGCGAGGGGGGCGGCCTGAGCGCCGTGTACCACGCCCTCTCGCCGCGGGACGTCGAGGGCGCCTCGGCCTTCAGCCTGGCCTGGCACGAGAGGGACAACGCCTGGTTCGTGGACGGGCTGGAGTGGGTGAAGAAGGGCATCCGGGAGCTCTGGGACGCCTACCGGAAACGCTCCGGCGGCAGGCGCCTCTCGTCCCTGACCGAGTGGTTCCCCCTCTACGCCTACGACGACGACGGCAGGACCGCCCGCACCGAGTACATGGCCCTCTACGAGACGCTCCTGGAGGGCGTCCACCTTGCGGGGGCCATGGGGCCGCCCATCCGGGTCATCAACGCGGGCGCCGAGAAGCCCACGGACGCGACCCTCGTCATCGACGTCGGGAACTCCCGCATCACGGGGGTCATCGTCGAGACCTCGCCCCTGGGCCCCACCAAGCTCACCGACTGCTACCCCCTGCAGATCCGCGATCTCACGGAGCCCTCCCGCACCTACTCGGAGCCGCTGGACACCTCGGTGGAGTTCATGGAGCCCTGGTTCGGGCCCCAGGACTGGAGCTTCGCCAAGGACTCCCGCGGCCACAAGCTGAGCTTCCGCTGGCCCTCCACCGTGCGCGTGGGCCCGGAGGCGGGCCGCCTGGCCGCCGCCGCCAAGGAGGAGCTGGGCCCCACCGGCATGTCGAGCCCCAAGCGCTACCTCTGGGACACGAGGAAGCGCCTCCTCCAGTGGTACTTCAACAACTCCTGCGACTACCACAACCGCGGCCAGGAGCACCCGGCGGTCAACTACGGGGCCTTCGTCCTGAACATCAACTCCGCCGGCATCCCGCTCACGGTCTTCCGGGACCCCGTCAGGGAGGACCGGCCGGACCTCAAGAAGACGCACCTGCCGGGGCCCATCAAGCAGTACCTGGAGAGCGGCGACACCATCGGGGCCTTCCGGGGGCTCTACAGCCGCAGCTCGCTCATGATGTTCCTCCTGGCCGAGCTCGTCGCCCAGGCCCTCTCCTGCATCAACGCCCCCGGTGTGCGCGACACCCGGGAGAACCCGAACCGCGCGCGGCGCCTGAAGGCCATAATCCTCACCGTCCCCACGGCGATGCCGCTCGCCGAGCAGAACATATTCAAGACCTGGGCCCGCCTCGCGGTGGAGGCCGTGTGGGTGAGCATGGGCTGGTGGAAGGAGTTCTACTCGCGGCCGGGCCTGGACGACTTCCGGGCCTCCCCCACGGTGCGGTGCGAGTGGTACGAGGCCACCTGCACCCAGATGGTCTGGCTTTACAACGAGATCCACAAGAAGTTCCACAACAACGGCCAGGAGCTCTTCCGGCTCCTGGGCAAGAGGCGCGCGGGCATCCCCGGCCAGCAGGGCGAGGTGGACAGCCTGCGGCTGGCCTCGATAGACATAGGCGGCGGCACGACCGATCTCTCCATCATCACCTACACCATCCTGAACCCCGGGGTGGCGACCCCGCACATCCTGCCCTTCCAGGACTTCCGGGACGGCTTCAACGTGGCGGGCGACGACATCATGCGCGAGATAATCCGCCTGGAGTTCGTCCGCCATCTCGGGGACGCCGCCCGTGAGCACGGCGTACAGGACGCCGGGAACCTCCTGGAGCGGCTCTTCACCGACACCGTGACCATGGGCGTCCAGGAGTCGGGCCGCCAGCAGAAGCAGCTCCGGAGCCAGTTCGTGGCTCACGTGGCGGTGCCGGTCGCCCTCCGCATCCTGAAGCTCTACGAGGAGTGCGGGGAGACGGGGGACTTCTCGGACCGCGAGGTGAGCCTGCGCGACTGCCTGGGCGTCCCCGAGGGGCCCGCCCCCGACAGGCTCGCGAGCATCCTGGACTACGCTGAGGCCCCCCTGCGGGAGGCCGGCTGGCGGGACTTCTCCCTGCTGGACTTCTCCTTCCGTGTCAGCCTGCGCGCCGTCGACCGGAGCGTCGGCTTCGTCATCGAGCAGATCCTGATAGACCTGGGCGAGGTCATACGCTACTTCGACTGCGACGCGCTCATCCTGACCGGCCGCCCCTCGCGCTGGCCGGCCATCATGCGCGTCCCCTACGAGAGGACCTTCCTTCCCGTCGACCGCATCGTCCACATGCACAAGTACCGGGTGGACTCGGAATACCCCTTCGTGAGCCACGGCCGCATCGAGGACCCCAAGACTAGCGTGGTCGTGGGCGCCATCATCTGCTCGCTCGCCGAGAGGGCCTTGAACGGCATCACCATCGACACCGACAACTTCCTGCCGCAGCCCATCAACCGCTACATGGGGATGCTGGACGCCAAGGGCAAGCTCGACCGCGGCGGGCAGAACGTCTGGTTCACCAACCTGGACGTCCACACCGGCAAGGAGGTCTCCCAGGAGCGCGTCGTGAAGTTCAACGCCAACACGGCGGTGGGCTTCCGCCAGCTCTCCTGCGAGCGCTGGACCACCACCCGCCTATACAGCCTGGAGTTCCGGGACGGGGACGCCCAGGAGGCCTCCATCGGCAGGCTCCCCTACGACGTGACCCTCCAGTTCGACATGGCCGAGGCCGAGGATCCGGAGGACAGGCCCCGCCACCAGGTGAGCCGCATCCTCACCCGCACCGAGGGCATCCTGAATGTGGACCAGGTCACCGACAAGAGCGGGCAGGTTCTGGCCCCTGGCACCGTGGTGGTGCGGCTCCAGACCCTCAGGAACGACTCCGGCTACTGGCTGGACACGGGGGATCTCACTCGGATTTAGGCCGCCGGGCCGGGCCTGGTGCCGCGCGGGCGCCCGCCTGGCGCGGGGGGGGCCCGGAAGGGCGGCGGCCCGGGCCGGGGGCTGCCCGGAAGGGTTGCGGGGAGGACAGGAAGGGAACATGTCACCGGAAGAACTCAAGGCCTGCGCGGGCGAGCTCAGGGAGGCCGC
>JAITEZ010000127.1 GCA_031281735.1 Deltaproteobacteria bacterium | reverse complement strand
CTCCAGGGCCCCTCCAGGGCCCCTCCCAGGCCCTCCAGGCCCCTCCACGGCCCCTCCAAGGCCCCTCTCCAGGCCCCTCCAGGCCCCTCCAGGCCCCCCTCACAGGCCCTCCAGGCCCCTCCAGGCCCCTCCAGGCCCTTCCCCTGTCCCCTCCACCGTCCTTTCCGGCATCAACCCTCCCAGGGCCCTCCCTGTCCCTCCCTCCTCTCTCCTTCCACGCTTTCTCCCAACCCTTTCACTCATTGCCTTGCTCCCCCTGCCCTCCCCGGCACATGCTCGGGAAGTCCGGGGCGGAAGGGATACTGCCGCTTTTCAGGGATAATCCGGGCGTCAAGCTCCGGAAGCCTTCGTTTCCGAGCCTTCCGCCCTTTCCGGCCGCTCGGCCGGGACGGCCCGGCCACTTTCCGGAAGATGTGGCAAGGATCCCGCACAGAAGGCGCTGCGCTGCAGGTGTCACCCTCATTTTATCAGCTAAAACAGGCTGTTATCGCTGTAAGCACCCACCCCTGCCGCCCCGCCTTGAAAATGTCAAATTATAGTTTGCTCGTTAGCACCCTCTCTGTTATCATAAAAGCCTACCGCACAAGGAGCCCGCGACAGAACGTGCCCGCGCGAAGCACCCCGCCAGAGACCCCGGCCCCTTCCCCATCCGGCGCCACGAGTAATCCGGCCGCCTGGGGAGGATCCGTTGCCCTCTACCGGGCTTCCCGTCGGCTACGGCCTGGGGCTCCCTACAAATACCATATATAGGGAGATCACATGTATCCGGAAACGAAGAAACTCTCGAGCCGGGAGCCGGTGAACATGGATCAGAGCGATCTCGGCTTCGCCAAGCAGATTGGCGAGGTGGCGGGGACCGATCTGAACGCCTGTCTCACCTGCATGAGCTGCTCTGGCGGCTGCCCCATGTACACTTACATGGATTACGGCCCGCACGGCATCATGCGGCTTTCCGTCCTCGGCCTCAAGAAGGAGGCCTTGAGCTCCTCCACCATCTGGCGCTGCGTGGGGTGCCACACCTGCGCCGCGGTCTGCCCCATGGCCATCGACATCGCGGGAGTCATGGACTACCTGCGCGGCGAATGCCTCAAGGAGAAGGTCCAGCCGGGCGACCGGCCCATCCTGGAATTCCACCGCGCCTTCCTCTGGTCAGTCCGGAGGCACGGCAGGTGCCACAAGGTCGAGCTCATGGGCCACCACAAGCTCCTGACCTTCGGCAGCGGCCCCAAGGCCTGGTTCCAGGACGCCATCCTCGGCACCCGCATGATCCTCAAGGGCAAGCTCCATCTCCTGCCCTCGCGGATCATGAGCCGGGGGCTCTCCCAGGTACGCAAGACGGTCGTCGGCGACTGGCTGAACATGTAGGAGGAGGCACCATGACGGAAGACTACGTATACGAGGCCTTCTACTACCCCGGCTGCACCATGAAGACAGGCGTGGACGAGTCCAATCGCCCCATGCAGTTAGTGCTGAAGAAGCTCAGGATCAAGCTCAACGAGATCGACGAGTGGAACTGCTGCGGATCCTCTTCGGGCCACGCCGTGAACCACGAGATACCCGTCGGCATGGGTGCCCGGAACTTCTCGCTCATCCAGCCGGACGTCCCCGTGGTCATCCCCTGCCCCAGCTGCTACCGCAACTGGGCGACGGCCAAGCACCACCTGGAGACCGAGCCGGAGACCAAGAAGAAGTACGAGAAGATGTACGGCCGCATTCATTCCGGCAACGAGATCCTTAACATCTACGACCTCTACCACGCGGTCCTCACGGAGGCCAGGGCCAAGGGCCACGTCTTCGAGGGCGAGACCCCCCTGAAGGGCCTCAAGATAGCCGTATACTACGGCTGCGGGGCCATGTACCCCAAGACGCTCAGGCCCCTCGAGCGCCGCCGCGACACGGTCGAGCGGGTGGTGCGCCACATCGGCGCCGAGACCGTCGTCTGGCCCTGGCCAAACCGTTGCTGCTCGGCCTTCGTTTCGGCGGTCTACCCCGAGATCGCGGAGGAGCTGGTCGTCCAGATAGTCACCGGCGCCTACGAGGCCGGCGCCGAAGCCATGGTCACCACCTGCGCCATGTGCCAGATGAACCTCGAGATGCGCATCGTCTCCTCGGGCCTCCAGCTGAAGATCCCCGTGTTCCACCTGAACCAGCTGATGGCCCTGTTCCTGGGCGAGAAGGCCCAGGAGCACAACGACTGGTGGAAGTACCACCTGGTGGACCCAGTCCCGGTCCTCAAGAAGGCGGGCCTCTGGGAGGGGGAGGAAAGCCAGGCCCCCTCCTGACACCCGCCGCTTCCGCAATGCGAAAACCCGGGCCCCGCGGCCCGGGTTTTCCTTTTCCGGCTTCCGAGCGCCCCAGGCACCGCCCGACCCTCGGGCACCTACCCGCGCCCTCCGGGGCCGATGCCCCTGGCTCCGCCGAGAACCCGCTCCCCTGCGGGAAGCCCCGGCCTGGAAAGGCACCGGGACGCCCGGCGCCGCGCCGGCAAGGCCGCCCCGCCCGCGTCCGGGCGCCCGCCCGGTGTTCATGCCGCGCCGGACGGGGATCCGGCGGCGCCGCCTCCGTGCCCGGCCGCCGGGGCCTGCCGCGAGGAGCGGAACGGAGGGGCTGAAGGGAACTCTCGCTGTCATCAGGGACGGGGGATTGCACGCCATCAGGGGCAGACGAAGGATCTGCCACAGACAGGATCCGGCACTTCCGCAGCCCTGTACGGGCATGATGGCAGGCGCCTTTCCCGCCCGGGGCCGGGGCGCTTCGGGAAACCGCCGCTCCCGGACGCGGCGGAGCGCGCCGCCCGGGACGGGCGGGATCTCTCCGGAGGCCTCCGACCGGCTCCCCGGACTCCGGCTGAAGGCCCTCCCCGGCGTTCCGCCTGGGACATGAGCGCCGAGGGCAAGTCAGGACCCGCTCCCACCAGGCGGGGGCCGTCAGGATCCTGGACATCACGCCGGGGGATGGTCCAGCCGGGCTCGGGGGAAGGGGCTGGGCTGCCTGCCGCCGGCCAGGGCCCCTGCGGCATGGGCGGACGTGCCGGACACGGGATGCCAGCGGATCACCTTTCGGACCGCCTCCCTTTCACGAGGCGCCCGTCCCCTCCGGACGGGGAGCCGGGATCCCCGTCCGGGAGTGGACGGGAAACCGCGCAAGACGCCCCGCAGGGGGCCGCATGTCGTCCGCGGCAGTTTTACGGGAGGGCCCCGTGGCCCTATTTCACCCTGATGGTCTCGCCGGGGCGCACGATGTCCCCGATCCTGCCGTTGAGGCGCCTGAGCTCGTCCACGCTCATGCCGTGCCTACTGGCGATGGAGAACAAGGTGTCGCCGTCCTGGACCTTGTAGGCGGAAGCGCCGCCGCCGGGGGAACCGGAGGGGACCGACGGCCCTGAGGAGCCGGTCCGCCGGATGCTCCCGGATACCCTCAGCTTCTGGCCGACGCGTATGGTGTCGCCCGAGAGGTTGTTGAGGGCCCGGAGATCCGCCGATGACATGCCGTGCCGTTCGGCAATCTGGGAGACAGTGTCGCCGCTCTGCACCTCATACGTCCCTGATCCGGAACCGGGGGCCGGATCCCTGAGGGATCCGGAGGCGGTCCTGGGACCGGGGGCCTGGGACTGCGGAGGCGGCGGAGGCGCGTTCAAGGGTATCTGGCCGGGGGCGAAGGACGGGGCCGCAGGCTGGGAGGGCTGCGGCGCCGCAGGTGCCTGCGGCGGGGAGGCAGGTGCCTGCAGCGGGGAGGCAGGGGCCTGCGGCTGGGAGGCCGGGGCCTGCGGCCGGGAGGCCGGGGAGCCGCCGCCTGATACCTGGAGCCTCTGGCCAACGCGGATGGTGTCGCCCGAGAGGTTGTTGAGGGCCCGGAGTTCAGCAGAACTCATGCCGAAACTCTCGGCTATCTGGGAAACCGTGTCCCCGGTCCTCACCTCGTAGACGCCCGTCCCGGAGGATGGCGGCGCCTGACGGGCGAGCGGAGGCGTCCCTCCCGGGGAGGCGCCCTGGGACGGGGAGGCTCCCCCCCGCACCCGGAGCCTCTGGCCTGCACGGATGGTGTCCCCGGAGAGGTTATTGAGGGCCCGGAGATCCGCCGAGCTCATGCCGAAGCGCTCGGCAACCTGCGAGACCGTGTCGCCGCTCCGCACCTCGTAGACGCCGGTCCCGGAGGATGCGGAGCCGGGGCCGGAAGCGCCGGGGGAGGCCGGCCCGCCGTCCCCGGACGGGATCCCGGCGGCGCCCCCGCCGCGGACCCGGAGCCTCTGGCCCACGCGTATGGTGTCGCCGGAAAGACCGTTCAGGGCCCGCAGCTCGGCCGAGTTCATGCGGAACCGCTCGGCTATCTGGGAGACGGTCTCGCCGCTCTTGACCTCGTAGACGACGGCCGGGGAGTCCCCTCCGCCCGCCGAGGCCGCCTGAGAGGCACCCGCCGCCGCGGAGGAGGAGCCGACCCGGAGCCTCTGGCCCGTGCGTATGGTGTCGCCGGAAAGGCCGTTCAGCGACCTGAGCGCGGCCGTGCTCGTGCGGAACCGCTCGGCTATCTGGGAGAGGGTCTCGCCGCTCTTGACCTCGTAGACGGCAGGGCCTTCCGCAACTCGGAGATCCTCTACGCCCGGCGAGGCCGGCGAGAGGGTGGCTGCCGCGGCGGCGGAGCTGACCCGGAGCTTCTGTCCCGCGCGTATGGTGTCGCCGGAAAGGTTGTTCAGCGACCGCAGCTCGGCCGAGGTCAAGCGGAACCGCTCCGCTATCTGGGAGACGGTGTCGCCGCTCTTCACCTCGTAGACGGCGGGGCCGGCGGCGGGAGCCGTCCCGGTCCCGCCGCCGGGATCCTTCACGCGGAGGGTCTGGCCGGGGCGGATGACGTCCCCGGAAAGCCTGTTCGCCGCCCTGAGATCGGCTGTTTTCATGCCGAAGCTCTCAGCCACGGTGGAAAGGGTGTCGCCCTCGCGGACCTTATACTCGATCAGCCTGCCCGAGGCGGCAGAGGAGGGGGCGGGAGCCGCGGGGCCGGTGCCCACGCGGAGCTTCTGTCCCGCGCGTATGCTGTTGCCGGAGAGGTTGTTGAGCTCGCGGAGCTGGGCCTGGGTGACCCTGTAGCGCTCGGCGATGGCCCCCACGGTGTCGCCGCGCTGGACCGTATGGTAGAGGGGCTCTCCGGGGGTGACCTCCACCCAGGTGGTCCTGGTGCTGGGGCGTGACTGGGCCTGGAGAGGGATGTTGGAGCGGACCGTCAGTATCTGGCCCACATACAGGGTGTCACCCCGGATCCGGTTGTCGGAGCGGAGCCTGTCCATGTCCACCCCGTAGAGGCCGGCCACCGTGGAGAGGGTGTCGCCCTGGCGAACCACGTGGCTGATGCTGTGGATGACCTGGCCGGAACCAGCCGTGCGGGTACGCGCGGACGAGGGGGTCGCGCCGGGGGCCCGCGAGGAGGCCGTCGCGACGGGCGGGGTGGA
>JAITEZ010000183.1 GCA_031281735.1 Deltaproteobacteria bacterium | reverse complement strand
GCTACTTCCCCGAGGCGGACGAGCCGTCCCCGCTCCTGGGCTACCCCGAGGCCCTGGGCCTCGATCCCGACTCGCTCCAGGGTGACTGGCCCGAGATAGCGGCGAGGGTCGAGGAGGCGGTCCGGGAGGCGGGCGGGGCGGGCCGCCTGGGCGCCTGGACGGCGTCCCTGGCCGGCGGCCACGTGGCGGCCCTGACGCGGCACGCGGTGCGCGCGGTCTCTGGGGAGGTCGCGGCAGCGGACATCCGGGCGCTCCTGGGGAGCTACGAGGCCGCGGCCCCGGGCGTGCACTGGAACGGCCAGCCGCTCACCGACCCCGCCGGCCGCGAGTACCCCAACATGCTCCTGGTCTACCAGGACACCTACATCTTCGGGAGGGGCCACGTAGGGACCACCTCCCGGAAGGTGCCCTCCAAGTACGCGTTCGCGGGGGGCGGCGCCGGCCCCTCCACCGCCCCGGGGGCGGGCCCGGGCGCCGACTCAGGGGGCCCTTCGCGGTCCGGGGGATCCCCGTGGGCGGCTGACGGGATGATCCGCCGCGGCGACGCGGCGGGCGGGCCCTTGCGGGACATCACCCCGGCATACCTGTACGCCCGCGCCTCCTGGCCGGGCAGCGCCGGGTCAGCAGGGGCCGGCGCTGCCGCGGGGCGCCCCCCCGCGGCAGCAGACTGAAGGGGGCGGCGGGATGTCCCGGAGCCTGGACATGGTGTCGGCCCTCAGGGACGGCTGGATGCACGTCCTCCTGGTGCTGGGGGCGTTCCTCGTCACCACGCTCGCGAGCTACTTCTACGTGAGCTCCCTCATGCGCAGGCAGATCGACCTCCACAGCCGGAGCGAACTCATGGTCTACCAGGGATCCCTGAGGCTGCTCATCCAGGCCAACGAGGACGCTCTGGGGCACGCGACCTCGGTCATGTCCATGGCCATCGAGAGGGGCGCGTCCGCCGAGGAGAGGCTCCGGATCCTCCGCGAGCTCACGACGGTCTTCTCCGGGCAGAAGGACATCGGGAACGTCTTCCGCTCCGTCTACGGCTTCCTGGACGGGAGCTTCATGGACGGATCGGGGCTGGTGCCCGGCACCTTCTTCAACTCCAAGACCGCCCCCTGGTTCCGGGGGGCGCTCCTGACCAAGGGCTTCCACCACACGGAGCCGGCCATCGACCCGCGCATCGGCCGCGCCGTCGCCACCATCTCGACCGTCGTCTACGACCGGAGGCGCGAGAGCCACGGGGTGCTCGCGGTCGACTACCTCATCGCCCCCATCGTGGATCAGGTGGCGAGCCTCAAGGTGGGGGATTCTGGCTTCGGGCTCCTGACCGACAACTCCTGGAACATCCTGGCCTACCCGGATCCCGAGTTCGTGGGGAAGCCCCTCTCGATGGCGCCCGGCTTCTCTTCCATAGCAGGCACCCTGGCCTCGGCCCCCCCGGGCGGCGTGCACATCGAGCGCTTCGACATCCGCGGCGAGCGGCACATCGGCTTCTTCACCGAGATGGAGAACGGCTGGCACCTGGGCGTCGCGGCGCCCGAGGCCTTCTACTACGGCGAGGCCAAGGCCATGCTCCCCGCCATCCTGGGGATCAACCTGACCCTGGCCGCCATCCTCAGCGTCATCCTCCTGCGCCTGAACGTCGCGAAGAACCGCTCCGAGGAAGAGAGCCGGCTCAAGTCGTCCTTCCTCGCCCGCATGAGCCACGAGATCCGCACCCCCATGAACGCCATCCTGGGCCTCTCCGAGCTGGCCGAACGCAACTACGGGTCGCGGGAGGCGCTGGGCTACATCGCCGACATCCGCAAGGCGGGGGGGAGCCTGCTCGGAATCATCAACGACATCCTGGATCTCTCGCGCATAGAGTCCGGGAAGTTCCGGATAGCCTTCGAGCGCTTTCACCCGGGGAGGCTTGTGGACGACGTGCTGGCCGTGGCCGGCGTCCGGGCCAGGGAGAAAGGCCTGGAGCTCATCGCGGACATCGATCCCACCATCCCCAGCGGACTCGTGGGCGACTCCCTCAACATACAGCAGGTGCTCCTGAACCTTCTCTCCAACGCCGTCAAGTACACCGAGAAGGGCAGGGTCAAGCTCACCGTCCGCTGGGACCGGCTGGACCTCAAGGGGGTCCTGCTGGCCTTCACCGTGGAGGACACGGGCCAGGGGATCCGGGAGGAGGATCTCCCCAGCCTGTTCGGGGACTTCGTGCGCCTCGAGGACTGGCGGCGGGGGGATCACATCGAGGGCACCGGCCTGGGGCTCTCCATCGCGCGGAGCATCTGCCGCATGATGGAGGGGGACGTGACGGTCGAGTCGACCTGGGGACGGGGCTCGGCCTTCACCGCCACCTTCCGCCAGGAGGCCTGGGACTTCGCGCCCATAGGCGAGTCGCACGGCGCCGGGGCGCCGGCGCCGGGGCCCGCCGGGGCGTACCGTGCTGTCTTCCGGGCCCCGGGCTGCAAGATACTGGTGGTGGACGACATCCGCACGAACCTGACCGTGGCGAAGGGCCTCCTGAAGCAATACGGGGTGAGCGCCACCGCCTGCACCGGGGGCGAGGAGGCGCTGGAGGCCGCGCGGGAGACGCGATTCGACATCCTGTTCATCGACCAGATGATGCCGGGCCTGGACGGGTGCGCCACCATGAAGCTCATGCGGGAGATCTCGCCCCACTACCGCTCGGCCCCGATCATAGCCTTCACTGCCAACGCCATCGCGGGCACCCGCGAAGCCCTCCTCTCTCTGGGCTTCAGCGACTACATCTCGAAGCCCGTGGACGTGCGGGAGCTCGCCGCGATCCTCGACCGCTGGGTCCCCGAGGGCCTCAGGCTCCCGCCGGAGACGGCCGGGGAGGAACACCCCGCCCCGCCGAACCCGGCCGCGGCCGCCGCCCCGCCGCCGGGGGACAGGACGCCCCCCCCACGTGGCGCGGGGGCCGCCGTCCCGGCGTGGGGCGCGGGAGTGCCCTCCGGAGCCGCCGGGGCGGGGGGCGGGGCGCGGATCCCCCCGGACGCCGGCCCCGCCGCCTCCGGGGACGCGGCCTCGCGGCTCCCCGGGGAACTCCGCAGCCTGGACGGCCTGCCCGGTTACGACCCGGCTACGGGGCTCGAGCGCTGCGGCGGCTCACCCCATCATGATCTCCGCGTCCTGGGGGTCTTCCTGGAGGACATCGCGGACTACCTCCAGTACGCGGACTCCAGGGAGGGCGGGGACCTGAGCGGGCGCCTGGGGCTGCTCGCGGCCCGCGTCCACGCCCTCAAGAGCGGCCTGGGCGGCATAGGGGCCCGTGCGCTGGCCGCCGAGGCGGCCTTCCTGGAACAGGCCGCCAGGCAAGGGGACGCCGGGCCTTTCGGGAACGGCAGGCTGGAGGCCTTCGACGTCGCCCTGGTGGGGCTGAGGGATCACATAGCCCGCGCCACGGCGCCCTCCCCCTCCGGCGGCGGGGGGGTGTCCCCGGAGGATCTGGCCGCCCTGAAGGAGGCCATCTCCTCCGGGAGGGTGGGCGACGCGGACCGGCTGGTCGACCGGCTGTCGGCCTCCACCGGGGGCGCCACGAAGGAGATCCTGGACAACGTCTCCGACCTGATCCTGGTCTCGGATTTCGCGGAGGCGGCGCGGCTCATAGACGAGCTCGCCGGGGCCGGGGAGGACGGGCCCGGCGGGGCCGGCGGCCGTGAGTGAGGGCGGGCCCGGCCCGGCCGGCCCCGCGCGCCGCGGGACGGGCCCGGGCGGCGGGCATCTGGACGGGCGGGACGCAGCGGGGACTCCGCGGCGGGGCGCAGGGAGGGGAAGATGGGCGGCGATCTCGCTGACTCGCGGATCTTGATAGTGGACGACGCGGTGACCAACCTCAGGCTCGCCAAGTCCGCGCTGGTGGGGGCGGCGGACGTCTTCACGGTGACCTCGGCCGAGAGGATGTTCGAGCTCCTGGACAAGGCCATGCCGCACCTCATCCTCCTCGACATCAACCTGCCCGGCATGGACGGCATCCAGGCCCTCAAGGCCCTGAAGTCCAAGCCGAACACCGCCGACGTCCCGGTCATCTTCCTCACGGGCCGCACGGACACCGGCTCGGAGGTGGAGGGCCTGCGCCTCGGCGCAGTCGACTACATCGCGAAACCCTTCGAGCCCGAGCTGCTGCGTGCCCGGGTGGAGATCCACCTCACCCTCCGGAGCCAGAGGCTCAGGCTGGAGAGCCAGAGCCGCGAGCTCGAGCGCTTCAACATGAACCTCCAGGAGCTGGTGGCCGAGGAGGCGGAGAAGATCACCCGCCTCCAGGGGGCGATCTTCAGCACCGTGGTGGACCTGGTGGAGAGCCGCGATGACACCACCGGCGGCCACGTGAGCCGCACCATGAAATGGCTGAAGCACCTCCTGGAGGGCATGGAGAAGCTGGGGATCTACCGCGACGAGCTCCGCTCCTGGGACTCGGACATCGTCCTGCAGTCCTCCATGCTGCACGACGTGGGCAAGATCTCCATCAGCGACTCCATCCTCAAGAAGCCCGGCAGCCTGACCCCCGCGGAGTTCGAGGCGATGAAGCTCCACACCACCTTCGGGGCGGCCGTCCTGGACAAGATCAGCGCCACCCTCCCCGGGAAGGACGCCCAGTTCATGGGGCACGCGAGGATCCTCGCCCTCTCCCACCACGAGAAGTGGGACGGCTCGGGCTACCCCTTCGGGCTCGCCGGGGAGGCGATTCCGCTCCAGGGCAGGCTCATGGCCGTCTGCGACGTCTACGACGCGCTGATCTCGAAGAGGCCCTACAAGGAGCCCTTCACCCACGAGAAGGCGGTGGAGATAATCCTCCAGGGCGCGGGCACGCATTTCGACCCGGCCCTGGCGGAGGTTTTCGGGATGGTCTGCAAGGGGTTCTGGGCCCCCTGAGGACGCCCGGCGGGCGGGGAGGCCGGGCCGGAGGAAGGAGCGTCCGCGGGGCTGCGGGGAACGCGGGAGGCGCGAAGGGCGCTGGACGCGGGGGCCGCGAGGCCGGGAGGGACACCAGGGCCCCAGGGCCGGAGGGGACACCGTCCGCACGGGTGCCCGTCCCGGGAGGGGACGCGGGGCAGCGTCGGCCCGGTAGCCGCCCCAGCAGTGATGGCACGGGAAATGCCCGTCCCTGGAGCCTGTCCCTGCAGGAGGGGACGGGACAGTCCCGGCAGATGAGGACAACGGGGCACCCCCCCTGCCCGTGAGCCGGCCACGAAAGCCTACGGCAGGCGGGTGGCGCCGCAGGAACCCGGCTCCGGAAGGGGGGTCGGGAACCCCGCGGCCCGGCCTAGAGACAGGCCCGGCGTGCCGCCATCACCAGGAAGGCCGTCCTCTCAGTGCGGATGTCCCCCGGGCGTATTGCAGGAGACGCGATACACTCAGGCAGATCGGCACGCGTGCCTCGGAGCCGGGGAAGAGACACGCGGAACAGTCCGCGAAGGCCGCCTTGAGGCTTCTGCGCGGGCAGGGCATGGGCATGCGGCTTCCATCACGGATGTGGGCCGGCTTGCGATCAGCGGCATCCGTCAAGGGCGCCTGGAAAGGAAACACTCCGGATCAGGACAAAAAAAGTTGCGCAGGAAAGGCATGGACGAGACTGGCATTGGCAGGAGAGTGAGATGCATCGCCACCGTCGCTGATCCTGAAAGCGGCGATCCGGTGTCCCGGGGGGCGGGAAAGCCGGCACGGCGCTGAAACCCCTCCGGGAGGCGCCCGGCAGGAGGGGGGAGCGGATCGGGGCGGTGGCCGCCGACCCCCGCCTTCATGCTGATCCACAGGGCTTGCGGGTTCGGGAACATCGGGGATCTCAGGCGGGCGATCCTGGCAGTCGGGGGGGCGGCCCGCAAAGGGTTTCCGCCCCTGGGCTGCCGGTCAGGCCCGCTTCCGGGATCCGGATCAGCCAAGGTCATTCCGTCGGGGGGGGCGGCGCCTGCGCTTCCGCATCCGGCTGGAGCCATGCCGAGGCGTCCAGCCGTCACTTTCTGGGCATGTGTGCCCCGTCCCAGGAACATGAGGCGCCACTGGGACGGCGCGTGTCTTCCCTCCAGGGTCCGTTGGATTCGTTGAACGGCTGCTCAGCTGGCCGCCGCCATATATTGCGGCGGGTGCAAATTGCGGCGAGGGGGCAGAGGGGAACTGGAAGTCCGATATCTGGGG
>JAITEZ010000174.1 GCA_031281735.1 Deltaproteobacteria bacterium | reverse complement strand
AGATAAAAATATCATATCGCCATTAACTGCTGAACAAAAAACTATTTATGATTACTTTAAGTGCCCCCATCCTTTAACTTTTTCTTCGTAGTATTAACAGCTTTCCGGGATTTCAGGTTATATTGATGTGTTCAATTTTCGCAAGTTATTTTCTTACAGTTCCTAAGAGGGGTTCAGTGGCAGATCACGCTACGGCAGTCGGGATAATCAGGATGGCCGCGGAAGGCCGCCTGCCGGAGGGATCCGACCGTTGTGAGCTCGCGGGCCGAGCGGGCCGGCCCGTTGCGCACGAGGCCGCGGAAGCGGGCCGCCTTCCTGAGGGTTTCGACCGCTGGGAACCCGCCGATGGGAGCGGAAGGGCGCCGGGGTGCGGGGCGAGCGCAACGCCGCAGAAGCCCGTGAGCGCAACGGCGGAGCTGCCGTTCCGTGATGCCGTCCGCTCCGGCGGCTCCGGGACGGGCGGCGATCCGGGGGGCCGGGAAGGCCCACTTCCCTCGAAGGCCCCCCGGCCCCCGCAACAGGCAGGACGCCCGGCGGAGGCTCTTGCGTTGCCTGGTGGACGCCCCGCCCCGCTGGACGCGGGATCCGGCACCGGGCTCGCGGGGGCCCCCCGGCGGAGACCGCGCAGCTGAAACGCCGGGCCCCGCGGTTTCACGGCCCGCCATGGGCCGGCGCGGACAACACCCCGAAGCTGGACATGTGCGTGCCACAGGCCGGACGCCCGGCACGCCACTCACGCGCATTCCCGGCCGTTCCGTCGGAACGCCACCCGGAACCGCCTCGGGCATGACACGGTCTGCGGCCAACCGCGGTAAAGCGCGAAGCTCCGTAAACCGGATCGACGCGTCCTCGGCGCGGCGGCACCGCGGCCCGCCCCTAGACCCTGACGTATCTGCCGGTCTCGTGGTTCAGCATCTTCATGATCCTCAGCTCATCGAGGGCGTCAGCCAGCGCGTTGTGCTGCTCGCAGTACGCGTGTTCGCCGCTCAGCATCCGGTAGACGCTCTCCACGCCGAAACCGCGCTTCAGCCTGCCCGTGCCGTGGCAGTCGGCGTAGCGCGGTATCTTCGGGTTGTGGTTCCGGTTCGCCGCCAGCTTCATTATGTCGTACCACGCCAGGTGCGCGAGTTCCGGCAGGTGCCGCTTGTCAAACGCGGCGTTGTAGGCGAACAGCTCTGAAACGTAGTGCGCGGACAGCAGCCTCGCCAAATCGCCTACCGCCCGCTCGCGGGAGCATTCCAGGTCGGGCATGGCGCCGTTCGCGTAGAGCGCGTGCGCGTACATGCCGCCGTGGTTCTTGAACGGGGTGAGGACGTAGTATTTCCACTCAATCGGCGTGAAGCGGCCCGAGTCGGCGATGACGAGGCCGATCGACATCACCTCGTCACCCCAGGTCGTCTCCGTGTCTATCACCGCGAATCTGCCCACATCGAGCCTCCCAGCGGACGGCGTCCGCCCGGCGCGGCTTCCACCGCGCCGCAGTGCGGGCCTGGAACGGCCCGCTTCCCCTCTGCGCTGCCACCCGGCAGGCAAGATAACTGTATTATATTTAATATAAATTATATACAAATATGGTAATCTATTTTTTGTAATTATATGAACCCTGACATCTTTCACGCTTATCCGGAGCTTGTCCCCGAACCTCGAATATGGTTGTGCATTTGTCCACCATAAGAGAACTGAAAGCTCAAGTCAACCTATTTACGCATAATAACGATGCTGTTATCCAGAATATTAATGAATTTCAATCCTAACACAGCCAGACCCCATAGCCCAGGGGCCCCACCCTCGCCCGGGGGGCCGTCCGGGCGGCCATGCCCTTCCCCCCTCCGGCGATGCCGGTTCTCCCGCCCCTCCCACGCGACTCCATCCCCGGGGCGGGGAAAGCCGTCCCCGCCCCGTCCCCCCCTGCTGGTGGCGGCCCGGGAGGCGCAGGCCGCAGGTCTACGGGAGCGAATCGGCATCCTAGGAAGGAGACGGAAAGATATCGGCAAACCGTCGCCCGTGATTGTTCCTGTCACCGGAAGGCAACGCCGCCGCCGGGGCGAACGCCGCCTGGTGCCGGCCGCCCCCCGGGACGCCACGTCCGCGGCCAGCAGGACGTAATCCCCATAACTCGCATGCCGCCCGTAACCCGCATGACCCCCCGGAACCCGGGATCGGTTGCTAAATGCCTAAAGAGCCGCTCAGCTGGGGCGGCCTCCCGAGGCGCACGGCCCCCGCAACGATCTTTCGGAGAGGGACGGGGGAAGAGGCACGGGAACCGGTTCTGGCCCTCCGGCCCTTCCGGGGCGTCGAACCGGCGGGGGACCACTGGCGGTGCCCGCCCCGGTTTCGGCCGCGCACGCGCGCGGCGGCACTGAACGCGGGGACGGGCAAGACGCCCCCCCCTGCGCGGCCCGCCGTATCCCGGCGGCGGATCCGGGGACGGCGGGGGGGCAATTGCCGGACGGACGGGTACCCCGGGTATCCAGAGTCCTGCGCGGCGGGAGGGGAGGGCCGCCGGAGGGCCGGGAGGCCCGTCCGGGGCTACCGCGCCGCCCCTGCGGCCCCCGAAAACCGGTGGCCCGGCCTCCTCCCGTCCCTGCCGGGGACCCGCGCGGCGCGGCGGCGGCACCAGGAATCAGAGGCGGGCGCGGCGGGTACCGGCCGGGCTGGCCGCAGGATCCCTGGCCTCCCGGCATCGCGCGCCCCAGGGAGGAGGGTGGCGGCCTCCCGGCATCCCGGCGCTCAGGGGGGCGCGGCAGATTGCAAGGCGGCCGGCGGGAACGGCGGCGGCGTGACCTTGCCCGCACCGTGTCCCGCCGGCTTCGCCGCAGGCCGGAAGGTGCCTTGCTCAAGCCTTTCCCCGGCGGAGCCTGCGCGACGCACCCCCGCCCGGTGGTGCCGCACGGGGGCTAGGCAGGAGGAGCCAGCATGAATGTGACAAGGGGTTTTATCGCGGGCATGACGCGCTCCGGGACGGGGCGTCTCCCCTCCCTCCCCTGCCGGCCCCCCGCCGCCATTGCCGACATGGCCCCACCCGCCTCCGGGACGGGAAGAGGGCGGAACCGGGCGCGGCGATATCCCCGCGCGGCCGCTCCCTTCATCGCCGCGCCCGGGTGCCATGCCGGGGCAGTGGGGCCGGCCCGACCAGAGCGACGCCGGCCGGGATCCCGCCGCCGAGCGGCGGGTCGGCCGCCCCCTGCGGGGGCCCGGCCCGCCCGCAGGCCCTAGATCCTCTGCCCCCGGAGGCGCTGTATGCGCTCCTCCAGCGGCGGGTGGGTGGCGAAGAGGCTGCCGAGGGCCCCGGCGGACAGGGGGTTCACGATGAAGAGGCTCGCGTTGGCGGGCCCCGCCGAGCGCACGGCCAGGCCCCTCGCTGAGGCCGAGCCGAGCTTCTCCAGCGCGTTGGCCAGGCCGTACGGGGTCTGGGCGATGTTCGCGCCGTCCTCGTCGGCGAGGTACTCGCGTGAGCGGGAGATGGCGGCCTGGATGAGGGCGGCCGCCAGGGGCGCTAGCAGCGCGAGCAGGAGCGCCGAGAGGATGTTTCCCGAGCCCTCGCGCCTGCCGCCGAAGATGGCCGTGAACTTCGCCATGGAGGCCAGGAGCATGATGACCGAGGCCATGCAGGCGGCAACCGAGCAGATGAGGATGTCCCGGTGTTTTACGTGGGCGAGCTCGTGCGAGAGGACGCCCGCCAGCTCCTCGCGGTTCATGATGTCGAGCAGCCCCCGCGTCACCGCCACCACGGCGTGCGAGGGGTTGCGGCCCGTCGCGAAGGCGTTGGGGGCGTGATCCTCCACGACGGCCACGCGGGGCATGGGGAGCCCCGCGTTGGCCGCGAGGTGCCCCACCAGGGCGTGGAGCTCCGGCGCCTCGGCCGGGGTGACCACCCTCGCCCTCGTCTGGGCGAGCACCATGTCCGCCGAGAACCAGTACATGCCGACGTTCATGACGACGGACACGGCGAAGGCTATCACGAGCCCCTGGTTGCCGCCCAGGGCCTGGCCGAGGAGCATGACCACCCCGGTCAGGAGGGCGAAGAGAAGGACGGTTTTGAACTGGTTCGGCACCTGTCCCCCTTCCGAGGGACGCCCCCGCGGGGATCCCTCTCCCGTATAGCCCCTGCCGCCAGGGGCGCGGCGGCCCCCGCGCTAGAGGAAGCTCTGCCTGAGGAGCTCGAAGATCGCCTTGAAGTTCTTCTCCACCTGGCTCCGCCCGATTATCGAGGGCCCGTGGCCCGGGATCACCGTCTCCACCTGGTCGAGGGCCGCCATGCGCCGGATGCTGTCGATCAGGGCCTTGGGATCGCCGCCCGCGAGATCAACTCTCCCGAAGCCCCGTGCGAAGATGAGATCCCCCGTGACGAGGATCCTGGCCTCGGGCCAG
>JAITEZ010000169.1 GCA_031281735.1 Deltaproteobacteria bacterium | reverse complement strand
GACGGCTTCGGCGGCCGCCCCGCCGGGCAGCCCCGCGGCCGGGGCCGCGGGCAGGGCGGCCTCGGGGGCGGCGGGCCCCCGGCCCTCGTCCTTCGGATTATCCGTCATCGGCACCTCATGGAGACGAGGCGAGCCCTGGCTGGCGGCCCGCCGCGTGGAGATTGATGGAAACGCCCGCCGGGGCGGGGACGGGCCCGCCGCGGGTGGGGATGGGCGGGCCGGCGGCCGCGCCGGCCCGGAGCCCTGGCCCGCGCGCCCGGCCCCGGCTAGACCCGCCGCGGGCGCTCCGCGTACAGGCCCTTGCGGGCCAGGTACGCCAGCACGGGATCCGGCACGAGGTAGCGCACGGACTCCCCCGCGGCGAGGCGGCGGCGGAGATCGGTGGAGGAGATGGCGAGGCGGGATCCCTCGAAGAAGTACACGGGGAGGCGGCCCTCGGCCAGGAAGGCCTCCTGGGCCGGATCCCAGGCGGGCTCCGCGCGGAAGAGCTGCCGGAGGATGGCCTCCAGGCGGGGGCGGGAGCCGGGGGAGGCGCGCCTGGCCCCCGGGCGGATGTTGACGGCGAAGGAGGCCAGGGTGAAGAGCTCCCGGCAGGACTTCCAGAGGGAGATCTTCTGGAAGGAGTCGAAGCCCACGAGGAAGAGGAGCGCCGCCCCCGCGGGCAGGAGCCCCCGCAGGGCCCGGAGGGTGTTCACGGTGTAGCTGGGGCCGGGCAGCCGGGCCTCCAGATCCGACGCGCAGAAGCCCGGCCGCCCCCTGATGGCGAGCTCCACCATCCGCAGCCTGTCCCGGAAGGGCGCGAGCCCGCCCCCCTCCTTGTGGGGGGGGAGGGCGGTGGGCATGAAGCAGACCGCGTCCAGGGCGAAGCGGGCCGCCATCTCCTCGGCCGCCCGCAGGTGGCCCAGGTGGACGGGGTTGAAGGCCCCGCCCATGAGGCCGAGGCGGCCCACCCCCCCGGGGAAGCCGGGCGGGCACCGGCCGGGACGGCAGAGGCCGCCGGCCCCCCCCGCGCCCGCGTCGCCCTGCGGGGCCGTCAAGGCACCCTCCCCAGCACCTCGGGGTGGATCTCGTCCTTGAGGCGCCTGGTCAGGAGATCCACCATGCCCTGGCGGGGGCTCTTGCCCTCGTACAGGACGCGGTAGACCTCCCGGGCCACGGGCATGCCCACCCCGAGCTTCTGGGCCATGCCCCAGACGGAGCTCGCGTTCCTGACCCCCTCGGCCACGTCCCGGCGGCCGGAGAGGATCGACTCCAGGCTCTCCCCCGCGCCCAGGCGCAGCCCCACCTGGCGGTTGCGGGAGAGCTCGCCCGTGGCGGTCAGGATGAGATCCCCCATGCCCGAGAGCCCGGAGAGGGTTAGCGGGTGCGCCCCCAGCGCGCCCGCGAGCCGGTTCATCTCCGAGAGGGCCCTGGTGAGGAAGGCCGCCCGGGCGTTGAGCCCGAGCTCCAGGCCGTCGCAGATGCCGGCGGCGATGGCGTAGACGTTCTTGAGCGCCCCCCCGAGCTCCACCCCCCTCAGGTCCTCGGAGGTGTAGATCCGGAAGGTGGGGGCCGAGAGGAGCGACTGGATCAGCCGCGCGGCGGCGGTGTCCCGCATGCCCAGGGTCACCGCCGTGGGGAGGTTCCTCGCCACCTCCTTGGCGAAGCTGGGGCCAGAGAGGGCCCCCACCGCGGCGGCCCGCCCCGGGGGGCTCTCGGACTCCAGGATCTCGCTCATGGTGAGGAAGGTCCCGTCCTCGATGCCCTTGGTGGCGCTCACCTGGGCCGCCCCCTCGGCGAGCCGGGGAAGTACCCCCCGGGCCACCGCCCTCAGGACGTGGCTGGGGACGGCCCAGATCACCAGGGCCGCCCCCTCCACCGCCCGCCCTGGATCGCAGACGGCGGTGAGGTCCCCGTCCAGGCGCACCCCCGGCAGGAAGTCGGGGTTCTCGCGAGCGGTGTTGATCCTGTCCGCTATCTCGTCCCGGCGGGCCCAGAGGGTCACGCGGTGGCCCTGCCGGGCGGCGTGGAGGGCCAGGGCGGTGCCCCAGGCGCCGGCGCCCACGACGGCCACCGCCCCTCCGGTCAGTTTCCAGAGCCCCGCGAAGTCGGGGGCAGAAGATGTTTGAGTGATGTGGTTACCCTTCGCGGCGGCGCGCTCCCGGCCGCCCTTGTCGCCGGCCCGGGCCGGCACGCCGCCCGCCCCCGCGCAGGGGCCCGGGGGCCGCGCCCGCACGGGGCGGGAGGCCAGGGCGGGGGCCCCGGACAGGCCGGGCGCGGCGGGCGGAACCCGGAGAGCGGCAGGGGGCCCCGGAGGCCGGCGCGGCGGGGCCGCCGGGAGGAGGAGGCTTCCGGCGGGCGGGCCGCACCGCCGCCGGGAAGGCCCCGGTCGCGGGAACTTTCCTAAGTCTTGACGAGAAAATAAACCCGGGCCTGAAAAAAAACAACCCTTAACTGGGGGCGGGGCGCCGCGGGCCCCCGCGGCCCGCCCCGGCACAGGGATAGCGGCGTCCGGCCGGGTCCCGGCAAGATGCTGGGGAGGCCTCCCCCGCCGGGGCCAGCGCGCCCGCCCGACCGGGTACGGCACCGGCGGGCCGGCCGCGACCAGGGCCGGCGGGGTGGCGGGCGCGGGAAGGCTTGCCGGGCCTATGTTTCCGGGAGGCGGCGGGGGGACCGCCCGGCGCGACGCAGATCGGA
>JAITEZ010000164.1 GCA_031281735.1 Deltaproteobacteria bacterium | reverse complement strand
GGTGGCCAACCCCCTCTCCGAGGAGCAGGGGGTGCTGCGCACCGCCATCGTGCCGTCCCTGCTCAACGCCGCGCGTCTCAACCAGTACCACGGCCAGTGGGACCTGCGCCTCTTCGAGCTCTCCCGGGTCTTCCGGCAGAGGGCGCCCTCGGGGCCCCCCGAGGAGCTGGCCTCCTTCGCCGGCCTGCTCGCGGCCGACCGCGAGGCCGCCCTCTGGTGCGAGGAGAAGCGGCCCGTCGACTTCCATGACCTCAAGGGGGTCCTGGAGGCCCTGGCGGCCTCCTTCCGGGAGGAATGGGACTTCCGCCGCGACGGGACCGTCCCCCCGTTCCTCGACCCGGCCCAGGCTGCCGCGGTGCGGCGGGGGGGGGAGCTCCTGGGGCACCTGGGGCTGGTCAGGGCCAGGGTGGCCGAGGCCTTCGGCCTCAAGAGGAGCGGCGGGCCGGTCTTCGTCTTCGAGATCGCGACGGCGGGCCTCCCCCACGAGACGCGGCCGGTCTTCGAGGAGTTCCCGGGCTTCCCGCCGGTGGTCCGCGACCTGGCCGTCCTGGTGGACGCCGGGATCCCGGCCGCCGACCTCGAGCGGGCCGTGCGCCGGGGGCCGTACCCGCTGAGGAGGGTGTCCGTCTTCGACGTCTACAAGGGCGACAGGCTGCCCGCCGGCAAGAAGAGCGTCGCCTTCCGCCTCCACTTCCAGGACAGCGCCCGAACCTTGACGGAGGAGCTGGTGAGCGGTTATTTTAAAAGCATACTGGGGGCTCTCGAGGCGGAGTTCGGGGCCACCCTGAGGGCATAGGGCCGCCCCGGCGCCCGGGGAGCGCCCGGCCCCTCCCACACGCCGTCCCCTCCCATGACGGGACTCCTCCCGCGGGCGGGGCCGCCGCCCGCCCGGGTGCGCGGGAGCCCGGCCCCGGGGCGGCGGCCCCCCGGAAAGGGCCCAGGGTGCCATGACCAGCGAACGCGACAAGACCCGGCCCGGCGGATCCGGGAAGGGCCCGCCCCCCCTCACGAGGGCCGAGATAGTCCGTAAGCTCCATGACCGCCTCTCAATCTCCTCCCGGGAGGCCGGCAGGATCCTGGAGGCCGTGATCGCCTGCCTCTCCGAGACGCTGGCCGAGGGACGCCCGGTCACCATCGCCGGCCTGGGGCGCTTCTGCGTGCGGGACACCCCGGCGCGTCCCGGGCGCAACCCCAGGACGGGGGCCTACGCCCAGGTGCCGGGGCGCCGGAGGCCCTGCTTCTCCATGAGCCGGGAGCTCAGGGAGAGGATGCTCCGGTCGCTCCCGGAACCGCCCGCGCCCATGGGCCCGGCGGGGGGGGCGGCCCCGGGGGGCCCCGCGCCGCCGGACGCCGTCCCGCCCGGGGCCCCCGTTCCGGAAGGCGCCGCCCCGCAGGGCGGCCGGAAGGTCGCCGCCCGTGGCGGGCCTCCCGCCACCGGCGTCCCCGGCAGGGACTGAGGCCGCCTCCCCGTGCCGCCCGCCAGCCCCTCCGGCGGCGGGCCCCGCCGGATCGGCCCCCGCCGCGGCGGGGCCCGGCCGGCTGCACCCAACCCCAGCCCCGGGGGCCCCCGGCAGGCCGGCGTCCCGCCCCCCCGCGGCCGCCGCCCCCCCGCGGCTCCGGGGCCCTTCCCGCCGCCTCGTCACGGGGGGCGGCACTCCCGCCAGCGTCGCTACCCATGGCCAAAGATCTCCCCGACGGACAGATCCTCTTCAAGACCGGCGAGATAGCCGAGAGGCTGGATCTGCAGCCCAGCGTCGTGCGGTACTGGGAGAAGGAGTTCGCGCGGCACATCAAGCCTATCCGCATGGATTCCGGCCGGAGGCTCTACCGCAAGGCCGACCTCGAGCTCTTCGCCGAGATCAAGCGGCTCCTGCGGGTGGAGAGGCTGACCGTCCAGGGGGCCAAGCTGCGCATCGCCCAGCGGGAGATGCCCCGGCGCAACCGGCTTTTCCCCGATGCGGACCCGGCCCCGCAGCCCGCCGGGGGGGGGCCCGGCCCCGCTGTCCCGCGGGAGCCGGGCGCGGCCGAGGGCCGCCTGCGCCAGCTCATCGGCGAGGTGCGCCTGGAGCTCTTCGGCCTGAGGGACTACCTGATGCTGTCCCCGGAGGGCAGGCCCAAGCGGGGCCCGCGGCCCGTCCGCCGGAAGAAGGGCTGAGGGGTGGCTGACACCCGCGGCAGGCCGGGGCGGGCCCTGGCGGAGGCGGTGCGGCTGCGCTTCCGCGCCCTGGGCCGGGCCGGGACGCCGGAGGCGCTGGCGGCCCTCCTGGACATAGCCTCCCGCAGGGCGGGGGCGCGACCGGCGCCGCCGGGCGGCGACCCGGCGGAAAGGCCCGAGGAGCGGGAGGCGCGGGAGGGCGCCTACGCCGGGCGGCTCCTGGCCGACGGCGCCGAGACCCTCGCCGTCTGGGACACCTATGCCGAGGTGAGGCCGCTGGAACGCGGCTTCTTCGCGGATCCCCGCGCTTTCGAGGAGATTCCCGAGCTCGTCCGGGAATGGTCGGCCTTCGCGGAAGAGCGGCGCCTGACCGCCCTGGTCCTGGGGTGCGGGAGGGGCTGGGGCGCGGTGTCGCTCGCGGCCTCCCTGGCCGCGGCGGGGCTCCCCGAGCGGAACTGGGAGATAGACATAACCGGCCTCGACCTCTCGCCCAGGGCCCTCGCGCTGGCGGCGGGCCTGCGGTTCGACCGGTCCGCCCTGGACGGCTTCCCCTACCCCCAGGGCAGGTGGTTCAGGGCCGAGGCGGGGGGGGTGAGGCGCTTCCGGGACGGCGAGGGCGCGAGCCTCTCCTTCGGGTTCGGCGACCCCTACCTCGCGGAGGGCCCGGACGCCCGGCGGCCGCCGGACGACCCGGAGGGTGCCGGGCCGGGGGCCGGGGCCGGGCCCCCGCCGGACGCGGGGAGCCGGGGCGGTCGGGATACGCCGCGGGACTGCCGCCTCGTCCCGCCGGGGGGGCTGGAGAACCTCTTGCCCCGTTTCCGCGGCAGGGTGGACGTCCTGCTGGCCCGTTTCCTCTCCCGCGAGGCCCCGGACGAGCTCGCGGGGCGCCTGCCGGAGGCGGTGGCGGAGCTCCTGCGCGAGGGTGGGCTAGCCTTCACCGGCCCGGGCGAGATCTGGGCGCCGGGGCCCGGCCTGACCCTCGAGGCGAGGAACGGCGTCTTCTACTTCCGCAAGTCGCGGGGCAGGCGCAAGGCCAACACCTTCCACACCCCCCGGCGCGGGCGCGCTGCACGGGGGCCGCTCCCCGCCCCGGCACCCGCGCACGCCCCCGGCCGGTACGAGGGGCTCGCCGCGGCCTCCCGCCAGGCGCTTCCCGAGGGGCCGGAGAAGGCCCGGCGGCTGGCTCTGGACGCCGTGACCCTCTCCTGCGAGGACATGCTGGTCTGGCCGCCCGCCTACGAGGCCCTGGCCGAGGCCGAGGAGGCCCTGGGCCGGGGGGGCTTCGCGCGGCAGATCCGCGAGGCGATGGGGATCTACGCCCGGGGGGGCTGACCCCGGCGGGAGGCCCCCCGGCCGCGACCCCGCGCCCGGGGGGGCGGCCGGGGGCGGGCCTACGCCATGATGTCCCCGCGGTCGCCGCCGGCTGTGAAGTTGAGGACGGTCCCCATGGGAAGGTACACGCCGGCGTCGGTGAGCACCTTGCGGTCGGAGCGGGACATGCGCACGGGGCAGTTGGCGCCGGCCCCGGCGAGGCGGGCCATCTCCGACATGTGGCGGCTCATGATGCCCTGGGCGTCGGCGACCAGGCTCGAGAGGTCGGTGCTGTCGAGGAGGCGGTCGGGCAGGAAGGCGCGGTAGGTCCGGAGATCTGGCAGGCACACGATGTCCACCCGGCGGGAGAGCGACACGCTCGAGGCGGCGGCCCCCGTGGCGGAGGCCACCTCGTAGCGGGGGGGGGCCAGGAACTCCGCGGCCATGAACTTCGCGGCCCAGGGGGCGAGCACGCCGGCCGGCGCCCCCAGGAGCACCACGGGGGCCGACAGCGAGAGCCTGAGGTTGATGGCGGGGCTGGCGCGGCGGGTGACCGCCCGGCCCACGAGGCCCTTGCGGCCGAAGTCCTTGGGCCGGGTCTCGATGCCGTCCAGGGCGAGGGCCCTCTGGGCGAGCATGGAGGCCATGGTCTCCCCGAAGCGCTCCATGACCAGGCGCGCGAACTCCTCGGGGGTCCTGTTCAGGATCATGCCCAGGAGATAGGCGGCCTTCAGGGAGGCCTCGGGGACGCCCTCCTTGAAGAGCCCCAGGACGGAGAGCGCGTCCGTGGGGGTGAAGGCCGACACCAGGATGGCCGGGTGCGAGAGGAACCGGAGGCCCGGGAAGAGGTGCCCACGGTAGAGGCACTGGTGCTGGTACTCGGCGAAGGAGAGGAGGGGCCTGTCCCGGAGGAGCTCCGAGATCTCCTCCTCGTAGTGGTTCATGCCCGAGTCGGGCTGGAGGTTGGGGGTGAAGAAGCGGCACAGGGTCTCGGTGGAGACCCTGCCCGTGCCGGGCGAGAGGAGATCCACCGCCTCGGGGTGGGCCTCGGCGAGGCGGCAAAGGGGGAGAACCCGGCGCGGGCCCAGTGTGATCTCCTTGTCGTCGTCGATGTCCACCATGCTGTCGCCGCCCAGGCCCCGCGTGGTCGTCTCGACCGCCTCCACCATCGTGATCCAGCGGCCGACCACCGCGCCGTTCACGTTGGTGCGGGGCCGGCCGTTCTCCAGGTAGGCGAGGTCGGCCGTGGTGCCGCCCACGTCCAGGACCCAGAGGTCGCGCACCCCCGGGTCCAGGAAGCCCCTGGCCAGCAGGGCGGCCCCCGCGAGCCCCGCCGCCGGCCCCGAGACCACGGTCTCGATGGGGCGTTCCCGCGCCCAGAGCTCGGAGACGAGCCCCGAGTCGCCCTTGACCACCATCAGGGGCACGTTGAGCCCGAGCTCGCGCAGTGAGGCCTTGACGGCGTCCAGGAGCCTGCGGATGATGAGGACCAGCCCGGCGTTCAGGGCGGCCGTGGCCGCGCGCCTCACCGCGCCCAGCTCGCCCGTGAGGTTCTGGCCCAGGGTGATGGGCCGGTCCTCCCCCGGGGCGTGGAGCCGGATGAGCTCCGCCACCCGTATCTCGTGGGAGGGGTTCTTGACCGAGAAGAAGGAGGACACCGCCCAGGCCCGCGTGTCGTGGTACATGGCCCGGATGCCCTCCGCGAGGGCCTCCTCGTCCAGGGGCGCGACCTCCCGGCCGTAGTAGTCGTGGCCGCCCCGGACGAGGAGGGGGGTGCAGGAGGGGAGGTCCTGGATGAGATCCTGCACGATGTCCTGCCGCTCGTCGAAGCCCACCATCACGAGACCCACCCGGTGGCTGACGCCCTCGGCGATGGAGTTCGTGGCCAGGGTGGTCGAGAGGTTGACCGACTTGATCCGGGCCGCCGTCTCGGGCCCGATGAGATCGAGCATCTTCCGGATGGCCCCGCGGATGCCTACGGAGAGGTCGTGGTGGGTCGTGAAGTCCTTGGCGGAGGCGACCACGTTCTGGGCCTGCGGGTCGAAGAGGACTGCGTCGGTGTTGGTGCCGCCGGTGTCAAGGCCCAGCACCAGCGGGCCCCCGGGCCGCGCGGGGGTGAATTTATAGATCGGCATACAGGTAGTCTCCGGGCTGTCGGGGATCCGAGGGGAGCATCCCCTCGAGCAGGCCCTCGAAGCCGTCCCCCGAGGCGGTCAGGCGGTCCCCGGGCCTGAGGAGCGGGCGGGCGGCCCTGAGCCAGAGGTCGCGCAGGAGGGCCGCGTTCCAGGGCGAGGGCGCCGCGAGATCCGCGGGGGGGGCGGGATCGACCTCGGCCCCGCGGCCACCGTCCCCTGGGATGCCGCGTTCCCCGCCGTCCCGGCCTCCCCCGGGAGGGGCGCCGCCCCCGGCCCAGGCGGGCCGCAGGCCCGAGAGCCCGGCGGCCTCGTAGGCGAGCTCGCCGGGGTCGTCACCAGGAAGCGGCCCCTTCAGGGCGTCCAGGAGGCCGGCGTTCCAGCGGGCGGCCTCCCGGAGGTGGCCTTCCGCCTCCAGGCCGGCGAAGGCACCCAGTGTCCACAGGGCGAGCACGAGTTCGGGCGGGACGGGGGAGGGCGCGAGGCCGGCCCTTGCGGCGGCGGGCCGCGGCTCCGTGGCCGTGCGGCCGGGGGCCGGCGGGGAGGGGGGGGCGAGGAGGGCACGGCGGATGGCTTCCGCGGAGTCCGCCGGATCGGCGGGGCAGGGCAGGGGGAGCGCGCCCGCCAGGGGTTCGCCGCGGGAGAGCGCCGTCCAGAGGGAGGCCAGGGATTTGAGGAAGTTGGGCGGCTCGGGTGCCAGGAGCGGTTCCGCGTCAGGGCGCGGGAGCGCCGGAGGCGCGGGGAGCCCGTCCGGGAGTGGCGCGTCCGCCGGCGGGCCGGCGAGATAGCCCTCCCAGGAGGGGAAAGAGAGATAGAGGATCCTCTCCCCGGCCCGCCGCCTGCGGCGCGGCCCCCACGGGGCGAGGAGGGGCCAGTAAACGAGGCGGCCTTGGGGTTCCGGCATCGGGGTGCGACTCTCTGAAGGCCCGGAGCCACCGGCTGCCGGGGGGAGAAGGTGTGGGTTGAGGGGAAGGCGGAGGTTGCGGGCGAGGCGCGCGCCTGCGGGGCGCGGGGATCCCGGCGACAGCCGCGCCCGGGCGGCGGCTTCAGTCATCTGGCCGGGATTCGGGCCCTGGCCTTGAGGGGCCATTTTACCATATCGCGCCTTTTGTTGACGCTTTGGTCCTAACAGGAGTTCAGGCCTGCCCAAGGGAGGGACGCGTCGTGAAGGGGGGCAATCCGGGAGATATCATATAAATTGAATCCTGTGTAGACAGGTGTGATACATGGGCATCTGGCCGGGTGGTCAGGGAGAGTTCAGACCCGCCATCCCCTTCCTTCTTCCCGATCCCGCCGCTATCATTCTCCTTCTTCCCCTTCGTTCCCTCCCCCAAACCTCTCCCAAACCTCGCTCTTGCCTCCCCAGGCCCTCCTCCCCAGGCCTCCCAGGCCCTCAGGCTTCCCCCCCCTAGGCCTTTTCAATGCCTTCCCTGCCTTCCCCGGCCCTTTTCATGCTATCTCACCCTTCCAGCCCTTATCTCTTCTTCCTTCTCTCACTTTCCTCACGTTTTCTCTCTTTCATCGCCTTTCCTTAATATTATCCTGCCTTTTTCTCATCCCTTTTATTGTCCTTCACTCCCTCCTTCCTTTCTTGCCGTTTATCTCTTTTCTCGCCTTTTCTTTCTTTCTTTCTCTATTGTTGCCTTTTCTCCCATCCCTCTTTATTG
>JAITEZ010000154.1 GCA_031281735.1 Deltaproteobacteria bacterium | reverse complement strand
CCCGCGGGGCCCTGCCCTGCCCCGGGGAGGGCACACGCCCCGCCGCACCCCCCCCCCGTGACGGGGGCCCCACCCCCCCCCCCCCCCGCCGCGCCGGGGGCCCCCCCCCGCCCCGCCGGGGACGCGCCCGCCGCCGTGCCCGCCGAAGGCACGGAAGGGAGCCTGCCCGCGCCGGGGGGGCCTCCCGTCCCCCCTCCCGCCGAGGCCGGGGCCGAGGCCCTGACCGCCGGGGACGCGCCCGCCGCAGTGCCGGCCGAAGGCCCGGACGCGATCCTGCCCGCGCCCGGGGGGCCTCCCGGCCCCCCTCCCACCGAGGCCGGGGCCGAGGCCCTGACCGCCGGGGACGCGCCCGCCGCAGTGCCGGCCGAAGGCCCTGACGCGATCCTGCCCGCGCCCGGGGGGCCTCCCGGCCCCCCTCCCGCCGAGGCCGGGGCCGAGGCCTTGCCCGCCGGGGACGCCGCCCACGATCCAGCTCCACCCTCCGACAAGGTCACCAAACTAGTCCCGCCGGCGGCTCTGCCCGCCTCCGACACCCTCGGGCAGGAGGCCAAGGAGCTGTACATTAAAGGCATGTACAACTCCGCCAAGGATAAGAGCCTGGAATGGTCGGAAGCCGCGGCCAGCGAATACGGCCCGGGAAGCGGCCGGGCCCTCGAGGCCAGGATTTTTTACGCCCGCGCCCTCATGAAGGCGGGCTATTTCCCCGAGGCGGCGGCCTACTGCCGGGAGCTCGCCTCCGAGGTGGAGAAGGCTTTCGGCGCGGGCTCCGCAGAGACCATGGAGCTGGAGGACGTCCTGGGCTACAGCATCCTGTACCAGGATCGCGACGAGGAGGCCTACCAGTATTTCTCCAGGCTGGATATGCAACGCCGGGGCTATCTCCCGGACGGGAGCCCGGAGCGCTTCATCGCGTCCAGGGCGCACATCCAGGCCAGGCGGGCCGCCGACCACGACGCTCCCGAGGACGTCCAGGAGCTCCGCGATCTCCTGGCCCGCCAGGCGGGGGAGTTCGGGGAACGCGACCCCGAGGTCCTGGAGACCAGGCTCCAGCTGGCCTCCGCGATCTACGAGGACTCGGTGCCCGTATCAGACGGGTTCGACTACTCCGAGGTCGATTCCCTCGTCGAGTCGATCCGGAAGGCCAGGGAGGAGATCTACGGGCCGGTCCATCCCGACGTCTCCGAGGCCATGGCGCTTACCGGTTTCCTGAGGCAGCTCCAGGGCAAGCTGCCCGAGGCCCGGGATATCCTCGCGCGGGTGTCGGAGATCGAGGGCCAGACCCTCGGCCCCGACCACCCCTGGTCGGTCAACAGCTACCTGGCGCTCGCCTGGATCGCTACCCAGAGCGGGAACGGCGCCGAGACCCGCGACTGGTACGCGAAGGCCCTCGCCTCGCGCCTCAGCTTCTACGGTGGGGAGAGCGAGAAGAGCTGCGAGGCTCGGATCATGCTCGCCGAAGCCTACTCCGACCTCCTGAACGACTACCCCAAGGCCCTGGAGCAGCTGGAGAAGGCCCTCGAGTGGCGCGAGAAAAGCCTGGGGCCGGAGCACGCCGAGACCCTCCGGGCCCTCACCGAGATCGCCGAGATCCACGTGCGGACGGAGAACCTCGACGAGGCGAGGTCCGTCTACGACCGGATCCTCAAGATCCGGACGAGCGCGCTGGGCCCCGACCACCCCGACACCATCCAGTCGGCGGGACGCGTGGCCTACAGCCAGTTCCTCGAGGGGAACCTCGCCCAGGCGCGGGCCCTCTACGAGGATCTCCACCGGCGGAGCCTGTCTGCCCTGGGCCCCAACCACCGGGAGACGATCAACGCCCGCGTATCGCTCGCGATGGTCCTGAACGGCCTCGGCGAGAACGCTGAGGCGACGCGTCTCCTGCAGGCCGCCCTGGAAAGCCTGGGCGGCGAGACCGGCCCAGAGTCCCCCGATTCGCTCACGGTGAAAGCCTACCTCGCCAAGGTCTTCTTCGACACCGGCGAGAAGGAGAAGGCCTTCCGGTTTTCCTCCGACACCCTGGCGTCCCGGGAGCGCGTCCTGGGGGAGGGGCACGCCGACACCGTCGCGTCCCGGGCCCAGCTCGCGGAGATCCTCACCGACCGCGGGGACTGGGCGGCCGCCCTTCCCCTCCTGCAGAAGGTGACGGCCTGGCGCACGGAGCGGCTGGGCGCGGACGACCGCTCCACCCTCGCCGTCAGGACTGAACTTGCCGAGGCCTACCGGAACCTCGGGGATAAGGCGGCGGCCAGGGAGGCCTACATCTCGCTGGTGAAGGACGCCGAGCGCGTGCTGGGCAGGAACAACCCATCCACCGAGAGGCTACGCAACGAGCTCGCCCTGGTGTTCTGAAGGCCTCTCCCGCCCCGCCAGGGCGCCTTTGACCTCGGCCTCAGGCCGGGAGGGCGGTTGCGGCTCGCCCGCCCCAGGTTCGCGGCTTGCGTCTGGCCTGTCCTTTCCGCCGCCCTGAAGGCCGGTGGCGCGCCAGTCGGGTGCCTGCCGCCCCCCGCCTGAGCCGGAAACCCCGCACGGGCGGCGTCCCCGGCACCCCTGGCCCGCGGGACGCCCTCCCCCTGGCCCGCGCGGGAAGCACTCCACCTGCCGGCAGGATGAGTGAGCCTGCGGGACGTCGTGATGCCGCCTGGCGCCTCGGGCCTTGAACGGCACCTCCCGGCGGGGCCGCTCCGCGTCCCCGGACGGGAATGACTCCGGCCGGTAGCCCGGTCTCCCCGTCCGGCTTCCGCCGTCAGCGCCAGGCGCCGGCTACGTCCGGGGCGCGGGCTGTCATGCCGATGCCCTGGGGAGTTCCGTCCATCCAGGCCGGAGCGCGATTCCAGGGGAGGAGCCATAGTTAGGGACGCGGGGGCGGTCCCGCAGATGCCCCGGGCGCCCCGTCCGCAATCCTGAAGGGTTGGCGCCGGGCTCCGGGCCTCCGCCTGCGGAGGTGCCGCTCCGGCTCGGAGAGTCGGGGTTCCTGCGGGCGCCTCGGGAGGTTCCGCGCGGCGGAAGCCTGCGGAGGCAGCAGGCCGCCGGCGTGCTGCCGGCTCCCCCGGCCGGGGAGGCCTCTCCGCCGCCGCTGAAGCGGGTTCCGGGGCGCGGGCGGCGCATGGCTCGCGGGCTGGCCGCGGGACGCCGGGACGGCGGTGCCGGGCCCAGCCGGCGCCGCTAGACTATCAGCATGGCGTCGCCGTAGCTGAAGAAGCGGAAGCCCTCCCGCACGGCCGTCTCGTAGGCGCGCTTGAGGTTCTGGAGGCCCGCGAAGGCCGCGGCGAGCATGATGAGGCTCGAGCCCGGCAGGTGGAAGTTCGTGACCAGGGCATCGGCGGCCCGGAAGGAGAAGCCGGGGCGGATGAAGATGTCCGTGAGGCCGCTTTTCGGCTCGACCTCCCCCGAGAGGGAGGCCCACTCCAGGGCCCGCAGGCTCGTCGTGCCTACCGACACCACGGGCACCCCGTGACTCCTGGCATCGTTCACCTTGCGGGCGGTCTCCAGGCCCACCTCGACGTACTCCTCGTGGAGCCGGCCCCTCTCGAGGTTGCGCTCGGAGAGCGGCAGGAACGTGCCCGCCCCCACGCGCAGATGGACACCCGCGAGCTCGTGGCCGGCCTCGCGGAGCCTTCTCAGGTGATCCTGCGTGAAATGGAGCCCCGCCGTGGGTGCCGCCACGGCCCCGGCCCTCCTGGCGTAGACCGTCTGGTAGCGCACGAGATCCTCCCGGGCGTCCGGCCGCTTGATGTAGGGCGGGAGCGGGAGTCTCCCGACACGGTCGAGAATCTCTGAGGGGGGGGCGCTGAAAAGGAAGCGCAGGAGCCGGTGGCCGGCGGCATTGATGTCCAGGACACGGGCCTCGAGCTCCGTCCCTTCCTCCCCCTCGAAGACCAGCTCGGCGCCTGTCCTGAGGCGCTTGCCGGGGGAGCCCAGGCACCAAAGCTCGTAGACGCCCTCCCGGCCCGACTCGGCGGGCGGGTTCAGGATCAGCACCTCCAGGCGTCCCGAGCGCCCCTTCTTGTGGCCGTAAAGGCGCGCGGGGGTGACCTTCGCGTCGTTGAAGACGAGGAGGGCCCCCTGCGGCAGGTGCCCCTCCAGCGCGGAGAAGTGCGTGATCTCGATGTCCCCCGTGTCCCGCGAGAGGACCATGAGGCGCGAGTCCCCGCGCTTCCGGGGCGGCTCCTGGGCGATGAGCTCGCGGGGGAGATCGAAGAAGAAGTCCTCTAGACCTTTTATGGCTTTGGCGGCGCCGTTCACTGGCCCTCCGTCGCGCGGCCGTCGGCCCCCTGGCGGGCGGGCGCTCCGGGGGACGGCCTGGAACAACAGATTGGATTATAGATAAAACCGGCCGGTTATGAAAGTTTTCCGCGGGTTCCGCTGGCCGCGCGCGACGCGCGGAGATATCGCGAAAACGCCGCCAGGGTAAGGACTTGCGAGAACGCCTGGGGAGTCATCTAGACATCTATATGCGAGAAATTTTACTGCGGAGGCTAGCTTCCGCGCCGTCCGGGACGCGCCGGGGCATGCAGGGATGCTCCGGAAGGGCATCGCCCGGGGGGGCGCGGTTACCGCGCGGCCGCCGCGGGTCCCGATACCGGAGGCCCGCAGGGGTTCGGCGGCGCGGGCGGTCCCGTGAGGCAGACCGCCCGATGAAGGACGCGAAGGTCCGGGAGGGGGCGCTGCGCCTGGAAAGCCGCGGATGATGCTGGCCGAAGGTCATGCAGCGGCATCCAGCTTACGTGCGCGACCGAACCGATTGTGAGGCCGCTGGAGACCGGGACACCCGGGAAGGCGGCGCGGCGCGGAACGCCCTGACGTTCCGCGCTGAGAGGGTGGCTCGGATTACCCGCGCGGCTCATGTGACGCGCGCAACCCGGACGCCGCGCGCGGATCATCTGCCGCATGCGCCCTTCCCCGGTGCCCGGAACCGCCGGTTTCTGCCCGGCGGCTGTCCTCCGTGACGAGACTGAACGGGAGCCGTGAGGCGGAAGGCACGGGGCCTCCCCGCGCGATGCCGTCCTGCGGCGAAGCCCAGATGATTACCGCGGCGCCGCCGGGTCGGCGATACCCGGGCAGGCACGCCGGCCTGCGCCATGCGACGGCCCGATCAGGCGCCCGCTTCCCCCGCCGGGCCGCCTCACTGCCCGACACGCGCGGCTGTCCGCCCGCCTGCCATAGCGGCCCCGGCGGCGGGAGACGCGGTTGCGGAAGGCCCAGCGCGCGGCGGACGATCGGCGCCGCGCGCGTCGTCCAGGGAAGCGGGAGCGCCGGCATAAGCCGCATCTACACGGG
Organism: Deltaproteobacteria bacterium; assembly: GCA_031281735.1. Lineage (GTDB taxonomy): Bacteria > Desulfobacterota > Desulfarculia > Adiutricales > Adiutricaceae > JAIRZX01. The sequence goes on along the minus strand of JAITEZ010000154.1, from coordinate 2,169 downwards.
CCTTGAGATTCGGTTCCCCCGGAAAGGGTGTCCGCGACGGCCCTCCGCGTCGGCCTGCGGCCTTTCGCCAGCGCGGGGGGGCTTGCCGCGGTCAGGCGGACGGGGGTACAGCGTCAGGGCGGACGGAGATCTGCGATCAGCGGGAAGGGCGCAGGTCGTCCAGCGCGGACATACTCCGCAGGGCCGTCTTCTGCAGCTGGTTGAAGGAACCGTTCCACATGACTGATGAGCCAGCTGACGAACCAGGGCGACGTTGAGCAGGGAGGGGCTGGCGGTCGCCAGGCCGGACAGGGGAGGGACTGCTTTCCGCGGCCTGCCAAACCGCCGGTAGGTTCCACCTTCCCGGGCGCCGATTCGTTTTTTGGCGGGGATGCATGAGGTCGGGCAGCCCCTCCCCGGGAAGACTGAAGGTCCGGCCCAGTGCCTCCCTCGATGCGGATGGGCCTCTCGGCGTTCCGGCAACGGACCGAAAGTCCCTCATCTTGAGCCGCTTTCGCGGCCAGCGAAAGCCTCTTTCCATATCCAGCAGGCCTTCCGGTCAGATCGGGGACGAAACGCCGAGAGAATGCCAAGGATGCGGCGCCCGGCGGGCCGCCGCCCGGCCGCCCCGGGCAGTCGGGTTCGCCAGCCAGCGCAAACGCCATTTTCCGGAGGAAGGAGGGCCGCAACGACGTTCATGTCATAGCTTGCGGCGAGGGCTGCCCCCGTCTTCGTTCCAGTCTGGAGAGGGTGCATCCCCCCGCAGCCGGGGCTGTGCCGTCCCAGCCCGGGGATCGACCCGGCCGCTGGGGGCTGAGCGGGCCGGGCGCCCTTGCGCCCCGCGCCGCCTTCGGCAACCTGCGGGTTGGCAGGGAACCTCTGCGGACGGGCAGGGGCCGCTCACAGATGGGCACGGGCCACTTCAGGGAGGGTAGCCATCATCGGCTGGAGGCGTACGTCTCGTTAGTGGCCGCAACTCCCCAGGATGGAACAGTCCACCCGCCGAGGGGGCTGGGCCTCCCGGCAAGGAATCTGCCAGGGCCCCGGAACAGCGATTGCCCCCCTATCACCCTGTCTCCCTGCCGTTCTGTCACTCCGCATTCCCCGCCTACCTGCGGTGTAGTCTCCCAGTCCCCAGTCCCCGTCTCCAAGTCTTCCCGGCCCCCGTGCCGCCCTGTCCCACCGCCTCTACGCCTCACCCATCCTGCATTACTGCATCCCTGGATCCCTGCTGCCTTGTCTCTCCATCTAACTGCCTCCCAGCGTCACCTGCCTGCCCTCTTCAGCTGTTGACCCCTCACAGCTCTGATGCTACAATCAATCAAACTAGGTGAACGCAAAATAGCAACTAACCTCGGGTTCCTGGACGACTGCCCGCCGTGTCTGCCTGCCGGTCGTTGTCAGGCCCCTCCGCCCCGTGCCTTCCCTCTTCACGTGAGGCGGCGGCTCTGGCCAAGCACCATTGCCAAGCCCGGCACTCGGCTGGAAAGCCAGGTAATGTTCGCGATAGCCAACTCTATCAGCATAGCCTACGAGAAGTCAGGGGCCGGGCCGCCACTTGTCCTGCTCCACGGCTGTACCGAGGATCGCCACATCTTCGACAGGCTGGTGCCGGGACTGACCCCCCGTTTCACCGTCTACGCGGTGGACAGCCGCAACCACGGGGAAAGCGGGAAGTCCGCCGACTTCCATTACGCCACCATGGCGGACGATCTTCTGGCCCTCATAGACTGCTTGGGCCTCGCACCCGCGTACGTCCTGGGCTTCAGCGACGGGGCAATCGTCTCACTCATGGCCTCCATGAAGCACCCGGAGTCCATCCGGAAGCAGATTCTCCTGGGGGTCAACCTCCGGCCGGCGGATCTCACCGAGGAGGGGACGGCCTTCCTCAAGGATCTCCTCGACCGGACCGGCGACCCCCGGCTCGCCATACCCTTACAGGAGCCCGATATCCGGCTTGAGGACGCCGCCAGGGTCGCCGTCCCCACCCTGGTGGCGGGCGGCGAGAACGACATCATCCGCCCGGAGTCATTCAGGGAGCTCGCGGCGGTGCTCCCCAACGCCGAACTCCTGATCCTGTCCGGTCACGACCACGTCTCCTATGTCGTTGATCAGGACATCCTGCTTCCGGATATCTTGCGCTTTTTCTCCTGAACGCCGCAACCCGGAGGCCGCAGGCCTCGCGAGGAT
>JAITEZ010000149.1 GCA_031281735.1 Deltaproteobacteria bacterium | reverse complement strand
CGGCCCCCCCCCGTCGGGGGCGCCCAGGCCGGAGCCTCCGGCGCCAGGCGCGGGCCACGGGGGACAGACCGCGCCGGGCGCCCGCCGGTCGGGGACGCCCTGGAGGAAGCCCGCGGAGGCAGGGCCGGGCTCCGGGGGAATGACCGCGAAGGGCGCCCGCCAGTCGGGGACGCCCTGGAGGGAGCCCGCGGAGGCAGGGCCGGGCTCCGGGGGAACGGCCGCTAAGGGCGCCCGCAGGCCGGGCACGCCCTCCGCAGGCAGGGCGGCGCCCCCCGTCGGCGCCGCCTCCGTCTCCAGTGGATCCCAGCCGCCGGGGGGGAACGGCGCCCAGAAGGGGGGTGGCCCCCCTCCGGGAACCGGGGGCCCTCCCCCGGGGGAGGCGGGGAGCCCCGGCACCGGGGCGCCGGGGCCTTCCAGCTCACTGCCGGACGGAAGGCCCCAGGCCCCGGGGTCGGGGTCCCGGACAGCTCGTCTACTTGTAGTCATAGTAGTTGCCCACCTCGACGTCCTCCAGCACCGCGAGCGCGTCGTCCGCTAGCACCGCGGCGGAGCAGTAGATGGACAGGAGGTACGAGGCTATGCCGTCGTCGTCGACGCCGCGGAAGCGCACCGCGAGGCCCCGCGACTGGTCGCCCGGCAGGTGCTCCTGGAAGAGCCCCACCACCCCGCGGCGGGCCTCGCCCGTGCGGATCAGGAGGATGTTGGTCTTGCCGTTCCTGCCCGTGGGGTTCTTCAGCCCGTCCACGAAGAGCTTGTCGGTGGGGATGATGGGCACGCCGCGCCACTGGATGAAGACCCCGCCCAGGATGTTCACCGTGCTGGGGGGCACGCCCCGGCGGGTGCACTCCCGCCCGAAGGCCGCCACGGCCCGGGGGTGCGCGAGGAAGAAGCTGGGCTCCTTCCAGACCTTGGTCAGGAGCTCGTCCAGGTCGTCCGGGGTGGGGGAGCCGTTGCGGGCCTGGATCCGCTGGGCGGGGACCGCGTTCTTCAGGAGGCCGTAGTCGTCGTTGTTGATTATCTGGCTCTCCTGGCGCTCCCGCAGGCTCTCGACCGCGAGGGCGAGCTGCTCCGCGGTCTGGTCGTAGGGCGAGCTGTAGACGTCGGAGACCTTGGTGTCGACGTTCAGGATCGTGGCGATGGAGTTGAGCACGTACTCCCGGGGCTTGGCCTGGTACTCCAGGTAGCCCTGGGGGATCTCGGCACGGGCCGGATCCTGGCTGCACAGGACGTCCAGGGGGGTGTCACCCTCGACCACCCTGTTCACGCGGTAGATGCCCGCGGGCAGGCCCTTGAACTCCAGGAGGCGGGTGAGCCATCTGGGGGTCAGCGCCGCGAACTGCGGCCTCGTCTTGGTGACGTCTGCTAGCTGGTAGGCGGCGATGGGGCCGAGGGCGTTCAGGTTCTTCTGTGGCATACTTCCTCTTCGTGGGATCGGCCGCCTCCCTGGACTTCCTGACCTCGGGGGCGGCGGGGATGCGCTGTCGCGCGATGGTTTGTGGCCTCCCCCGGCCAGCGGGGGTCAGGCGCGGAGTCCGGGACGACGCGGAGTCGCCGCGCCGCGCGGGACAAGGGACCGGCCAGCCTCAGGCGGTTCCGGATCAGGATCCGATCATCAATCCCCTGAAGTGGTCATCGGCTTGCCTGGGCTGGTCATCGGCTTGCCTGGACTCACACGGCCTGATGTCAGATAGCCTGATCCAGGATCACGTTTCACATGATCACAGGATACCGGTGGTGTGACACGGGATCACGAGCGTCACGATCCTGGATCATGCGTCCCTGGATCATGCGCCGCCCGGCCGGGTTCACCGGGGAACCGGGCCGGGAGCAGTCCGGGCGCCCGGGTAGATGGCATGCGGCAGGCCTGTCCCTGTCCAGGAGCCGCCAGGATCCGGCGGATCCCCCGTTCCGGAGCGCTGCCGGGGACGGGATCCCCTGCCGGGGCGGCGAGGCTGCCGCCGGGGGGAGGACCGTGATGCGAGTGTCCCGCGTCCCGGGGGATCGCGGGCGTCCCCGGAAGCGCGGGGACGGGCGGCGGGCCGCCGTCCCTCCCGGCATCTTTCTCGAAGGTCAATGCTTGCCGTGTATCCGTGTGGCTCCTGTGAGGGCTGTCGATCTCCGTGTCTGCGGGGTGGGTTTCGAGCGCCGTGTCTGCGGGGTGGGTTTCGAGCGCCGTGTCTGGGGGCGTGGGGTTGCCCGCCGTGTCTGCGTGGCGGGTGTTGCCCGCCGTGTCTGCGTGGCGGGTGTCGCCCGCCGTGTCTGGGGGCGTGGGGTTGCCCGCCGTGTCTGCGGGGGGTTGTCGGTCGCGGTTTCTGCGGGGCGGGCGTGGGACCGCGAAAACTCAGGGGCCGGCCGCCCGGCGGCGGCTGCTGCAAACATAATTGATTAACAGATGTACGACGAGGGTGGCCGAGACGGCCCCGCCGCCCGTCCCGGCGCGCGGGGCGGGGGGACCCGGTTCCGGCGGCCGGCGGACGCGAGCCGCCGGGGGTCAGTACACCGCCAGTTCCGGATCCACCTCGCGGGCCCAGGCGTTCACGCCGTCCTTGAGGTTGAACATGGGGCCGGGGTAGCCCGCCTCGCGCAGGGCCCGGATGGCGTAGAGGCTCCTCTGGCCGATCTTGCAGATGAAGACGAGATCCGTCCCGGGGTCGAACTCGTCCTTGCGGCGCACCAGCTGGCCGAAGGGCACTGGCACCGCCCCGCTGAACTTGAACAGGCTCCGCTCGTGCGGCTCGCGGATGTCTATCACCTGGACGCGTTCGCCGCCGTCCAGCCGGCGCTTGAGCTCGCCCGCCGTGACGGAGGGGATCTCCTCCTCGCGGTCGTCCCTGAGCCCGCAGAACTGCTCGTAGTCCACGAGCCCGGTCAGGGTGGGGCTTTTCCCGCAGACGGGGCAGTCGGGGTTCTTGTCGAGCCTCACCTCCACAGAGCGCATGAGCCAGGCGTCCAGGAGGAGCATCCGCCCCACCAGGGGGCGGCCCCCGCCCACCACGAGCTTGATGACCTCGGCGGCCTGGATGGCGCCCAGTATCCCCGGGAGCACCCCCATGACGCCGCCCTCGCCGCAGGAGGGCACGAGGCCAGGCGGCGGGGGGGAGGGGTAGAGGCAGCGGTAGCAGGGGCCGCGCCCGGCATCGAACACCGTCGCCTGCCCCTCGAACTGGAAGATGGAGGCGTAGACGTTGGGCTTCCCCAGGAGGACGCAGGCGTCCCCCACCAGGTAGCGCGTGGGGTAGTTGTCCGTGCCGTCCGCCACCACATCGTAGCCTTCGAGGACCTGGAGGGCGTTGCGGCTCGTGAGCCGCAGGTTGTGGGTCTCGATCCTGATGTCCGGGTTGAGGCTCCTCAGGCGGTCGGCGGCGGCGGCGGTCTTGGGCCTGTCCAGGTCCCTGGTCCCGAAGATGATCTGGCGCTGGAGGTTGGAGGACTCCACGAGATCGTAATCCACGAGCCCCAGCGTCCCCACGCCGGCGGCGGCGAGATAGAGGGCGAGGGGCGCACCCAGGCCCCCCGTCCCCACTATGAGGACCCGGGACGCCTTGAGGCGCTTCTGGCCCTCGAGGCCCACCTCCGGGAGGAGCAGGTGCCTGCTGTAGCGGGAGAGCTCCTCGCGGGTGAGGTCGGCCAGCCTGTCGTCGGGGATGACGCTCATCGGGGGGCCGCCTGCCCGGGCGCCCCGCCCGCGATGGCGGGCACCACCATGACCGTGGCCCCGTCCCCGACCGGGGTGTCGAGGCCGCCGGTGCCCTTGATGTTCGCCTCGCCCACGAAGACGTTGACGAAGCCCCGCAGGCCGCCCTGCTCGTCGAAGAGGTGGGGCCCGATGTCGGGGTACCGCGCCACCAGGGCCTGGAGAAGGGCGCCCACGGTCCCCCCCTCGAGGGCGATCTCGGCCTGGCGGTCGGTGAAGCCCCGCAGGGCCGTGGGTACTAGAAGGTTGGCAGCCATCGTGGATCCTCACTGGGCCCGGTGTCCCAGTCGTTTGCGGCGCCGGGGCGCTCCGGCGGCGGGGGCCCGGCAGCAGCCGGGCCGGAGGGGGGCGCCCGGCCGCGCCGGCGCGGGGAAGGCGGCCGGGCCCTCAGCCCGGGATCTCCACGCCCTCCTCGCCGAAGGTGGCCCGGTCGGCGGAGAGCCGCCAGCTGGTGAGCTCGCGGGCGCGGCCCTTCTCGACCGCCACGATGACGTAGGAATAGAACGGGAGGGCCTGCCGGAGGTCGTGGTCGGAGGGCCGCGCGGGATGATCCGGGTGGGAGTGGTAGACGCCCAGGATCTCTAGCCCCGCGGAGACGGCCTCCCTCTCCGCCCTCAGGAAGTCCAGGGGGTCGATGTGGAAGCGCCTGCGCCTCTTCTCCCCCTCGCGGGCGTTCTCGAGGGGGACGAGGCGGGCGGCGCGGCGGACGTCGCCCGGGCCGCCGCCGGAGGGCCCGGGGAGGGGCCCCAGGATGAGCCCGCAGCACTCGTAGGGGTAGGCCCGTTCGCCCTCGGAGCGTATGAGGGCGTCCATGTCCGCGGGGAGGATGATCACGGGAAGAGCCCGTCCGTGAGGTAGCGCGAGCCGGTGTCGCCCAGCACCGTCACGATGACCGAGCCGCGGGGCAGTGCGCGGGAGAGCTTGATGGCGGCCGCTGCGTTGGCCCCGGAGCTTATGCCGCAGAGGATGCCGCAGGTCCTGGCTATCCGCCGGGCGGTGGCGTAGGCCTCCTCGGTGGAGACCAGGATCTCGGCGTCCGCGAGCGACCGGTCGTAGATGCCGGGGCGGATGGTGGATGCCATGTGCTTGGTGCCCTCGATCCCGTGGAGCGGCGAGTCGGGCTGGACGGCCACGCACTTCACGCGGGCATCGGCCTCCTTGAGCCTCCTGGATGTACCCACGAAGGTCCCCGAGGTTCCCATGCCGCAGATGAAGTGCGTGACGGCGCCGCCGGTCTGCGCGAGGATCTCCGGGGCGGTGCCCTCGTAGTGGGCGCGTGGGTTCACGGGGTTGTTGTACTGGTCGGGGTAGAAGTACCGCGAGGGCGCGGACTCGTATTCGGCGCGGGCCGCGAGGAAGGCCCCGTCGGAGCTCTCCAGGGGGTCGGTCTCCACTATCTCGGCCCCGTAGGCGCGGATGAGGGACTTGCGCTCCCGGCTGGCGTTGGCGGGGAGGAAGAGGGTCACCTTGAGGCCCAGGGCCGCGCCTATCATGGAGTAGGCGATGCCGGTGTTGCCGCTCGTGGCGTCGATGAGCGTCCTCTCCGGCGTGAGCTCCCCGCGCGCGATCCCGTCCAGGATCAGGGCCCTGGCCGCCCGGTCCTTGACGGAGCCGGAGGGGTTGGCGAGTTCGGCCTTGGCGAAAATCCGCACCGGCTGGGGCCCCGTGAGCCGCTCGAGGGAGAGCAGGGGCGTGTTGCCGATCAGATCCAGGATGTCACAGGCGCCCCTCATGCCTGGGCCCCGCTGCGCCGCATCCCGGAACCGCGCCCGCGGGGGGGGCGGGCCTCCGGGCGCAACAGGCCCACGGCCGTCCGGATACTCCGGTCGGCCCGCGGGTGCTCGCGGCTTGCTGGGACGGGAAAGGGGGCGGCTGTCCCCCGAATCGCCTCGGGGGCGTTGGACGGGTGTGTCAAGAGAGTCTTCCGGGAGCGGGGCGCCGCCCTGACGGCGGCCTGGGTGGAACGGGGAGTGAGACGCTGCATCGCGGTCGCCCGCGGACGGGACGCCCTGGCGGATCCCCGCGGGATAACCCCTCCGGGGACGGGCAGCGGGGGCGCCTTGAGGTAGTTTGATATCATAAAGACCTGCGGAAATAAAGCGTTTTCCCCTCCGGCCGGGGGGCGCGGGCCGCGGCGGCGGCCCCGGCGACTGGGGCATGTCGCGGAAACCTCAAGGGTTTCCCGCGATGGGGCACGAGCGTGAATCAATAATGTTAGCAGCTGCCGACGGGACAGACAACGGCCTCCCGCGCCGCATACGCACGCGTAATTAATTAACAGGTGAGGCTATGCCGATCGCGCGGGCCCCTCTCAGGCTCTCCGCTGGCAACGTCGCACGGGCCCGCGCCGGGTCGCCCTGCGCCGCCGGGGGGGCGCCACCACGCGCACCCGTGAAGGCCATACGATAACGGTCTGGATCCCTGTGAGGGACTGCTGAGAGACTTGCAGGACGCAGGACGGAAAGAAGAAACAAGTTGAAACAAGCAAGAAACAGGAGAGAGTGACCGGGAGCGAGGAACTCCAAGCAAGAGGCGGGAGGGTTCAGCGGGGCCCGGGCAAGGCGCGGCCGGCCAGGGAGATCGAAGGGCGGGTTTAGGAGCGGGAGGGCATCCGGGGCACGTCCCCCGATCCTGATCCCCCTGGCGCCCGCGGGCCGGCCGGCAAGGGGCGGGGAAGGTTCCGGGAGCAGGCGACGTCCCGCCGGGCATCGGCTGCGGTCCCGCCCCCCGCCCCCCGGCCGCCCGCGGCTGCCGGATTGCCCCGGGGAGGCGGGGCTCCCCGCCCCTGCGGGGGAGGCCGCCCCCCGGGCGCCCCGGCCGCCGGGCTACGGCTCCACCACGAAGCCCCAGCCCTCCTGTCCGCCCCCCCCGCCCCGGGCCCTGGCCCAGCTCTCCCGTCCCGGCTCGCGGGCCTGGCCCTCGGGCCCCTTCCCCGGGGGCGGCTCCAGGACGTGGGACGAGGCCGTCCAGCCCGAGGCGGGGCCGGCGGGCGCCACGAGGCGGGCCCGGACTATGCTCCGCCGGGAGGCGGGCCCGGGCTGGCTCAGGAAGGAGAAGAGCTCCCGCGAGGGGTAGTTCCAGCGGTGGGTGCCGGCCGGGAAGAAGAGCACCCGGACCGGGGCGCCGAGGGCGGAGGCGAGGGCGCCGAGCGCCGCCGCCGCCGCCTCCCCGGCGAAGAGCCCCCCGGGGCTGTCGTAGACTGTGAGCAGGGCGCCCGCGGCGCCGGCGTAGAGGCGGGAGCCTTCCCTCTCCCACCACCTCAGGACGAGCCCCGCCGCGAAGGCCCCGGGGGGGGCCGCCGCCCGCTCCGTCCTGGCGGCGCAAGCGTCGAAGGGCTCGCCGCGGGCCGAGCGGCTCTCCAGGTGGACGATGGGCCTCCCCTCCCGGGCGGCCTCGCGGGCCTCGCGGTCCACGGCCCGGTACTGGGCCCCGGATTCGGAGCGGGAGCGCTCCTTGCCGGTCTTCTTGTTGCCCTTGAGGCTGTACCCCAGGCCCTTCAGGATCTGGCCCACCTTCACGTAGCTTACGGGGTGCTTGGCCGCCGAGAGCTCCCGGGCCAGCGTCCGGGTGCTCTTGAGGGTCCAGGAGAGGGCCGGCGGGGGGTACCCCGCCGGGGGCTCCGCCTCCCCCCCGGGCGGGGCGGGATCCGGGAGGCGGGACTCCAGGAGGTCGGTTATCTCGGGATCCGACTTCACTAGGTTGGGCCGGCCGGCCCCGGGCCGGCGGATCCGGTTCCCGGGGATGGGGGGGGCGTCCAGCTCCCGCAGGCCCTTGCTGATGGTGGCGCGGGAAAGCCCGCAGATGGCGCTGACGAGCGATATGCCCCCGTAGCCCCACTTGCGGGCCTCGGAGGCGGCGAAGAGCCGCCGCTCGCGCTCTGTCAGGCGGGGCCATATGTCCTTGAAGATCTCCTCCAGCGTGTCGCGCGTTTCCATTATTTCTGGCTGCAACAAGGCTGTCCTCCGGAACGTGTCTGCGGGGCAACATTCTTGGAGAGCGTCTGACAGAACGGCAACGTCAGCGGCAGCTGCCCCGCCCGGGGGCGGGGAGGTTCACCTTGGGGGCCGGGAGCCTGCGGGGGGCGGCCGGGGGAGGGATCCCCCCGCCGCGGAGGGCGGCGGGGGGGGGCGCCTTGCGCGGCGCGGCCGGGCATTGAGAGGGGCCGGGGGGCGCGATCCGCGCCGCGGCAGGTCGCCCCGGGGCCGACTGGCTCGAGCCCGCTGCCATGCCTCCCCCCTCCCGCCGCCGGTGCCGGCCAGGCCGTCGCGGATCCGTCGGCCGTGAGCCCGATCGCTGCTTATTGGATGACATAAGGTTTTTACAACGCCAGCCTGCTGCTATCGCGGAAATAGGCACCAAGCCGATGCCCGGCGGGACCCGAGGGACCCGGCCCGCCCCGCGCGGGGGGCCGGGGCTCAGCCCCCCAGCACGTCGCCGAGGGCCCTGAGGAACGCCCCGCGGATGACGGCTATGTCCTCCCGGGTGACCGTGTACGCCGGGGCGAAGTTGATCACGCTGTTGCCGCCCGGGATGGAGCGGTTGGTGCGCCCGGCCAGCACCCCCAGCTCGGCCATCCGCGCCACCACGGCGGCGGCCTTGGCCTCCGCCAGCGGCTCGCGGGTCTCCCTGGATTCCACGAGATCCGCCCCGCAGAGGAGCCCAAGGCCGCGCACGTCCCCCACGTTGGGGTGGCCCAGCGCGTCGCGGAGGGCATCCAGCAGCGCCGCTCCCATCTCCCCGGCCCGCCCCACCAGGCCCTCGCGCTCGATGATGGCGAGGTTCTCATCGGCCGCGGCCGCAGCCCCGGCCGAGCCGCCGTAGGTGGAGATGTCCCGGAAGTAGGAGAACGGGCCCTCCCCCTCCTGGAGGGCGCGGAAGACCCCCTCGGTGGTCAGGGTCACGGAGATAGGCATGTAGGCGCTGGCGACGCCCTTGGCCAGCGTCACGATGTCGGGCGTCACGCCGTAGTGCTCGAAGGCGAACATCCTCCCGGTGCGGCCCATGCCGGTTACCACCTCGTCCAGGATGAGGGGGATGCCGTGGCCCCTGAGGATCCGCGCCACCTCCGGCAAGTAGCCCTCGGGAGGCGGGATGACGCCGCCCCCGGCGGTGACCGTCTCGAAGACGGCCCCCGCGATCCTCCCGGGGCCCTCCCGGGCCACGGCCTCGTCGACCGCGGCGGCGCACCTCAGCCCGCAGGACGCGCGCGAGAGCCCGAAGGCGCAGCGGTAGCAGAAGGCCCGGGGCACCTCCGCGAAGCCGGGCAGGAAGGGCCCGAAGCCCGCCCTCCTCTCCTCCTGCCCGGTGCTGGAGAGCGCCCCCAGGGTGGTGCCGTGGTAGTCGCGGTCGCGGTAGAGTATCACCGGGCCGCCGCCCGGGGCGCCGCCGTCGCCCGCGCCCCTCACGGCCCAGAGGAGGCGAGCCATCTTGTAGGCCTTCTCGTTGGCCTCCGAGCCGCTGCTGGAGAAGTACAGACGCGAGTGGCCGGGGGCGTGCCGGAGGAGCCTCTCCGAGAACTGCGCCGCGGGGACGTTTCCCGCCGAGCCCACGTAGTAGGGCATGAGCGCGAGCTGCTCCGCCACGCGGCTGGCTATCTCGCGCCTCCCGTAGCCCACGTTGACGCACCAGACCCCGCCGGAGGTCGCGTCCAGGTACTCTCGCCCGTCCAGGTCCCAGAGGCGCAGGCCCTCCCCCCTGGCCATGACGGGGCCGGGGCGGCCAGTGTGGCGCGTCAGGTGGTGCCAGATGTTGCTGCTGTCAGCCTTGCGGCAGCTCTGCGGATCCATAGGTCCATGATCCTCGGGCGTCCGGGGCCCGCCCGCCGGGGCGCCGCGGGGGCGGCCCGGCGGCGGGCCGGGAGGGGGGAGGCGGGCGGGCGGGGGCGGCGCCGCAGGCGGGCCGCTCAGGCGCCGCCCCTACAGCCGGTCGTGGCCGTAGCGGGCGATGAGGTCGTCCTGGAGATCGCGGGAGAGGTCGGTGAAATACGCGGAATAACCGGCTATCCTCACGATGAGGCCCCGGTGCCCCTCGGGGTCCCTCTGGGCCGCGAGCAGGGTCTCCCGGTTCACGACGTTGAACTGCACGTGCCACAGCTTTAGGTCGACGAAGGCCCGGATGAAGGCCGCGAGCTTCTCGGAGCCCTCGCGCCCCTCCAGGCAGCGAGGGGTGAACTTGATGTTGAGCATGCGGGCGGCCCGGGCCGACAGGTCCATGTTCTTGGTGTTGAAGTTGGAGAGGAGTATCGACGTGGGCCCGTTCTCGTCCGCCCCCTGGGAGGGGGACGAGCCGTCGGAGAGCGGGAAGAAGGCCTTCCGGCCGTTGGGGGTGGCGGAGACGGACCTCCCGAAGGGGACGTGCGAGGTGAACGGCACGTAGCGCACGTCGTTGTTGATGCCGAGCTCGCGGGAGTACCTGGCCGCGTACTCGACCGAGACCCGGTCGAGCTCCCTGGCGATGGAGTCCGCGTAGGGGTCGTCGTTGCCGTAGCGGGGGGCGCCCCTGAGGAGCGCCCGCACGGCCTCCCGGCCCTCGAAGTCGCGGTCCAGGGCCTCCATGACCTCGGCCATGGTGAGCCGCCCCTCCTCGAAGACGCGCTTCCTGAGGGCGGAGAGCGAGTCCGCGACGGTGGCGTAGCCGATGAACTCCACGTAGCCGAAGTCCAGCCCGCCGGGCACCCTCTCCTGGTGGAGGTCCACCGCGTGCCGCATGCACAGGTCGTGGAGCGCCGAGCCCAGGGGCTGGGCGAAGTGGAGGGCCCGGAGGCGGTTGACGACCGCCTGCTGGATGAAGGCCGCCCGCAGCAGCCAGAGGTGCTGGGAGAGGTAGCCCCGCCAGAGATCGTCCCAGGTCCGGAAGCCCTCGGCCGGCCCGGTCTCGGGTCCCAGCTGGAGATCGGGCCACCTGAGGAGCCGCCCGTTGCGCAGGGCCATCTCGAGGGCGGCGGCGAAGTTCACGTAGGCCCCGCCCGAGGTGTACGTGTCGCGGTTGGGCATGCGCGCCTCGGTGCAGCCCGAGACCGCGTAGTCCAGGGCCTCGGAGAACTCTGCCCCCTTCTTGACCAGGAGCGGCACCACCTCCTCGTCGTTGATGAGCTTGGGGAAGCCGGAGCCGTCCTTGATCGTCTCCGCGATGTCCAGGAGGTACGCCCGCGGGGACCTGCCGTGCACCCGGGCCGCCAGGTCCGGGTAATGGAGCGGGAACTCCCTCTTGGAGCGCAGGAACAGCGAGGTCAGCGGGTTCACGGCGTCCCGCCCGTCCGGGGTCTGGCCGCCGATGGTGACCGCCTCCCAGTGGGCGTACCCCTCGTTGAAGGCCCCGCCCGCGGGGGAGATGTACAGGTCCACGAACTCCGAGAGCTGGACCCAGAGGCACTCCAGGAGCTCCAGGGCCGAGTCCTCGTCGATGAGCCCGCGCTCCAGATCGTCCCGGTAGTAGGGCCAGAGGTACTGGTCCATACGGCCGTTGGAGACGATGGTGCCGGTCTTCTGCTCGAGCCGCGAGAGGACCTGGACGAACCACTGCGACTGGACGGCGTCGCGGAAGCCCCCCGCGGGCTCCCAGGGCACCCGCGAGGCCCGCTCGGCCAAGTCCTCCAGCTCGCGCCGGCGGGCGGGATCGGTCTCGGAGGCCGCGGCCCGGAAGGCCGCCTCGGAGTGCCTGAGCGCGAACGTCCGCGCCGACTCGCAGACCAGGATCGCCGCCTCGTAGAAGGGCCTCCGGGAGGCCTGGTCGGCGGGGCTCAGGGGGTCGAGGGACGCGAGCCTTTCCCGGGCCTCCTCCGCGAGGCCCCGGAAGCCGCGCCGGAGGACCTTCTCGTAGTCGTGCACCCACTGGATGGAGGAGCGGAAGGAGCTGGTCTCGTTCACCACGAAGCGCGAGACCAGGCCCTCCCGGTCGGCGTAGGTGAGCAGCCGCACGTCCTCGGGGAGCGCCCGGTTCAGGGCCTCGTGGTAGGTCCGCCCCTTCCAGTAGGGGGCTATCTCGCGGATGACCGTCTCCGCGTCCTCCGGCGAGATGTCCGCGGGGGAGCCCTCGCGCCCCGGCAGCTCGGCGAGGGCGAGATCGAGGAAGTCCCCGTCCAGCTCCGGGTAGAGTATGCCGTGGCGGCCAGGCGCCCCGCACCGGCCCAGGAGCAGCTGGCCCTCGACGACGTGGACGGGGAGCCTCTCGGCGATGTGCCCCAGGGCCTTGGCCCACCTGAGGTTCAGCGGCTCGCCCTCGGTGAGGCGCATCGACTCGGTGAAAAGGAGGGCCCTCCCCACGTCTATACGCGGCCTGCGGCCGCCCGAGCGCGCGATGAGCGCGGCGGCCCTCCGGCGGGCGGGGGCTGGGGGCGGGGCGAGGCCCGCGCGGGCCGCGGCGAGCCGCGCCTCCTGCGGGGAGAGGACCGTGCGGCCGTCTGCCTCGGGCTGCGGGGTGGCGTGGGTCATTGGGCTGGTTCCTTCTGGCCGCGGCGGGCGCGGCGGGCGCGTTTGGCGGCGCGCGGGTCCGGTCGTGGAGGGCCGGCGGGGACGGAGGCGGCGGGCGGGGCCGTTCGGCGCGCGTCGCGGGGCGCGCCTCAGGCGCCCGCCGCGACGTCAGCGGAGGGTCCGGGCGCGGGCCCGGTAAGCCCGCGGCCCGTCCCTTCTGGGCCGGCGTCCCCCCGCGGGGAGGAGTCCCCCCCCTCCCCCCCGGCCCCGGCGCCGCGGCCGGTGTCCCTGCCGGTGATGAGATCCAGGATCTCCCTCCGGATCCGGTAGAAGCCGTCGGAAAACCAGATCCTGTCGTTGGAGTCCTCCACGAAGGAGCGCGAGAAGCCGACGGGGATGTCCCGGTCGATCCGGCCGGGGGACCGCGACATCACGAGCACCCTGGTGCCGAGCTTCAGCGCCTCGTCCACGTCGTGGGTGATGAAGAAGATGGTCTTGCGGCTGTTCCACCAGATGCGCCGCACGAGATCCTGCATCTGCTCGCGGGTGAGCGCGTCCAGGGCCCCGAAGGGCTCGTCCATGAGGAGTATCTCGGGGTCGTTCACGAGCGACCGGGCTATGGCCACCCGCTGGCGCATGCCGCCCGAAAGCTCGTAGACCATGCGGCCGGCCGCGCCTGAGAGGCCCACCCGCTCGAGGAAGAGTGAGGTCAGGCGTTCCACCTCGGCCCTGGGGAGCCCGCGCATCCTGGGTCCGAAGGAGACGTTCTTCCTCACGCTGAACCACTCGAACAGCGGAGGCTTCTGGAAGACAACGCCCCGGTTGCTGTCCACGCCGCGTATCTCCCTGCGGTTGAGGAGCACGCGCCCGGAGGTCGGGGGGGTGAAGCCCGCGAGGACGTTCAGGACCGTGCTCTTCCCGCAGCCGG
>JAITEZ010000073.1 GCA_031281735.1 Deltaproteobacteria bacterium | reverse complement strand
GTCCCGGCAGGTGGTGTCGGTGAAGTGCACCTCGCCCGAGTCCCGGATGAAGTCCAGGAGGGCCTGGCGGTCCCCCCGCGGGTAGGGGCTGGGGGTCCGGCGGGTCTCGTGGGGGATGCGGGGCAGCACCGGGTGGAACACCCCCAGGGAAGGGCCGTCCGCGGACCGGTAGCGGCCCAGCTGCACGAAGGGGTTGTAGCCGTGGGCGGTTATCTCCGCGGCGAGCTTGCCCAGCCTCTCCGCCTCGGGGGGGGCGGCGGTGTACTCCAGGAGATCGGGGTGATCGTCTATGAAGGAGGTGGTGAACTCGGCTCCCCGGAAGAGCGGGTCCCTCAGGAGCTTACGGAAGAAGGGGATGGTGTGCTTGACGCCCGCGATGGTGTACTCGCCCAGGGCCCTCTCCATGACCCCCACGGTCTTGGACCAGTCCTGGCCGTAGGAGATGAGCAGGGATCCCGCCGAGTCGTAGTTGGAGGGGAAGTCGTAGCCCGCGGAGAGGTTGGAGTCCAGCCTCACCCCGGGGCCGCCGGGGGAGACGTAGCGGGTGATCAGCCCGGAGTTGGGGGTGAAGTCGTCCTGGGGATCCTCCATGTTGATGCGCACCTGCATGGCGCACAGGAGGGCCTCGCGCTCGAGGGATGGCTCCCTGAGCTCCGCCCCGAAGGCTATGGCGATCTGCTCCTCCACCAGATCCACCCCGTGGCGCACCTCGGTGATGCCGTGCTCCACCTGGAGCCGGGTGTTCACCTCGATCATGAAGGGCCTCCCCTGCCGGGTCACCAGGAACTCCACGGTGCACAGCGAGCTGTAGCCGACCTTCGCCACCAGCGCCCGCGCGTATTCCTTGAGCCGGGCCCGGAGCGCGGGGGTCATGCCGTGCCAGGGGGAGGGGGTTATCTCCACCAGCTTCTGGTGGCCGCGCTGGATGGTGCAGTCGCGCTCGTCGAAGCAGTAGATGTTCCCGTGGCTGTCGGCGACCACCTGGATCTCGATGTGACGGACGTCCTCCAGGAGCTTCTCCACGTAGAGCCTGGGGTTCCGGAAGCTCGTCTGCGCGAGGGTGGAGGCCCGCTGGAAGGCGTCCTCGAGCTCGCTGCGGTCGTGGACCGGGATGATGCCGCGCCCGCCGCCGCCCCCCTCGGCCTTGAGCAGCACCGGCAGGCCCAGCTCCCGCGCCCAGCGCTCGGCCTGGGGGATGTCCACCGCGCCCTCCGAGCCGGGCACGACGGGGATGCCCAGGGCCCGGGCCAGCTTCCTCACCTCGACCTTGTTGCCCAGGAGGTTCATGGACTTCGCGGACGACCCTATGAAGGCTATCCCCGCCTTCTCGCACAGCGCGGGGAAGCGCGCGTCCTCGGACGCGAAGCCCCAGCCCGGGTGTATGGCGATGCAGCCCCGGCGAGAGGCGAGCTCGATTATGAGCTCGAGATCCAGGTAGGCCTGGGGGTCGGGGCCCAGGAGGAGGAGCTCCTGGGCCGAGGAGGCGGCGGGGGCGGTCTTGTCGATGTCGGTCGCGGTCATCACGGCCACGGCCTCGAAGCGGTCGCGGATGGCGCGGCAGATGCGCCTGCCGGATATTCCCCGGTTGGCCACCAGGATGGGGCGGCCTTTCACCTGCTGGAGGACGGAGTTGAAGTCAGTCATCTTGAACCTGGGGCCCGGGCCTTCGAGGGGCGGCTAGGCCCTCGATGCGCTCCGGAGACGGTGGGCGTGCGCGGCATGCGGTGCGCGTGGGCATGTCCGCTGGCATGAGGTGGCGTGCGTCTCGCGCGACGCGTGAGGCCGCCGGGGGTCAGGCGGGGGGGGACAGGAGCGTCCCGGACCAGAGGGCCCGGATCCCTTCGCGGGTCTCCACGAGCAGGGCGCCCGCGGCGTCCAGGCCGACGATGCGGCCTGTCAGGGACGTCTCGCCCGGTCGCGCCTGGGGGCAGGGGCGCTCCACGCGGACGCGGCCCCCCAGGCCGTGGAGGCGGCTTGAGGCGGCGTCCAGGAGGACGGCGAACCCCGGGGGTACCCGGGCCGGCCGCTCGGGCCGGCCGGTGCCGACGGAAGCATGATCCCGGGTCACGAAACTGTCATTGTAGCGCAAGAGAACGCATTTAACCAACTCTTTCCACAGCCCGGTGGGTCCCCCCCTCCCGGAGAGCCGGGCCTCAGGGATCGCCCCCGGCGGGGGGGCCCCCGGATCCCGGCCCGGAGGGAGTTCCGGGGGGGCGCCGAGGTTCAGGCCTATTCCCGCCATGAGCGCCCCCCGGCGGTTCTCCAGGAGGATCCCCCCCGCCTTGCGGCCGTCGAGCAGGAGGTCGTTGGGCCACTTGATGGAGAACCGCAGCCCCAGCACGTCCTCCAGGGCGAGGGAGAGGAAGAGCGCGAACGCCACCGAGGCCGCGCTCCCCTCGAAGGGGGGGGCCAGGGGTAGCCTGAGGGAGGCGTAGACGTGCCCCGGGGGCGAGGCCCAGGCCCTCCCGAACCTCCCCCGGCCGGCCAGCTGGCTGCCCGCGAGGAAGCTCGAGAACGCCGGGAAGGCCCCCGCCGCGTGGAGCTCCCAGGAGGAATCCAGCACCGAGGGGATCCGGACGGCCCGGAACAGGAGGCCGCCCCCGCAGGATTCCAGCTCCAGGGAGGGCACGGGGCGCAGGGGCGCAGGGCGGGACGCCGGGAGGGTCGCGCGGGCCGCGGCGGGGGGGCGGCCCTCCCGCCGGCCGGCGGCTCCGGGCTGTCCCGCCGGGGCGCCGGCCCCGCCGGGCATGGCGGGACACGCAGGATTACCTGTGCCGTCCTGGTTCATGGCGTCTCTGCTTCCGGCAGGTGCGGGGCGGCACCCCGCCTCCGGGGCAAGGCGCGGCCCCGTGGCCGCGCCAGGGCCGGGTCGGACCCGGGTATCTGCTCATTTTAGCTGTCCGCGTCCGCGGTTTTCCACCTTCCGGGAGGATGCCGGGACGGCTCAGGGACTCGCCCAGGCTGCGGGCGGGGGCTACCACTCGGGCGCCGCCCCTCCTTCGCAGGCCCTTCGGCAGGGGGCGGTTCGGGAGAGCCCCGGCCCGTGAGCCGCAGGGAGGGGGGGGCGCCCCGGAAGCCACGGGATCCGCCTGCGGGGATTACGGGGTTCGCATCGGCGGGTCTCGGCGCTTCCCGGGAAGCCGGGCCGGAGTCAGCCGGGCGGGCCACGGCTGTCCTCCTAAGCGAAGGCGCCCCGGGGGGGCGGCCCCGGCATCGAGGCGGGCGATCCCGGCGGGGTGGGCGGGCTCTCCCGCTCAGGCCCCGGCGGGACGCGGCCTTCCTGGCCCCTGGCCGCCAGGCAGGCCATCGGGGCGGGCGGCGGGTGCGCCTCCCCCGCGCGGAGCCGATGTCCGGGCGCAGGTTCAGGGCGGCGGGGGAGGCGACTGGGACACCGTTCGCGCAGGTCGGCGCGGCCGTGTCTTCCGGCTCCACCCGCCATCGGAGGGCAGGCCCCGGCAGGGGAAGCCGGAAACTGGCCGGTGCTGTCGACTGTCAGTTTCTTGAAAAGAGTGTTTATTCATTAAATAATATTTATTAGTATATATTTATAAATAATATATTTTTATATATTAAATATTAACTTATAAATATTTTTAAAATAATTATTTTATGATTGTTCTTGAGTGTGTGAATCGCTTGACGCGCGGGATGGTCGCGGAGCGGTATCGTTCAGCGACAAGCTGATGCTAATGTTATTTTTTAACCGCCCCTTGCCGGCGGTCGCCCTCAGAAGATCTCCCTTCTCGCCTCCTCCGGCGGGCATTCGATGAAGACCGCGAGCGTCCCGCGCCTGACGCTGAGAAGCCCCCCCCTCCCGTAGAACTCGTTGCTCATGCCCAGGGTTATGCCGAAGGTGAGGTTGCCGTTCTTCAGGGGGTACTTGAAGCCGCCCTTGAGCGTCACGCCCCTCACCTTGGGGGAGAGGGGCACGAGCGAGACGGTGCTCCCGGCGGTGTCGCAGGGGAGGGTGAGCCTGTCGGGGCCGGACAGCACGTAGACAAGCGTCATCCCGTCGCGGAAGAGGAACCTCGGGCGCTTGCCGGCGGCGTCCGCGGCGGCGGACGCCGCCGGCAGGAAAAGGTTGGAGAAGGTCATGTCCCAGCGGCCGCCGAAGGCCCCCAGGATCTCTATCACCCCGCGGGGCTCCAGGTACTCGAGGGCGTAATCGAGCGCGAGCTCGAAGTCGGTCTTGTCCTTTTCCCGGGGGAAGGTGAAAACGGTCACCGCGCGATCCCTCCGGTATATCTCCAGCAGATCCGGCGGGGCGGAGTCGAAGTCGCCCAGCAGCACGTCCGGCTTCCAGCCGACGGCCTCCACGTGGGCGATGCCCCCGTCGGTGGCTATCACCAGCTCGTCCGGCCCCGTGCCGCCCGGGAAGGACCTGGGGGGGCAGAAGACCCCGTTGAGGAAGATGTAGATGCGGGGGAACATGGGCCTGCCGCTGCCTCCGGTTCCTGGCTGGGGGATAGGGTTCCGCGAGAGGGCTGGTGGGGGGTAGGGATCCGCGAGAGGGCTGGTGGGGGGGAGGGGGGCGCGAGGGGGGCTGCCCGCGGCGGGACGAGGTTCCGGGAGGCCGCCCGGGCCGGGGCGCCGAAAGGCCCAGGAGGCCCTGCAGGCCGGGCGCCGCCGGCCGGGACGCCTGAGCGGCCGACCGCCTTAACCGCTAGCCTCCGGCGCCTGCGGTCCAGGGGGGCAGGCGGCGCGCGCCCCGGGAGTCAGCGCGGCGGGGGAGGGAAGGGGGCCGGACGGCGATTCCCGGGCGCGTCTTGCCCTCGCCCTGCGGGAGCCCGGGGATAGGGCCTGCCGAAGCCCGTGGCCGGAGAGGCCGGAAAGCCAACGTTCCCGGGCCGCGATGGCGCGGCCTGGGGAAGAAAGGCGGTTTCACGGCACGTCCGTTCTCCGCCAGGCGGGTTTTCCACGCGCCAAGCCCTGCCCTGCCGGCACGGGACATATTACCACGCCCGCAGGCAGGGCTATCACGTAGTTGCACCGGCACCCGTGGCGCCCACCCGTCCCTCCTCCCCGTCCGCCGGCCGGTACGGAGGGCTTTCCCGCGAGGCCCGGCGATGCGCCCTGTCCCGGTGGCGCTGGATTTCCGGGCTGCGGAAAGACGGTGCCCGACCCGGGTCGCGGGGGGATCCCGCGTAGCGGAAGCGTGACGATCATGATACGCGATATCCGTTGCAGGATCCCGGCGTTTTCATAGGAGTTCCCTGCCGGAACCGTCACCCGCGGGCCCTCCAGTGTCGTCCCGCCGGCCTGCGGCCGCCGCGGCCCTTCCCGTACCGCGCCGGGCCGCCGGGATCCCCGGCTGACGGTCGTCCGCGTCCGCGGGCGCGATGGCGGGGTTGCCGGCTGGACGGCGACGGTCCAGCCCGTCGGAGGCCGCGTCAGGGACCGCCGGAGGGGGCGCCCGGCCGGCCGCGGGCCTGCCCCGATTCGGACGGGCGCCTCTCGCGGGATGGCCGTAATCCGGATATCGCCCGTTACGGTAGCGCCAGCCCGGCAGGCCCGTCCGCGCGGCAGGCCCGTCTTGTCCGGGGGATGATGGACGCGGGCAACCGTCCGATGTAGCCGCGTGATGGGCCCGGGCCGCGGTCGCTCGCCGCGGATGCCCGCCCGGCCGCGCCTTCCGTCCCGGCAGGGCGCCTGACCGCGAACCGCGCCCGGCGCCCTCCGCTCGTGGCGACCGGTCCCGGCTTTCCATGACGGGGCCTCCGCGCCGTCAGGGAAAGCCGCGCGGGGAGGGGCGCCGGATCCTCAGGCCCGGGGGCGCTCCCTTTCAGGGGGAGCGGGATAGGCGCCCTTCAGGGGCGACAAGGTCTCCCCTGCCGCCGGACATGAGCGCCTGGTGATGGCCCGCCCGCCGAGAAAACCCGCTGGCCGGGCCGCTAGCGTGAAGCGCCGGGATGGCTGTAGAAGGTAAATCCCCATCCGCCCGCTGGCAATGACTGCGGCTTGCGGGCCCGGCGCGGGGAAAGCGCTCTGGGGTCGCAAACGCGAATCGTGCTTTCCGGAAGGGAAGCCGGTAAGGTGCGACAATCGTCACGGCATGAAGGTGTAAAAAAAAAGACAGCAGGCAGGTTGTTAGCGCGCCCTTGCCAGCCGCCCGGCCTGCCAGGAGGCGGAAAGCCGGGCGGGAATCCCCGGTTGCCTATCGCCCGGCGGATCCGGTGACGGAACCGGTGCCGCCGCCCTGCCGCCCGGCAGGCGTGTTCCTGACAGGGGCCTGCTGGGGCCGCCTGCCGGGAACGGCCCGACCATGCCGGCCGGGACAGGGTCGCCTGCGTTTCCGCAGGCCGGCCGGGGAAGCGGCGGTGACCGTAAGGGTTATGGCCGCGGAGCCCCCGGGGGCGGCTAAGGGGGGAGGGAGCCCGCGCCGGAGGGACTGGGGGCGCGCACCCGGCGCGGTTGCCCGGCAAGCTCTTGAAAAGTGTGCTCCTTCACGTTATCGGGCATCATGTCCCCTGCGCGCCACGGATTGCCATGTCCGCGGGAGGCGGCCGGTCGCGATGGGGGCATGCCGCGGCTCGCGCCGCGTCACGGCCCGCGGCCTGATTCGCGGAATCGCGGACGCCGCCGCGCCCCGGCCTGGGGCAGGCCCGATCCGGGCCGCTTTCCCGCCCGTCCCGCAGGGGAGGGGCTGCCGCCGAGCCCCGGGGCCCCGCGCCCCTTCCGGGAGGGCGGGGGGGCCCCCCTCAGGGAAGGCGATCCCCCTCTCCTCCGCCTTCCGGGCGTCCCCGCGGGGGCGCACGCCGGCCTTGCCTGTCCGGGACGGCGCCGCGGGGCCGTTCCGGCAGCCCCGGTGCCGGGGCGCCATTCCCGGCGCCGGGCGGGATACGGGGCCTGCCCGCGGCAAAGAGGCCGGTATGCGGCCCCTTCCCCGATGGATCAGTCGAGATAGGGCCTTTCCCCGATGTAGAGGTAGCTCTTGGCCATGTGGCGGGCCTCCGCGGGCGCGTCATCCCCCTGGACGATGCTCAGGGCCAGGGCCAGCTGCCCCTGGAAGCGCGGGTCGTGGCCCTGGACGAGCACCTTCAGGTCATCCCAGTCGCCCGAGCGGATTAGGTCCAGGGCCAGGCGGGAGAGGGCAGGGTTCGAGGCGTTGTCCAGTATGAAGGCCTCGGCCGGGCCGGGATCGCGCCCCTCCCGTACGGAGAGGGCCCAGTCGCACCAGGCGGTGCGGACGCTCAGATCGGCGGGGGTGAACTGGCTCCTCCAGGCCTCCTTCACGTCGTCGGTGGCGCCGTCCGAGGCGGCGGCCCAGAGGAGCATCTCCCGGCGGAGGGGCCCGGCGGCCGCCTCCAGGGCGAGGGCGGGCCGGCCCAGGTGGAGCAGCCGCTTGGCGATGACGTCGGCCGGGGCGCCGGGGCCCGGCTCCTCGGGGCCTTCCGGCGCGGCGAGGCGCCGGGTCGCGGGCGACCAGGGCCCGAACTCGGCCAGGATCTCCGCCTGGGAGACGCCCTCCAGCCGGGAGAGCCGGGCCAGCAGGTCGATGTCCTGGAGGGCCACCCGGGAGTCCAGGGCGAAGGCCCTTTTCAGGTGCTCGAGCGCGCCGGCGGTGTCCCCGGCGGCGAGGGAGCGGAGCCCCGCCGCCCTGACGAGGAACGGGTAGTCCGGGAAGCGCCGGAAGAGATCCGGGAAGAGTCCCGCCCGGCTCTCGGGATCGCCCACGCACAGCGCGGCGAGGTAGGCGAGCCCCGGGTCGCCGGGGTACTCCCGGCTGTCGCGCTCGAGATCCCGACAGATCGGCGCGCTGTCGGAGGGGGGGAGCAGCAGGAGGAGCTGGCGCAGGGTCCAGAAGTCCCAGGGCCGGTCGTTCATCCTCTCGTACAGGATCGGCAGGGCCTGCGGCCCGTCCAGGGCGATCTCCAGGGCCAGCCACAGCGGCAGGAAGGTCTGGTCCGGCGCCTCCCAGCGGGCGTGGACGCGGATGAGCCTCCGGCGCGTGGGCTCGTCCAGTTCCCCCAGCATCAGATCCGGGTGCACCCCGTAAAGGGGGTTGAGGCTCAGGCGGGTGCCCGCCCCGCCCCGGAGCTTCAGGCTCCCCGGAGGCATGGAGAGGATGAAGTCGGCCCGGCTCGTGAAGAGCCTTGGCGCGCCCAGGAGCCTCTCGCCCGTCCCTGCCAGCGGTACGGGGCCGTAGTTGGCCGTCCACTCCACGAAAGGCGAGGCGCCGGCGATGCTGTAGACGAGGCTCCCGCCGCCCCGGGCGGGCGCCAGAGCGTGGAGCCTCTCCACGAAGGCCCCCCCCTCGGCCCTGGTCTCTATGACGAACCCCTTGCCGCCCCGCAGATGCCGCTCCAGGCGGTCGCCGGGGGCCAGGAAGGCCTCGGCCCCGTCGAGGGACACCACCGCGGGCATGCCCGCGCCGTTGAAGACGTAGAGCGCGCTCTCGCCGGGCTCGCGGCTGGCGGCCTTGTGGACGTAGGTCACGATCAGCGCCAGGGCGAGCCCCACGCTCACGAACAGCAGCGTCCGCAGGTACGTCCTCCCCGGGGCGGGCGGGATCCCCTGCTCCTCCTCGGCCGTCAGCAGGAAGGGGAGAGGGGCGTAGGCCGCGGCGGGCGCCTCGGGGGGCTCTCCCGAGGGCCCCCCCGCGCCCGCCGGGGCCGGAGCGGTCAGCATGCCCAGCCCCGCCGCGACGTCCTGGGGGGTGTGGGTGACCTCGTGTGCCCCGGGCGGGCTGTAAGGCCGGGAGGAGGCCGGCGCGGCGGGGGCCGGGCCCTCCCCGGCGGGGGCTCCGGGGCCGCCGATGGTTGCGGCGTCGCCGCGTCCTTCAGCCTCAGCCGGGATGTCCGGGCCGGGAACGGGGCCGTCCAAGGGGGAACCCCCGCCGCCAGGGGCGGGTTCACTGCCGTCAGGGGAGGGTTCACTGCCGTCCCGGGAGGATCCCCTTCCGTCCGGGGAGGGTCCCCCGGCGCCCAAGGAGGATCCACCTGCGTCCGGGGAGGATCCCCCCGCGTCCGGCGCGGCTCCGGGGGCTACGTCCCCTCCGCCGTTCGCCGCGGCGGGGTCGGCATAGGGGGAGGGCATGCCCTCCCTGGGATCCTTCGGGTCGGGGATGTCCGGGACATGGCCCTGGGCGAGGCTCCGGAGGGCCCCCATGGCCCTGGGGCAGCCGCTGGCGAGTTCCCGGAGGCGGTTCTCGGCCGCGAGCAGGAGATCCAGTGTCATGATCCGCGAGCGCTCCAGCGCGTCCAGCATGCACTGGGTCTGCTCCAGGAGGCGGGAGCGCCGGGCGGGGCGGGTGAGATAGATCAGGAGCGGCTTGGCGGCCTTCAGGGGGGCGCCGTCCAGATCCTCCGGGGGGACGATGCGGGAGGCCTGTTCCCTGGCACTCTCCATCTCGGCCCACAGGGCGTCGTCCAGCGACTTCACGATGGCCTTGGAGCTCCGGCCGGGGTCGGCCGACAGGCGGAGGCGGGCGGCGATCCCTCCGGCCGTCTTCTCGAGGAAGAAAAGGAGCGCCCCCAGCCCCAGGATGTATTCCTTCCAGCCCCGCCCCAGGGCCTCGGCCAGGGCGAGGTGGGCGCCGCGGACGCGCCTCGCGTGCTTGGCGAGCCTGCGCTCGATGGTCGCTATCTCGGACTCCATCAGGGCCAGGCGGGTCAGATCCCGGTTGGAGAGTCTCCGGCCCCGCTTCCGGAAGGCGGAGGCGTCCTCCTTCAAGGCGTCCAGCCTCCCCAGGGCGGGGGAGAGCTCCTCCGGGTAGAGCGTGTCTAGATCCTCAGGGCCTCCCTTGTACATGTCCTGGAAGCGGGCCGCGCCTGCGCAGGCGAGCCGCCCGTTAAGATAGAGGCCGCGGTAGCGTGGGTCCCTGTACCCCTCGCCGGGTGCCCCATCTGCGGGCGAGGCGGCGTGGGGCCTGTTTCTGCCTGGTAAGTTCATAGGTTCACGGAGCGCCCCGCGGACGGAAGGCTCCTGCGGGGCAGGATGGCGATTCTGCCGGGGGAAGGAGGGACGGAGGGCCGGGAAGGACGGGCGTTGCGGCCTTGGGGCCGCGCCGGGGCCAGCGGGGTCTGGAATGGCATGGGGCCGGAGGGGCGGCGGGGCCTCAGGGCCGGTTGGGCCGGTAGGTCGGCGGAGAGGGCAGGGGTGGTGTCCTCATGATGCCGGGGCATCACTTCGCTCCGTGAAGCGTTGAGTCCTTGCCATTCGCTGTCTTGTAGGATCCTGATGGATCGGGTAGACCCGCGAGGGAGAGCCTCGCTGAGGAGTGCCTCCTGATGGGAAAATGGGAAGCTCATTTAGCCTGGGGGACGCTCGGCAAGGCCTTGAGGGGAGGCCTGGAAAGGCCCTGGGGGGGAAGGCCAGGTAAAGCCCGGGGGGGGGCAAGGGGAGGCCCTGGAAAGGCCGGGGGAGAGGCCTGAGAAGGTCTGGGAAGGCCTGGGGAGAGTCCTGGGAAGGTTCCCTGGGGGGGAGGAGGCTAGGAAAGGCTCTGGGAGAGGCCTGGTAACGCCCGGGGAGGCCCGGGGAGGCCCGGGGAGGCTCGGGGAGGCTCGGGGAGGAACTCGGTAAGGCCCCCCGGAGGGAGGGACGGTAAGGCCCCGGGGGAACGTTCGGGAATGCCCGTGAGGGAGGCATGGTGATGAAAGGCCAGGTAAGGCCCCATGGGAATGCCCTGGAGAGGCCAGGGGGTGGCCCGGGAAGGCCCCGGAGGGGCGCACGGGAAGGCACGGGGAGGCCCGGAAGGTTAAGGGGGGCGCAGGGCGGCCGCGGGGAGACGGGGCAGGCATGGACCCGGGTGCCGGTAGGCCGGAACCGGCAGGGTTCCGGGTCGGCGCGGGAGATTTCCGTCCTCCCCCGCCCCATCCCGAACGCCGCCTATTCCGCCATGAGCAGCTTCAGGAGCGTCCTCGTCCCGAATCCTGAAGCCCCTTCCGGGCAGCTCGGGCACTTCTTCAGCCGCCGACCGGGGCCCGCGATGTCCAGATGCGCCCACGGGAGGGGGGGCTTGACGAAGCGGCGGAGGAAGAGTGCCGCGTTGATGGCCGCGCCAAACCGGGAGCCGGATTGCCGGAAGTCGGCGATCTCGCTCTTGATCTCTTCCTCGTAAGGGTCGTATAGGGGCAGGCGCCAGAAGTCCTCGCCGACGGCGCGGCCTGCGGCCGCGATTTCATCGGCCAGGCCGTCGTCGTTCGCGAACAGCCCCGCCATCAGGGGGCCGAGGGCCACCTGGCAGGCGCCGGTCAGGGTGGCGATGTCTATCAGGCGCGCGGGCTTGAACTTCTGGGCCACGGCGATGGCGTCCGCGAGAACCATCCTCCCCTCGGCGTCTGTGTTCACCACCTCGACCATCTGGCCCGAGAGCATGCTCACCACGTCCCCGGGGCGGTAGGCCCCGCCCCCGGGCATGTTCTCGGCGAGAGGCATCACGCCCACGAGGGGGCCGGGGAGGCGGAGCTCCGCCGCCGCCGCCAGGGTCGCGAGGACTATGGCCGCGCCGGACATGTCGCTCTTCATGTAGAGCATGCCCTCCCCCGACTTGAGGCAGAGGCCCCCCGAGTCGAAGGTGACGCCCTTGCCGACCAGGGCGGTGGGCGGAAGCGAGGTGGACTTGCCCGGGTACTCCAGTATCACCAGGAGGGGCGGCCTCCTGCTTCCCGCCCCCACGGAGAGTAGGCCCCCCGCGCCCTCGAAGGCGATCTTCTCGGACTCCCACACGGAGATCCTGAGCTTGTGCTTGAGCGCCACCCTCTTGGCCTCCTCGGCGAAGCTCTCGGGGTACAGCATGTTGGGCGGCATGTCGGAGAGGCGCCGCGCCTCCAGCTGGGCCCTGGCCAGGACGTCCGCGCGGCCGATGGACTGCTGGGGCTTCTCCACCGGGTCCTTGGAGCCCAGGTGCTGGAGGGTGAGGGTAGCCAGGGAGGGGGCCGAGGGAGGCTGGCTGCGGTAGCCCGGGTGGCGGTCCAGGGCGAGCCTGGCCCCGGTCGCGATGAGTTCCATCACCTTCGCGGGGCTTAACCCCTCGAGGGGCGGGAGCGCCACGAAGGCCTCCTTGAGGCCGGTCGCGCCGAGCCGGGTCGCCGCGTCAGCGCCAGCCTCGACCAGACGCGCCTCGTTCAGCTCGGAGGCCTTGCCCAGGCCCGTCACGGCCAGCCAGATCTCCTCCTCCGCCAGGAACAGGGAGGCCCCCTCCAGATAGCCGCCCTTGTAGACGCCTCCGGCCATGAGCGGGGTGAGACACCTCCGGAAGGAGGCTATCTCCGGGCGGCCCTCCAGCGTCTGATCCCCCTCCAGGAGGAATACTGCGGTACCGGGCTTGCCCGGGCCGTTCATGTGGGCGGACTTGTATTTGAAGTTCATGCCGGTTACCTGGTGGCGGGGCCCGAGGCCGACGGGGCACGGGGGCGCCGGGAGTGGGTGTTCGGTGCGGGGCGGGCTGGGGCCGTCAGGGGGCCGGAAGCCGCCCTTCCGTCCGGGGGCCGGGAAGGGGCGGAGCGTTCGGGGCCGGTATGGGCCCGTCCGGACTGGCCGTCAGGAGGAGGACTGGACGACGCCCGGGGGCGCCGGCGGGCAGGGAGCGGGGCGGTCAGGCCGGCGCTTGGACGGCCGGTGGTGGCCGCGCCGCAGGCCCGGGCCGCGGGGGGCGGCCCGGTCGCCGCCGAGAGCGCGTCCGCCCCGGCGCCACCCCGTGCTCTCGCGGGGCCCGGCGGCTCCGCCGGGGGCGCCCCGCCCGCGGTCACGTGCGGGGCCCTCCTGCGACATGGCGCAGTGGCCCGCCTGAGGCCTGCCCCGCCGGCCGCCGGACCGGCTGCCGGGATGCCCCGAGCCCTTCGGGCGCACCCCGTACGCCTGCCGGCGGCGGGGGGACGGCGTCGCGGCGCGCGGGGCCGCCCGGCGGGCCTGTCCGTCCGCCCGGGCTTCCGGCGCGCCCTGCCGTCCGCAGGCGGTACCCGTCCCGGGGCCGCCTCCACGGGACGTGAGCGGGACGTTCCGCGGGGGGCGGGACGGCGGCGCGTCCGCGGACGTTCCCGGCCGTTCCGGCGCGGCGGGAAGGGGGCCGCAGGACGCCTTCGCGGGGCCGTCCGAGGGAGGCCGGGAAGGCCCGGGGAACGCGGCGGGAGGCCGCCCCCTCGCGTCTCCCTCCGGCCGCGCCCAACGGGGTTGCGGCGGCGGGACGGGCACCGCCGGGGGCATCCCTGCGGCTGCGGACGTCCTGCCCCGCCATGGGAGGACGGGTTCGGTCTTTTCTCCTGCTTCGGCTGACACGAGCCCGGCCGGGACATCCAGCCGGAACCCGGGTTTTAACGATGCGATATGAAAATCAAATAGCGTAAATAATAGTATACACAATATCAATCGAGATTATATTCTACCACAGGCTTCCGGAAAACACGAGAGGAGGGCTGATCCTCACCCGGCCGGAGCCGGGGTTGCCCGCCGGGATTCCGCGAGACGTTTCGGCCGGCCCCGGCACCCTCACTATACGCGGGGGCTGGGCCGGCCGGGGCCGCCGGGACGCTGCCGGGGATGGGAAGGTCCAGTGCGGTAAGTGGGGCCGTAGATCCCCGGCGGGGCCGGGGAGCCGGGCGTCCCGGGCGCCTCACAGCCTGAGCTCCTCCTTGAAGGCCCTCCTCACCCTGTCCAGGGCCTCGTCCAGGGTGAAGCGGTGCTCCTGGGTCCCCGGGGCCTCCACGCAGAACGAGGCGACGGCGGAGCCCAGCCGGCAGGCGGAAAGCACCGGTAGCCCGGCCGCCAGCCCCTTGAGCACCCCCGCCCGGTAGGCGTCCCCGGCCCCGGTGGGGTTCACGACCCGGGTGGGCGGGACGGGCAGGACGTGCTGGCTGCCCCGCGGGGTGGCGAGCCTGCTCCCCCTGTCGCCGAGGGTCACGAGCACCGTCTGGGTGTAGCGGAAAAGCCCCTCCTCGGGCAGGCCGGTCTTCTCCAGGAACAGGTTGAGCTCGTACTCGTTCACCACCAGCATGAGGGCCCCGTCCAGCATGCCCAGGAGCTCGTCCCCGGTGAACACCGGCACCTGCTGGCCGGGATCGAAGAGGAAGGGGGCCGAGTGCTCCCGGTAGAGGGCGGCCAGGCGCTTCATGTCCTTGAAGCCCCCGGGGGAGACGATGCCCAGGATCGCGGAGGGATCCCCCGGCAGATCGCCCCAGCCCGTGGGCGTCTCGCCTTGCATGGCCCCCGGGTTGAAGAAGATGAGCTGCCTGCCGGCCCGATCGGTCGCGATGTAGGCGCCCGCCGTGGCGTCGCAGGGATCGGTGCGCACGCCCTCCGTGGACAGCCCCAGGGCCCTGAGCCTCTCCAGGTAGTCCCGGCCGTCCGGGTCGTCCCCCACCGAGGTCACGAGGAAGGGCTCCTCGCCCAGGAGGGTGAGGTTGTAGGCGATGTTGCCGGCCGTCCCCCCGTGGAAGCGCTCCACCCGGTCCACCAGGAAGCAGACGTTCAGGATGTCGAGCTTCTCGGGGAGGATGAGGTCGCGGAAGAGGCCGCCGTATTCCGCCAGGCGGTCGAAGGCCAGGGAGCCGGAGACGATCACGGTCATGGGGGTTGTCCTCGGGGATGCGGGGTTGCGGGAGGAAGAGGCGGCCGGTCCGCCGGGGGCTGCCCCGCGGGCGGGGGCGGGAAGCCCCGTGGCCCCGAAGGCGGGGACGGGGGGCCGATCGCCTGCTTGGCCGTGGCGGGTTGCCGGGGGGCTCGCCGGACGCGCGGGCGGGGGGCGGATCGCCGGGGACGGCGGGCGGACGCCGGAACGGGGGCCGGGGCCGGAAGGCGGTCCGGACGGGGGGCGCCTGCGGGGCGACGGGATCCGCGGCTGTTCCCCGGGCCGGACGCCGGGGGAGGTGTTGCCGGGGACGGCCGGGGACGCCGGGCGGGCCCGGAAGGCCGGAGGAAGGCAAGGCGGGGACAGTCGCGCCGGGCGGAGCGGTAGGCTACGGACGGCCGGAAAGGCCCGTGTCAGTTCCCGGCGGGACGGGCAGTCCCGGCAGGGGAGGGCATTCCGGCAGGGGAGGGCATTCCGGCAGGGGAAGGCATTCCGGCAGGGGAGGGCGGGCGTGCCTCCAGGGGCCGACGTGCAGGCGGGGGGGGTGGCCCCCCCCGGCAGGAGAGAACGCGAGCCGGATGGCGCAAGAGGCCGGAAGAGGGCAGGGCCGGCCGCCCTGCCGCGGATTATCCGCCCGTGACGCCGCGAGGTCAACGCGTGCCCCTAAGGACGGGCGGACATCAAAGATCGATCAGTGTCCTGGTCGCCCCCTTGGGGGTCTGGGCGCGGGCCAGGGACGCCGTGAGCGCCCCCTTGACGTTCATGAAGGCGCGTTTCATCTGGCGGCTCGCGGGATCCCGGGAGTCCACCGACACGAGGTTGGCGGAGTCGGCCACCCCGCAGGTCTCGGAGAGGAGAGATGCCAGCGCCAGGCACTTGTCGGCCTCGGAGGCCATGCCGCCCACGTCGGTCCACTCGTGCCGGAGCTCCCCCCAGCCGGTGCGGAAGACCACGTCCAGGGTCACGATCCCCGCGGTTCCCTTCGGCTCCTCGAAATTGAAGGCGAGCAGCACGGGCCCCTGGGCCCCCACGAGCCAGATGCTCTCGGAGTCCAGGGACTTGAACGACACCGGCGGGAAGTTCCGCCCCATGGCCTCCAGGACGTCCAGGAAGGCCTCCGGATCCACCGATCCGGTGCCCGGATCGAAGCAGATGTGGAATCCTTCCCCCTCCAGGCGGTTGCGGACGAGCCAGGCGGCGGCCTTCACGGCCCTCTCCGCCTGGTAGACCAGATCCCCCTCGCTCCGGCCGCCCTCCGCCGCCTCCGTGACCCCGGGGGGCACGGCGTAGATGCTCCAGGTGCCCCCGTCGGGGGCGCGGTGGAGGGCGAGGTTCCTGGGCAGGCTGTCACGGTGGAACTGCGAGGGGAGCAGATCCACCGTCGCCTCGAGGCCCCGCTGGCGGCCCATGATGCGCGCGGCGAAGGGGGTGAGCTCCTCGTCCTGGGCGTCCACCTGGTCCGGGAAGAGGGTCATGAGGCGGTTGGAGATCTGCATGTACACGCTGAAAAGGAGGATGAGGAGCGCGTTGCCCTGCATGAGCCTCTCGCGCTCCGTCCAGGTGTCGTAGGCGAGGAGCCGCGCGAGGCGCTCCGGGCCCCAGTCCCATTGGCGCATCCAGCGCTCGAGCACGGCGGCCTTGGCGGGGTCGGGGCGCGGGGCCCCCGGCGGCAAGGTCTCCAGGCCGGCTATGGGGGGCGCGGGCGGCCCCGCGGAGCGGCCGGGATCCGCCGCCCTGGCCGCGCCCGGGCCGTCCCCGGCGGCGGGGGAGCGTTTCCCGGTGAGGCCCAGGATCTTCAGGACCGCCGCGCCGCGGATGAGATCCGTCTGTTCAGGATCGAGGCTGGAGGCCGCGTAGGCGATGACCCTCTCGATGGTGATGAGGTACGGGTCCGCCGCGGCCAGGGGCTTCCCCGCGCCCCCGGCGGCGCCCGCCCCCGCCTCCCGGATGACCTCCTCCTTCACCACGTCGCACAGTAGCGTGGACGTGAAGTTCGTCTCCACCGCCTCCAGGATGGGGATGATCTTGAGCATCCCCTTGAAGGGATCCGCCTCGGACTTGCACGTGAGCCACATGGCCGCCGCCAGGTACTCCTGGGGCTGCGGCCTGCGGGGGAAGCCCATGTTCACGAAGCGCGGCGGGGCCCCCTCCCATTCCAGGGGGGCCAGCTCCGCCGCGAGCTTCAGGTACTCCTCCTCCGTGGCGCCTGAGGGCGCGGCCAGCCACAGGGGGATCCTCCCCGCCACCAGGATGAGGGTGCGGTAGAGCTCCTCCAGGAGGAGCAGGGGCGCCGCGTCGCCGTCCACGTCCTGGCCCCAGCCCCGGCTGATCTGTCCGCGCTCGAGGCGCAGGAGATCCACGGTGTAGAAGTTGGCCTCGGTCCCGTGCTCGCTGCGCGCCCACTCCGAAACCAGATCGAGCTTGCGGCGGAAGAGATCAAGCGCGGGCCCGGGGAGCCGGCTGGGACGGTAGCAGACCCAGTAGTCGAGATCGGAGCGGGCCGTGTGACCGACGGAACCCGAGGAGCCGATGAGCAGGAGCGACTCGACGGCGGGAGGCGCGCCGGGGGGGGCGGACGCGTCCGGCCGCATGCCGGGGCAGCCGGGCGGCGGCCCGAAGGAGAGGATCCCCGCGGGGGTGGCGGGATCTTCCAGGTGGCAGGGGAGCGCCGGGGAGTTGCAGTGGAGGATGGCGGGCACGAGGTCGAAGACCGTCCGGAACCCCGGGGTGGCGAGCGCGCGCAACTCCCTTATGCGGGCCTGGTTGTTGCGTTCCTGGGCCGCCAGGATGGGGAGCATCCCCGCTGGTGTCTTGTCCCGACCGCTCATGGGGGGGGCCGTGTCCGGTGTGGTTCTGCAGGGCGGGCCGGGAGCCGGGGCGCCCGGCGTTCCGGGGGGTGTGGAGCGCGACGGGCCTTGCCGCCTCTCCGGAACATTATATCCGAACGGGCGGCGGCTTGTCATGGAAAGCCGCGGGGCCGCGAGGCCGGCGGCGACCGCCCGGCCGGGCGGGGATCGCGCGGGGCCGCGGCAGAGCAGCGGGGACGGGGACGGAGGGGGCCCGCGCCGGCGGCGGTGCGTCCGGCGCGGGGACAGTTGACGCGGGGCAGTCCGGCGGGGGCTGGAAGGCGGCGGCCGGAGCGCGCAACGGCGATCTGCGGGCGGGCGGAACCGCGTCAGGCTTGCGGCGGAACGGCAATCGCGGGAAGGCGGAGACGCGTCTGGCGGGCGGGACCGCGATCGCGGGAAGGAGGGCGGGGAAGGAGGGGTTGCCCGCGCCGGATGCCGTCGCCGTGTCCGAGCGCGGGATGTTTCGGCGCGGGAGAGTCCCGGTAAGGGCGACGGGATGAGGGGCGGGAGCGAGGGTCATGAAATGGCGAGGGTCATGAAATGGCGAGGGTCATGGAATGGCGGGAGATGAGAAAATCCGCGCTGGCCAAGCCGTTGCGTTGCGGCTCAAGGAGCGGCTGGGCGGGGGGAGTGAAGTGTCGTGGATCTGGCTGTTTCGGCTCGGGGCGGGCGTGGCAAGGCGGAATCAGGTGAGGCCGCGCGGTTCAGCGAGGAGGGGGGGAGGCGGGCTGATGTGGGGCCGCGCGGCTCTGTTTGGAGACGGCGAGGGGGGGGCGGCTGATGTGCGGGGCCGCGCGGCTCTGTTTGGAGACGGCGAGGGGGGGGGGGCTGATGTGCGGGCCGCGCGGATCAG
>JAITEZ010000060.1 GCA_031281735.1 Deltaproteobacteria bacterium | reverse complement strand
CGGCTCTCCCGCCGCGCTCTATCTCGCCGCCGCCGGCGTGGGCGTCCTGGGGATCGTCGACGGGGACACGGTCGACCTCTCGAACCTCCAGCGCCAGGTCATCCACTCCACCCCCGACCTGGGGAGGCCCAAGGCCGTCTCGGCCAGGGAGTCCGTAAACGCACTGAACCCCGAGGTGGAGGTGCGGGCGCTCGAGGGCAGGCTCACGGCGGCGAACGTGCTGGAGGCCATCGCCCCCTACGACTTCGTGCTGGACGGCACGGACAACTTCGCCGCCAAGTTCCTCATCAACGACGCCTGCGTCATCGCCGGCAAGCCCTTCTGCCACGCGGGCATCATCCGCTGGAAGGGCCAGCTCATGACCTGGGTCCCCGGCGCGGGCCCCTGCTACCGCTGCGTCTTCCGGGAGCCGCCGCCGCCCGAGGCGGTGCCCACCTGCCGCGAGGCGGGCGTGATAGGCGCCCTGGCCGGGGTCATCGGCTGCCTCCAGGCCATGGAGGCGGTGAAGTTCCTCACGGGCGCGGGCGAGCTCCTGACGGGGGCGCTCCTCACCTACGACGCGCTCGCCAACGACTTCCGGAAGGTGAGGGTGCCGCGCCGGGCGGCGTGCCGGGTCTGCGGGGACAGCCCGGACATCCTCGCCCCAGCGGACTACGGGGTCCCGGCCTGCGGGCTCCCTTCCGGGGCGGGCCCGGGGGCGGCGCGATGAGGGTGGTGCTGCCGAGGCGGCTGCGGGAGCTCATGGTGAGCCACTCCCTCTCGGAGAGGCCCCTGGAGGCCTGCGGGCTCATCGCGGGCTCCGGGGGGGGCGGGGTAAAGAGGGTGGAGAGGGTCTATCTCCTCCGGAACCTCGACCTGAGCCGCGTCCACTTCACGGTGGACCAGCGCGAGCAGCTGGCGGCGGTCAGGGACATGCGGGCCGCAGGGCTGGCCCCCCTGGGCAACTTCCACTCGCATCCCGACACCCCGGCCCGGCCTTCCGATGAGGACATCAGGCTCTCCTTCGATCCCGCCGCGAGCTACATGATCCTCTCTCTCGCGGGCCCGGAGCCCGTCCTGAAGTCCTTCCGCGTGGTGCGGGAGAGCGGGCTCGTGGAGGAGGAGCCCATAGAGACCGAGGACTGAGGCGGGGATCGGTCCCGAGACAGCCGCCGGGATCCGGCGAGGGCTCCGGGGGCCGGCACGCGCGTCCGTCCGCGCGCCTGCCGCGGCGGCCGCCCTGTCGCGAGACGCGCGTCCGGTATGGTATCATGCGCCTGCGGTCGTATCGACATCCGGGGCCCTGGGCGCAACCTCCCCGCGGAGTTTCCGCCGAGCGCCCGGAAGGGCGGCGGCCCCCGAGGGCCGGGATCCGGCCGTCACCACATCCCGGCCGCCAGGAGAGCCTCCGTGTTTCTCGCCGTGCTGGCCGTGCTCGCGTTCTCCTCATGGTACACGCCCTGGCGCCTCGTCCGGTGGCTGGGCGGGAGGAGGTGGTGGCCCTGGACCCTCGCCTGCCTCGCCTGGACGGGGGGGTACTTCGCGGTGATCGTCACCGGGGCCTACACCCTCGACAGCCGCCTGTACTCCGTCCTGTTCGTGGCGCTGGGCCTCCTCTTCATGTTCGGGGCCTACGCCTTCCTCGCGACCCTTGCCCTCGAGGCCCTGGGGGTCGCGTCCCGCGTCCCCCCGCTCCGCCGCCTCGCGCGGAGGCTCCCCCTGCGCCGCGCCGCCTGGGCGGCGCCCGCCCTCTCCGCCGCGCTGGTCCTGGCGGGCTTCCTGAACGCGCAGGGCTTCGAGGTCACCCGCTGGGAGATCGAGGTGACGGGGCTCGCCGCCCCCGTCACCCTCGTCCACGCGCCGGACATCCACCTGGGCCCCGCCCGCGGGGCCCGCTACCTCGCTAAGGTGCTCGCCGCGATCGGGGAGCTGGATCCGGACTTCATCCTCTACAACGGGGATCTCGTCGACGGGAACTCCGCCCTGAAGCCGGAGGTCTTCGGCCAGTTCAGGGGAGTCGGGGCGCGGCAGTACTTCACCACCGGCAACCACGAGTATTACGTGGACACGGACGAGGTGCTGTCCGCCGTGAGGGGGGCGGGCATAAGGGTCCTCATGTCCGAGAGGGTGGAGGAGAGCGGGCTGAACCTCATCGGCATGCAGTACATGAACGCCGATCTCTCGACCGATCAGGGCCACCGCGTGAACGATCTAGGACTCGATCATGAGCTCCCGGGGATCCCCCGCGATCCGGCGCTGCCCGACCTTCTCGTGCACCACAGCCCCGTGGGCCTGCGTTACGCCGAGAGGGACGGCGTGGAGGTCATGCTCGCCGGACACACGCACGGCGGCCAGGTCTTCCCGGGGACGCTCCTCATCCGCCGCAACTTCCCCCTCTACCGCGGCCGCTACGACATTGGCCCCGTGAAGCTCCTTGTCTCCCAGGGGGTCGGGACCTTCGGGCCGGTGATGCGCCTGGGCACCTTCAGCGAGCTCCAGTACATCCGGCTGGTGCCGGCGGGCGCCGCCGGCGGGCCCGGCTCCGCGGACGGCACGGACGCGGGGACGGGGGAGGGCGGCTGAGGCGCGGCCCCGCGGGCCGCTGGCTTAGGCGCTCCAGGCCCTGACGCCCGCCCCCGGCGGGACGGAAGGCGTCGGCTCTAGGCCGGCCCGGGCATCGTTCGGATGATTCTCCCGTCGACGGCATGGCCGTTCGCTTTCCTGTTGCGCCTGACTCCGTCCGGACCCCAAGTGCCCCACTGCTTGAAGAATACCGCGGCGCCGTGCGATTCGGCCTGCCGCAGTATGGAAGCGACCCATGCCGGCTCCATCGGGCGGGCGCGCGCGCCCGTCTCGCCGCCTACTATGATCCAGTCGATGCCGGTCAAATCCAGCCTCCCCAGATCGCCGAGGAGGGGCTCGCACGAGATGTAACGGACGGAAGGGCGCAGCCGCCTGAGGGCATCGATGCGCTGCTTCGCGGCGGCATCCTCGACAGTGACCCCGAGCCAGACGTTGCCTGGCAGGACCCCATGGGCGAAGTACTCCAGCATGCGCCCAGGGCGCTTGGTCAGCATCTGATAGCGGTGGAGCCTCGTCCTGGCGACGGTCCCGATGACCCGGTCGATAAAGCGGAAAGGGACGTCCTCATGGAAAAGATCCGACATGGAGCAGATGAAAATGCTTGACGGCCTCGTCCACCTCAGGGGCTCCTCGACGGCGCCGTCATGCACCGTGACCCTGAACCCGTTGGCATATTTGGGGCTGCCCATGGCCTGGAGGCGGTGCGCCATGGCCTGGGCATAGCAGTTGGCGCAGCCGGGGGACACTTTGGTGCAGCCAGTCACTGGGTTCCATGTCCTGTCAGTCCATTCGATTTTTGTCAGGCTCATGACGCGCCCCCGGATGCGATCCGCTCTCCCGGAGAACGGGCCTCATGGGCACGCCCTTGCCCGCAGGTCACGGCCTGTGCCCATGACCGCACCGACCGTATTCCGCGTTTCCCTGAATGAGCTCCTGCCAGGCGCGAGCCGGCCTTTTCCGCGCGGGTTACGGCGCACCCGCCCTCGGCGGGGCGTGTTCCGGAGTACGGCGGGGGGGAGGGAGGGCCCTGGCAGTCTACAGGGACACAGGATTCCTTGCTCCAGGGTCTGTGAGCCATGTTTGCGACTAATCGACGGCTTTTATACTTATACATGCTGAAACACGCTGATAGAAACTCATGTGAATTGAAGCGGGAGGGCGATCTTCCATGCGTCCAGGCGAGCGTCCCTCACGATCAGCCATCCTACCGAAACCACCGTGAAACCACCAGCGGCGCGCCCGGCCGGGAGGCCCGGCTGATCCGTCGCGGAGAGACTCGGGCAGGCGGTGCCGGACTGCGGGACGCCCTTGTGGCGGGGAAGGCCGGCCCAGGAAGGGCAGGCAGGGGGAACCCCTCCCGGGAGGCGGTCCGAGGAAAAGCCTGAGCGGCGGCATGCCGCCCGCCTCCTGGCGGGGCCGGCTGCCCCGGCCGCCCGCGGGTGGCCGCCCGCCTGGAAGGCGCGGGCGTCGCGGGTGGTCCCTAGCGCCTTCCTTCCCACCAGGCCGGGAAGGCCCTCTCCTCGCCCGCCACCTTCACCCGCTCCCCCATGAGAGGGGTCATGAGGTTCACGCCGCGGGAGCGGGCGGCCTCCCGCGCCCGCACCAGAGGGTCGTCCCAGTCGTGGTACGATATCGAGTACCTGGAGTTGTGGACGGGGACCGTCGCCTCGGCGCCGAGATCCAACGCCGCCTGTATGGTCTCCTCGGGGGAGAGGTGGATGTCCTTCCAGGCCAGATCGTACTGGCCGTCCTCGAGGAAGGCCAGGTCGAACCCGCCCCATTTCCGGCCCAGCTCGGCGAAGTGCCTGCCGTAGCCCCCGTCCCCGGAGTAGAAGACCCTGCGGCCGCCCGCCTCCAGCACGAAGGAGACCCAGAGCGACCGGTTCCACTTGAGGCCCCGGCCCGAGAAGTGCCGGGCGGTCTCCAGCGTGACCCGCACCCCCGGCTCGGGTTCGAAGGCGTCCCCCCAGTCGCCCTCGAGGATTTTCCCCGGCGGGTAGCCCCAGCGCTCCAGGTGGGCGCCGATGCCGAGCCCGCAGATGACCTTCCCCACCCGGGACATGAGGCTCCTGAGGGTCGCGTGGTCCACGTGGTCGTGATGGTCGTGGGAGAGGAGCACGTAGTCGATGTCCGGCAGCTCCTCCGGGCGGTAGGCGCGGGAGGCCCGGTAGGTCTTCACCGCGAAGGGCACGGGCGAGACCGAGCCGCCGAAGACCGGGTCCACCAGGAAGGTCCTTCCCCCGAGGGCGAGGAGGAAGGACGAGTGCCCGAACCACACGAACTCCCCGTCGGGGAGGCTCTTGAGATCGGTCTCCACCACGGGGAGAGGATCCTGCGGCGCTGTCCTGCCGCCCCTGAACAGGAAATCCAGCATGCCCCGGCGGCGCCCGGGCTCCTCCCCGGCTTCCCTTGCGGGCTCCAGGTTCCGGAACTCCCCGTCACGCCAGTTGGGGGACCGCTCGATGCGGGCCAGCCTCTCGCCTTCCGGGAGCGCCCCGAACCTGGGGTGCCTGAGATACAGCGCCCCCGCAGCCCCGAGGAGAAGCGCGAGGGCCACGGGCGCGAGCGCCAGCCAGAGAAGCATCCTTCTGAGCCTGCGGCCTTTCCTTTTGCTGCCCGCAGGGGCCGGGGCGCCGCCCTTGCCGCCCCCGCCCGCCGCCGGCGTTCCGTTTTCCGGTCGGCCGGATCCCGTGCGAACGGTCATCGGGTCACGGCCGCAGCCAGCCGGCGCCCGACCCTCCCCTCCCGGCGGGGGCGGCCACGGGCCGGTTGCCCCGGCCTGCGTGGGATCACCGCCCCGGGGGCTCGCGGGAGAATGCCGTCGCTCCTCTCCCTGGCATCGGTCATGCGGTCGGACCCTTCCCGCCCCAGGCCGCCCCGAGTGGAGGCAGGCCGGGGGCTCAAGCGCGGCGCGGTAGGCCTGTGATAGCCGGGGCCGCCCGGACGGGCGGCCTTGGCGGGGCGTCCGGCAATGCGGGGTGGCGGTTTCCCCGGAACGGAGTGGGCGCCCAGCGGCAGGGGTGGCGGGAATGTGTCCGGCGGCGGCCCGGCCGGGTACGCTGGACACGGGACGATCCTGGCGGCGGGGGACGTGGCGCCGCGGGCGGTGCCCAGGGAACGGGGGGATGCCGAGGGGGGGCGGGAGATCCCGCACGGATGATAGCATAGTTCGCTTGAGGCGGGGCCGCCAGGGAGGCTGGCTGTTCTTCGGGAACGGCGGCGGACGGCCGGAAGGGATCTGGAACCTGCCGAACCCTGAGGCCAGGCCTTCTGGGAAGGCAGGCCGCTCATGGCGGCGGGGCGTCCTTGACGCCGGGAGACTTCCAGGGATCTCCATGGATCTCCATGGATCTCCGGGGACCTCCGGGGACCTCCGGGGACCTCCGGGAACCTACCAGCCCAAGGGGGGGGCGGCTGTCTTCTGCTACCTCCAGGAGGGCCTCCCAGGGGCCTCCCAGGGGCCTCCCAGGGACCTCCAGCTGCCTGCGCGGGACGCTCTGGCCCCGAGAGGCGGCGGCCCCGCCAGGCTTCCCCGGCACAGTCTGCCTTGGTGCCCTCCAGGACATGCGGAACCTCCGTTGGCACGGCCGCGGGGGTGGCCGGCAGCCAGGCATGCGGTGCCGTGCCGCGTGAGGGAAGCCGGGAGAGGGTCATTGAGGGGAAGGGGAGGCAGGGGGATTGCTGCCGGGAGTCGCGGGTTGGGGATTATCTTGATAACTGGCGGTTGCTTGAGCGGTTTGGCTGCCCTGCCCCCCGGCGCCCCCCCCTCGGTTGCCCTGGATCGTCGTTTTGTATTGACAGACCGGCCAGGTTTGGCTAAACTAACTAGAATCAATGCTTCCCGCATCAACTGCGGCTCAGGCAGACCGGACGCCGGACGGGATTCCCCGCAGGCGTCCACCAACGGCTGATCTTCTCACGAATGAAGGCTGAAACCCGGCCCCGCGCCGCGGCTTCAGTCTTTTTTTTTAGCCGCCGCGCGGGGGGATACCCCGCATGAAGCCCTACCTGGAACACAAGCTCATCAGCCTGGCGGCCTGCCTCGCCATCGTCCTCGCCTGGTACCTGACCTCGAGGTTCGCGGGGCTATCCGAGATAATCCTGCCCACCCCCGGGGCGGTCTGGGACCGTTTCGGGCGGATCCTGGACGGGGGTTACAAGGGGCACACCCTGGCCGAGCACCTGGGCTACAGCCTGAGGCGGCTGTTCACGGCCTACGGGCTCGCCGTGGTGACCGCGATCCCCGTCGGCCTTCTGAGCGGCTGCCTGCCCAGGCTACGCACGGCCCTCGATCCGCTCATCTCCTTCTACCGTCCCCTCCCGCCGCTCGCCTACTACACCGTCCTGGTCCTCTGGATGGGCATTGACGACGGGTCCAAGGTGGCGCTCCTGTACCTCGCGGGCTTCTGGCCCATGTACATCTCGTCCGTGGCGGGTGTGGCCCGCATGCGCGCCGACTACGCCAACGGAGCGAAGACCCTGGGCGCGGGCCCCCTGCAGATATTCCTGTACGTGACCGTCCCCGTGGCCCTGCCAGACATCTTCGTGGGCCTGCGGAACTCGCTCGGGTTCATGTACAGCACCCTGGTGGCGGCCGAGATGGTGGCCGCCGTCTCCGGCATCGGCTGGATGGTGCTGGACGCCAGCAAGTACCTCCAGTCGGACGTGATCTTCCTGGGCATCATCGTCATGGGCCTCACGGGGATAGTACTGGACGCCCTGCTGAACCTGGCCGAGAGGAAAATCGTCTTCTGGAAGGGGAGGGAGTGACGGGCGCCGCGCGCCAGGGCCCGCCGCGGGCTGCCTCTCCCGGACCCGCCGGCCTGGCCTGGACGAAGCCCGGCTTCACTCGGGCCCCTGACACGAAGAAGCCCCGAACTGTACGACGCGCCGATACGGCGGAGACCGTATCCAAGGAGAACGGAGCCAGATCATGAGAAGCAGACACCACATCTTAGCGAGGACGCTCGGTCTCGCGCTCGCTGCCGGCGCCGCGGCTGCCCTGCTCGCCGCGGGGA
The DNA here is from genome assembly GCA_031281735.1 of Deltaproteobacteria bacterium. Classification (GTDB taxonomy): domain Bacteria; phylum Desulfobacterota; class Desulfarculia; order Adiutricales; family Adiutricaceae; genus JAIRZX01. The sequence goes on along the minus strand of JAITEZ010000060.1, from coordinate 1,335 downwards.
GCCTCCCCGCACAGGAGGGCAAGGATCCCGCGACCGGAGAGGCCTACCCCGAGGTATTCAACATCGCGACCTTCAACTCCGCCCTGGGCACCGCCATCCCCATCCAGGAGAAGTGGTTCGAGGGACTCGTCCCGGGCGTGAAGTCCAACGTCGTCTATTTCGACACCGGACGCGACACCAACACCGCCTTCGCCTCGAAGAGCATCGACGCCGCGAACTTCGGCTCGTCCCCGGCGTCCCTGGGAATCTCCAACGGCCTGGGCTACGAGGTCATCTTCATCAACGACATCATCGGGCCGGCCGAGTCCCTGGCGGTGACGGAGAAGAGCGGGGTCAGGTCCCTCAGGGATCTCAAGGGCAAGAAGGTGGCCACCCCCTTCGCCTCCACGGCCCACTACAGCCTGCTCTCCGCCCTCGTGCTGGAGGGCGTCGACCCCTCCGAGGTGCAGATAATAGACCTCCCGACCCAGGACATCCTGGCGGCCTGGATCCGCGGCGACATCGACGGGGCCTACGTCTGGACCCCGGTGCTGGACGAGCTCCTGAAGAACGGGGGGACGGCCATCACCGACAGCCTCAAGCTCGCCGAGCGGGGCATCGTGACCGCCGACATAACGGTGGTGAGCAAGGAGTTCGCGGCCAAGTACCCGACGCTGGTCACGACCTTCGTCAAGGCCCTCGTCCGCACCAACGACCTCATCAACGACGACCTGCACCGGGCCTCGCAGATCGCCGGGCTGAACATCGGCATCTCTACCGAGGAGGCCCGCTCCCAGTTCGCGGGCTTCGGCTGGCCCCGCGGCCGCGACCAGCTGTCCCCCCGCTACCTGGGGACCAGGGGCGCCCCGGGCGATTTCGCTAAGACCCTCCTGGAGACCTCGAAGTTCCATGTCACCCAGAACAACCTGGACCGCGCGGGGGATCTCTCCCTCTACGAGGCGGCGGTCAACGGAGGCTTCATTGAGGACGCCCTGAAGTACGGGGCCCCCGCCCTCCCTCGCCGCCCCCGCGATCCGGGCCTCCGGCCCACCACGCGCGCCGGGCCCGGCCGGGCCCGCCGCCCGGCGCGCATCAGCCAGGGCCCCCGCGCCCGCCGTGGTACCCGTGAAACTGCCATTCCTCAAGGACGCCGCCGCCGCCCCCACGGCCCCGGCCCCGGAGCCGCCCCACGGCCTGCCCTACGTGGTCACCGACGAGCTCATCAGCTGCGAGGGCGTCTCGGTCGCCTTCGGCAAGGGGAAGTCCAGATCCGTCGCGGTGGAGGGCGTGACCTTCAGCGTCTTCCCCGGCGAGTTCGTCTGCGTCATGGGCCCCTCCGGCTGCGGGAAGAGCACG
>JAITEZ010000026.1 GCA_031281735.1 Deltaproteobacteria bacterium | reverse complement strand
GGGCTCTGAAGCCCCCGCCACCCGGACGGTTATCAAGATATCAGGAAACCCGTGAGGAATGCAAGCACTTTTTCGGGGAGGCGGGGGATTTCGAACGCTCGGCGAGGGCCCGCCGGGCGGATCATGGGGATCGGCGTGAGGATCCGGCCGGGGGGTGATCCTGCTGGCCGCCGCGGGAGGATCCGGCAGGCCGCAGGCCCGGACGGGAGACGGGGGCTTTCATGCGGCCAGGCCGGTCGGGTCGGGCCCGCCGGGAGGATCCGGCGGCCAGTCATGCGCAACGGGAGCCGGGGGTTCAGCCGGGAAGGCTGGCGGAATCCCCCGCTCCACTGGCGGGCTGGGGCCGCGAGGCCGAAGGGGGAGGGACGGAAGCGGAGGGGGGGCCGGGGGATGGAGGAAGCGGAGGGGGGGCCGTCGGGCGGGGGAGCCTGAGCGGAAAGCGGGACAGCGGCGGGCAGCCGTGGAGGGGGCGCGAGGGATACGGGGAGCGGAAGGGCGGAAAACTGGGACGGAACCGGGGTAACGGCTCGCGCCATGCGGCGCGGCCCGGGACGCCGGGCTTTCCCGCCCGGCGCCGCAAGGACAGAGCGGGCGCCCCCCGGCGGCCGGGGGGCGCCCGAAATATCTCGGCAGGGCTTGATCCCTGGGAGTCTCCTGATGAATGGGTATGAAGATCCGCCTCCCCGGAAGGGACGCGGGGACTGGGGTCAATGTCAGGGCCGGCCGCGGCCGGCGGGCCGTCAGAAAGCGGGAGGCGAAAAGCCGTTGACCGCCACGACCTTCTTGATGTCGGGGATGGCCTCCCGCAGGACCCGCTCGACGCCCTGGCGGAGGGTCATCTGGGACATGGGGCAGCTCCCGCAGGCGCCGGTAAGGCGGACCTCGACCACGCCGTCCTTCACGTCGACGAGCTCGATGTCCCCGCCATCGGCCAGAAGGTAGGGCCGTACCTTGTTCAGGGCTTCTTCTACTTGACCTCTCATGCCGTTCTCCTTAAGGACTGTAGGAACAGGAACCGCAGGAAATATGGAAAGCGACGCCGGTCGGGACTGCGTCCGGAGGATCCGGATCCCGGCCGGGGCGGTAAGGGACTGCCGGCGTCATCCCGGTGGAGGTGCCGGGCCCGGGAGGGCCACGTTTCTATACGCCGGATGATAGCACCCGTTACTGTTCAAAGCAAGGAAAGTCTTGAAAAAACTAAAAAATCCAGGAAAGGCGGCAACGGGCACCGCGCGGCGGGGGCGCCGCCGGAACCCTCCCCCTGAAGGCGGTCGGGCATCCGGAGGAAACCCGTTCCCAGGGCCGTCTCTCGTCCCGGCAGCCGGGAAAGCCTCCTGCCCCCGGATTCCGGCTGCGGGGGGACGGACAGGGAAGAAGGCCCGGGCACGAAAGCCCACAAAAAAAACCGAAAGACTAGTGTCTTTCGGCCTCCAGCTGCCTGGTCGGAAGAAACAGCGAGTCATGTCCGTCCGGCGACGGGACTGATTGGGTGATGGTAGACCCGCCGCCCGGAGGTGTCAAGGAGAAACGCGGCGCCAGGCACAGGCAATGGGATGATAACATATTGACATAACTTGATTTTTTATTTTATCCGGATCCGGCGGCACGCAAGCCGGGAAGGGGGCGGCCGGACGGGGAGGCCCCGTCCGGCCCGCCTCATCCCTGAAACCCCCGGCGGCCCGGGGGCGCCCCCCCGTCCCCGGGGGGGCGCCCTCCGGCACCGGGACGGGCGCCGCAGCCAAGGGCCTCGCGGAAGGCCCGCACGAGCCCCGCGAAGCGGTCCGGCGGCCAGGGCTCGGCCCGGAACGGCGGCTCCCGGCCCAGGAGGGCGTACTTGGCCTCCCCCAGGCGGTGGAAGGGCAGGAGCTCCGGGGGGGCGAGCCCCTCCGGCACCAGGGAGGCCGTCTTCAGCAAATCGGGGAGAGAGCCGTTGAACCCGGGAATGACCGGGATCCGCACCCGGATCACCGCCTCGGGGAGTGCCGCGCGCAGAGCCCGCAGGTTCCTGGCGGGAAGCGCACCGTCCCCACCGACGGTACGGGAAAGTATCACGGGATCCCAGTGCTTGAGGTCATAGATTACCGAGCCCGTGAGCCCTGCCGCCGCGAGGAGCGTCTTTTCCGCGACCGCCCCCGCGGTCTCGAGGGAGGCGTCCACGCGCCGCCGGGCGGCCTCCCGGAGTATCTCCAGGGCGAACCCCCCCTGCGACAGCGGCTCGCCGCCGGAAAGGGTGAGGCCTCCCCCCGAGCGCTGGTAGAAGACCGCGTCCTCCTCCACCCGATCGAGGACGGCGGAAGCGCTCATCTCGCGCCCGTAGAGGATCCGGGCGCCCGCCGGGCAGGCCCGGACGCAGGCGCCGCAGCCATCGCAACCCGCCCGGTCGAAAGCGAGGGCCTCCCCCCGCGCCCTGACGAGCCCCCGCGGGCAGGCCTCCGCGCAGGCCCCGCAGGCTGCGGCCCCTAGGCAGCGGGAAGGGTCGTGGCCCGTCTCCGGGCGGGCCGCCTGGGACTCCGGGTTGGAGCACCAGGGGCAGCGGAGCGGACAGCCCTTGAGGAAGACCAGGGTGCGGATGCCGCCCCCGTCGTGGACGGAGAACTTCTGTATGTTGAAGACGAGGCCCGTGGCCGCCCTCCTCCCAGCCCTGCCAGCGCCGGACGGCGCCCTGGCCCGGCTCCCCGCCCGGGGGCGCGGGTGCGGCCGAAAGGCCCGGCCCCGGTCCCCGCTGCCTCCGCCGGGCCGGCGGCGGGAAGCCCCCGGCCCGCCCCGCCGGGGGATGCGGGCGGGTGCAGGATATGCCCTCCCCTCCCGCGCTGTCAACGGACGAAGGCCCGCGTCCCGGGGGCCGGGGCGGATCCGGCGGCCGGCAACCCTCCGTGCTCCTCCCGGCCGGCGCCGGGACCAGGCCGGGAACGTCCGGGCCGACGGCGCCCGGGGAACAGCCGCCGCCCTCACGGCCGGGCCGGGATCTTTCGGCCTGGAGGGGGCGGGGCCCGGGCCGGGCCCCCGGGCCGACTCCCCCGGGACGTCCCGGCGGGAGGCCGGAAGCGGGGCGGGAAGCCCCCCCGGCGCCGGGCGGGCCCGCGGCGCGGCGGGCCGGCCTTGGAGCGCCGGAGGCGCCGGTGTATCATGGGCGCAAGCCCATCCCTTGACAACCGGGCCCCCCTTCCGGCGGACGCCCCTGCCGCCGGGCCG
>JAITEZ010000020.1 GCA_031281735.1 Deltaproteobacteria bacterium | reverse complement strand
CCATCCCGCCGGGGAGCCTGGGGTTGTCCCGGACATACGTCCGCAGGGCCTCCGCGAACTCCCTCAGCTCCGTTATGCCCATCTCACGCCCTCCCCCCCTTCCCCCGGAGGATTGCCGCGACCGCCCTGGCCCATCTCGGCATGTATATCGCCTTCGCCTTCTCCAGCCAGTGATGCGTGGCCTGGGGATGGTGGAGCCTCCGGAAGTTGAAGCCCTCCCCGTAATAGCACCGCCGGGCATACGGCGTCTGGTAGCGTATCTCGCCCACCTTCCGTTTCACCGAAGGCAGGGCCGCGCTCCGGGCGAGGGCCCCGGTGTCCATCGGCACGAAAGGCTCCGTGTCGCGCACGACCTGCGTGTCCAGGGCCTGGTGGGCCACCTCGAGCCTCCGCGGCGGGTTCCCGGGGCCGCCCCCGCGCTCCCACCGGAACCTTGTCTCCATCCTAATCAAGAAGCACCTTCCAGTGGTGTATCGTGCCGTCCTCGTCTATCACCGGGACGATCTCCGCCACGGTCTTCAGGGCATGCCTCTGCCTGAACTCCTGCTCCCGCTCCGTCTCCGGGTCCCACGGCGGGCAGGACGCCGACATGTTCCCCGGCAGCGCGTAAGCCCAGTCCCCCGTGTTCATCGTCCAGACCGCCTCCTTCGCCCCCGGGGCGAGCAGGGCCCATTCCTCCGGCGGTACGTAAGGCTTCCTCCCGCCCTCCGGGTCGAGCCCGATCGTGCTCCTCCGGTCGACGAGCAGCCGCCAGACGAACGTCCTGCGCCTCCCCTGGACCGTCACCGCCTCGTTCACCCTGGCCGTCCCGAACCTGACGTGTCTCAGGAGCGTCCTGACGGCGGCCCTCCTGCCCTCCCTCTGGTAGGGGCTGAACAGGGTCACCGACTGCCTCAGCATCTTCCGGCTTATGGCTTCCATCAGGCGGCCACCCTCTCGCGGCCGTAGTCGCGCCGGAGGTCTATCCCCCTGGCCTGCCCGGACCTGATGTAACCCCGTATCCGGGCCTGCCAGCGGGCCACGCCCGCCTCCGCCCTGGCCCTCCCGGCGGCGTCCCCGGCGGCCCCGCACCGGGCGGCCCGCTTCTTGGCGTCCCGTATCTCCCGTTCCATGGCCCTCTGCCCCTGGGTGGCCTCGTACACCTCCCGGTTGGATATCGGCTCCCCGTCCGGGCCTCTCAGGAGCCGCGCCGGGTCTTCCCGGCCCTCCCACGGGTACTCCACGTTCAGGCCGTCGAACCAGGGCATGGCGTAGTGGCGGCAGTTGATCCCGAACAGCCCGGCGGGCCGGCCGTAGCTGGTGTCCCGCAGTGCCGGGTACCGCCCCTCCCATGAGCCCGAGACGGAAAGCACCTTCCCCTGCCACGGCTCGCACAGCGGCCGGGCCCCGGCGTGGGCGCTGACGATTATCAGTTCCGAGCCCCATTCCCTGGCCCTGGCGATCTGGGCCTCGTTGGCGGAGCGGTTGATCGTGGTGATGATCTCCCTGCGGACGTAGGGCTCGAGGGATATGCTCGCCCCGGTGGCCGGGTAACGGTGCCCGGACACCCCCTCCCTGGCGAGGGCGTCGACCGCCTCCCTCGCCGCGGAGGCCAGCGTGTCGCCATCCTCCCCGAGCGCGGCGCGCAGGGCCCCGGAACGCAGGATGCGGTCGGCGGCCTCGGTCGCCGCCGTGAGCCCGGCCCGCTCGATCCTCGGCTCGAGGTAGAGCAGGGACTCGCGGGCGTACAGCGCCAGGGACGGGCTCTCCGCCAGGGGGACGGCGACGGCCGCCCTCCCGGCGGCGCGTGCCGCCTCCAGGACGCGTTCGCCAGGCCGCAGGGCCTCCGCGAGATACCCCGCCACCTGCCTCCGGAACGCCCCCCTCGCCCCGGCGTCCCACCGGGAGCGCCAGACGGCCGCGAACGCCTCGAAGAGCCTCCGTTCCGCCTCCGCCGGGTCCGACAGGAGCAGGGCCAGGATGCCGGTCTCGCCAAGCAGCCTTGCGGCCTCGCGCACGAAGCCGACCTCGGCGTCGAACATGGCCGCGACGGTCTCCTCGAAGCCGCCGTCCGGGGTCTTGCGCCCTGCCAGGACGCGGAGCGGGGCGAAGCTCATATCACCGCCCTCGCTATCCTCAGCCCCCCGGGGCCAGGCACGGCGGAGCCCGCGAAGGGGCCGAAGTCGGTGCAGTAGGGATGCAGGATGTCCGCCAGGAACGCGTGGACGTCCCGCGAGGGGGCATCGTCGAAATACGACGCCGATATCGTGTCCACGGCCTTGGACGCCGCCCGGTTCCCGCGCTCCATCACGGGCTGGATGTCCGTCCCGGAGAGCACGGCCCAGGCGAGATAGGCGTTGGCGAGCCTCACCGCGTCCGGGACGGAGCCCTCGGGGACGGCGTAACCGTCCCCGTCCTCGGCTCCGAGCCGGGGCCAGGCCATCATGCGCCCGGCGGCGGCGCGGGCGCCGTGCCAGTGGAGCCCGTTCAGGAAGTCCGCGCCGCGGATGAGCGCGGCAGCCTTCCTCGCCCCCTCCGGATCCGGGTCCGGCGGTCCTGGCGCCGGGGGCCAGTCGGGGAACCCGCGGCCGAGGATGAGGGATTCCGCCTCCGCGAGGCCGACGTAGGCGTTGGCCCCCGGAGGCATCGTCCCGTCCTCTATCGTCAGGGGGATTGCCACCGCCTACCCCTTCCCCCCTTCCCTCTTCAGGGCGTCGAGCTCCGCGCGGAAGCTCCCGATGATGTGCCTGTCCCCCCCGAACTGGACGAGCCCGGCCTCCTCGAGGACGCGGCTGTTGCGGGCCCGAATCTCGGCCTCGCTGTGCCGGGAGAGCGTCTCCGAGCGTCTCCGGTAGGCAAGCGCGGCCGCCTCCCTCTGGAGCCTGACGAGCCGGGCGCGTTCGGCGTCCAGGGCCTTGACTTCAGCCGCGAGCCGTGCCGTCATGGCGTCCAGCCCTTCCGCGTCCAGCCCCTCGAGCCCCGTGCCGTCCGGGGCGTCCCCCGCGCCCCCCGCCCCCGGGGTGTCCGGGGCGGGAGCCGGGGGATCGGGGGGGGGCGGGGAGGGCGGGAGAGAGGTAACCCCCTCCCCGGCATCCCCCCCCCCTTCGCCGGGAG
>JAITEZ010000392.1 GCA_031281735.1 Deltaproteobacteria bacterium | reverse complement strand
CGGCGGCGGGCCCCTCCCGGCGGGCCAGCGAGGCCCCACATGCGACCCTCATCCCACATGCGACCCTCATCCATCACGGCGGCGACGGCCGCGGCGCTGGCAGCCGCGCTCGCCTGCCTGGCGGCCCTCCCCGCCTGCTCACCCCCCGGGATCCGGGGGGACTCTCCCGCGGGCCCCCGGCGGGCCCTGGAGCCGCCCCCGCCCCTGCCGGGGCTCTCCGAGGCCTCCGAGTCCGTCTACGCCGCCCTCTTCCGGGGGGCGGCGGCCGGGCGCGACCCCGCGCCCCACGTGGGGGAGCCCGATCTCCTGAGGCCCCTCGCCCTGGGGTACCGGTGGGAGGGCGAGGCGGGGACGGCGCTGGAGGCGGCGGCGCTCTCCCTGGGCTGGCGCGTGCGGCGCGCCCCGGGGTCCGGCGCGGCCCGCCTAGCGGCGGGCCCCGGGACGGCCCTGGAGGGCGGCCGGGTGCTGGATCTCCTGCTCGCCGTCGACTCCGCGCTCGCCGCCTCCGGCGAGGCGGTGGGCGTTGACGTCTTCACGAGGACTTTCTCGATCGGGAGGAGGGGCGAATGACGGGCGACTATCGGACGGGCGACCTTCGGACGGGCGACCTTTGGACGGATCGGTCCCGCCTGGGGGCCGCCCTCGGCCGCGGCCCGCGCGGCGGCCGCGGCGCGGGGTACGGGGGCGGTGCCGGCGCGAGCGCCGCCTGCCGCTGCCGTGCCCGCGGCGGCGGGGTGCGGGATGCCGCTGCCGGCGGAATCGGCCGCGGCGGCGGTGCCTGCGCCTGCGGCGGCGGGGCCGGGGGTGCCCCTCGGGAGGCCGCGTCCCGCTGTGGGGGCCGCGCCCCCCTGCGGGCCGCGCTGGCCCTCGCGCTGGCGGCGGCGCTAGCCCTCGCGGCGCCGCCCCGTGCCCGCGCCGGGGGCGGCGCCGAGGAGCCCCCTCCCGAGCTGAGGCGCCTCATGTCGCTCCGGGGCGGGGACGGCGCGGCCTCCCGGCCCGGGCCGCCCCGGGACCGCGCCCAGCGGGAGGCCGCCTACGCGAGCTCGGTGCAGGCCGGGGCCGCCTGGCGATACGCGCGGATAGTCGAGGAGAGGGTGAGCCCCCGGGAGCGGGAGCTCGACCGCCTCTTCGACTTCGGGAGGCTCATGATCCGGAGGGGGGACGTCTACGTGCTCCCGCCCGTGGCCGTGCGGGCGGGGCGCGCGGTGCGCCTCCTGGAGGGGGGCCTGGGCGCGCGGGGACAGGAGAGGAGCTACCGCCTGGCTGAGCGCGCCCGCCTGGCCCTGGGGCCGCCCGACTGGCGGGAGTACCTGCTGGCCGACATGCCCGCGCCCGCCGAGACCCACCCCTCCCTCCTCCCCGCGACCGCGGCGGAGGCCAGGCTGTGGCGCGAGCGCGTCGGCCGCGGCTGGGCTACCGGGACGGAGGAGGCGGAGGGGCTCTTCCGCCGCCGGGCGGCGCTCCTCGCCCGCGACTACGCGGGCATGCTCCTCTACCTCGAGCTGCAGGGGGGCGGGCTCGCGAGCGCCACGGAGGTGTCCGTCAGGGGGCTGGCCCGGAGCGCCCGGGACGAGGAGCTCGTCTACATGCTCACGGACTACGGCCTGGAGGGCCGGGGATCCCTCGCCGCCGGGGGCGGGGCGGACGGGGAGGCCCTGCCCGGCGGGCCCGCGGGGAGGCGGCGGGCCGGCGGGCCCGCGATGAAGCGGCGGGCCGGCGGGCCCGCGGAGGGGCGGCAGGCCGGGGAGGGCCCGGGGGCTGCCGGGGCCGCGGGGGCCGCCGCGCCCGGACGGGCCGGGGACGGCGGGGACGCCACGCCGGGGGGAGGAGCGCGATGAGGAAAGACTGCCGAGCCGGCGGCGGGGCCGCGGGCGCGGGGCCCGCCCCCCCCCGTCCCGCCGCGCCGCGGGAGGCGCGGCGCGGGAACCCCGTCCCCCCGGAGGGGGCGCGGGGCTTCCCGGAGGGGCCCTCTGGCTGCCAATGGGATCCCTCAGGCCGCTCGAAAGGGCCCTCTGGCCGCCAGGAGGGGGCGCCCGGCTGCCCGGGGGATCCACCGGACTGCCGGGAGGGCCCCCCGGCGCCCCTGGAGACGCCCTTCTTCGGGGAGCCCTCGCTGTCCCTCGCGTCCCTCGAGGGGCTCCTCCTGCACCTCAAGGGGCTGGGCTTCTCGGATCTGGCGCTCAGCTCCGGGAGCCCCGCCGCCGCCAGGGTGGACGGGGTCTGGCGGCGCTGCTCGGGCCGGGCCCTCCACACGGGCGAGCTGGCAGCGCTCCTGGACGCCGCGAGCGGCAACGCCGCCGCCTCCGCGATAGCCCTGGGCGGGTCCGACCTGGACTTCGGGTTCGAGGTGGAGGAGTCGCGGGCCTCCCGCCTGCGGTTCCGGGCCAACGCCTCGGGCGTCGCGAGCGGCTGGGGGACGGGGCTCGCCCTCACCCTGCGGCTGGTCCCGGGGCGGCCGCCCTCCCTCGAGGAGCTGGGCTGCGAGCCGGGGCTCGCCCGGGCGCTCTTCCCGGCCAACGGGCTGGTGGTGGCGACGGGGACCATGGGCTCGGGGAAGAGCACCCTCCTCGCGGCAGTCCTGCGCCGGATAGTCGAGCGCGGGGGCCGCCACGTCTGCACCTACGAGGCCCCGGTGGAGTTCGACCTCGCGGCGGTGGAGGGCTTCCACCCGCCCGTGGAGCAGTCCGAGATCCCCCGGCACATGCCGGACTTCCGGCGGGCCGTGCGCAACCTCACCCGCCGGGCCGCGGACTGCGTGCTGGTGGGCGAGGCCCGGGACCCGGGGACCCTCCGGGGGGTGCTGGAGGCGGCCGAGCTGGGCCTCTGCTGCTACACGACCGCCCACGCCCGGTCGGTCTCCGCCGTGCCGCGCCGGATCCTTAACTCCTTTGCGGCCGGGGAGCGGGGGGCGCTCGCGGCCTCGCTCTTCTCGTCCCTGCGCTGCGTGGTCCAGCAGCGCCTCTTCCCGTCCCCGGCGGGCGGCCGCCGGGCGGTGCGCGAGTGGCTCGCCCTCGACCAGCCCATGCGGGACGCCCTCCAGGCCGCGGACCCGGCGGGGGTCCCCGCGCTCCTGGAGGGGATGGTGGCCGAGCGGGGGATGCCGCTCCTGCGGGCCGTCGAGCGGGACGTGTCCCTGGGGCTCCTCCACGCCTCGGCCCTCGCCGCCGTCAGGGCGGAGAAGGGGGCGGGGACATGAGCGCGCCGCGCTGCCACTGGTCATACACGGCCCTCCGGCCCCGCCTCTTCCTCTTCGACGCCCGGCTGGTCTTCCCGCTGGGGATCTGGCTCCTCCACTGGTCCCGGGCGACCCTCGCGGCGGCGCTCCTGTCCGCGGCGCTCTTCCTGGCCCTCGAGCGCCTCGGGATCCCGTTCGACTGCGCCCTCCTGAGGCTGCGCTCCCGGCTCGCGGGGCCCGTCCGGCACGCCGTGGACCCCGCGATCCTGCGCCGGCGCTGCCGCTACTGACCGCCCGGGGCCGCCCCGGCCGCGCCCCTCGCAGGGGAGGCGTGCCGGCCGGGCCCTGCGCGGCCGGCACGACGACGGGGCCCTGCGCGGCCGACACGACGACGGGGCCCCTCGCTGCCGGCACGACGACGGGGCCCCTCGCGGCCGGCATGACGGCCATCCATTCCACTACCGAGCCGATGACGGCCTTGCCCGGCGGGGCGGCATCGGCAGCCATGCCCTCCGGGGCCGAGGCCAGGGCCATGAGCTGCCAGGTTGAGACGGGAGCCGATCCCCGCGGGGACGGGACAGGGGCCATGCCACACAGGGGCGAGACGGAGGTCGCGCCCGGCGGGGCCGGGTGGCCGGTCAGCCGCGGCATGGCGGAGGGGGCGGCCACGCCTGATCCGGCCGGCCCGGCGGCCCCTCGCTGCCCGGAGCCCCCCCGGGGGGGCGGCCCCGCGGGGCACCGGCTTGCCGGCCGGCGGGCATGCCCTCCGGGATCCCCGCGATCCCCCCGCGCGGCATGCCTCCGCGGCTCCCTGCCGGCCCCGGCCCCCCGGCGCCCCCGGCCGGAGGCCCGTGCCCCCCGCCATCCGGCATCCCCAGGATCCGCCCGCTCCAGAGGGGCTGCCCTCGCCCCCCGGCACCCCCGGCCGGAGGCCCGGGCGGGCCGCCATCCAGCCCTGCCCGGATCCGCCCTCGGCCCCGGCCCGGCCGGCTTCCAGGACATGACGGGGGCGCCAGGCGCCCCCGTGCCGATGCCGCCCGGGGCGGGCTACGGCCCCGCGCGGCGAAGACAAGGGCCCTCGAGGGCCCACTGAGGACCATCCCATGATTCCATCTCACTCCCCGGACGCCCCTCGCCCCGCGCCGGCCCCCGGCGCCCCCGGCGCCCCCGGCGCCGGCCCGGCGGGCCTCCTCGGCCTGTGCGCTGGCGTCCGCTGCGCCCGGGCCGGACTCCGGCCGGGCGCCCCCGACGTCGTGCTGTTCTTCGATCCCGCCGGGCGCCCCTCCGCGCCGGACGGGCCCCGGGAGATCCCCTGGGCCCCCGTGTCCCGGCCCCTCCTGGACGCCCTGGCCCGGCACGGGCGCGGCCTGCTGGCGGTCCCGGTGCACTTCGGCGTGGGCGGGCTCCCCGCGGGGACCGCCCTGCTCGGCGGGGGCGGCCCGGCCGCCCCCGCCTTCCGGCCCTCCCGCAGCAGCCGCCGCGGGAACGTCTATTTCGGGGGGATACCCCGCCGGGAGTACTACCCCTTCCTGAACCAGGACGGGGTGGGCGTCGGGGAGCTCAGTCGGGTCTGCCGGTCGCCCGAGGCCGTGAGCCGGGCCCTCGCGGGGCTCCTCGTGCGCCGCCTCAGGAGCGGCGGCAGGCTCTTCTGCTGGCTCCTGTCCGCGGGCGGGCGGCTCGCCTGCCTGCTCGGCGACGGCACCCTCCTGGATCTCGGGCCCTCCCGGCTCGCCTCCGGGACGGAGCTGGGGCGGCGGCTCGCCGGGAGGCCGCCGGAGAGGGCCTCCCTGCGCCTGACCCAGGGCGGGCTGATCCTGGCCACCCCCCGCGGCCCCGGGGGGGCGCCCTGCGGCAGGGCCGCGGCCCTGCCCCGGGACGCCCTCGCGCACGCGCGGATGGCCGACGCCCGCGTCCTCGCCAACACCCTGCTCCTGACCCGGCTCACGGGGGGATCGGCCTTCGACTGCTGGCGGAGCCACCTGCCCTGCCTCATGTGGGAGGAGGGGGGGCATCTCCTGGAGGTGGCGGGGGCGCGGCGCCAGGCGTGGAGGCTTTCCAGGCTCCTCCGGGACGTGGGCTACCGCGCGCCGGGGCTCCGGGGCGGGAGGGCCCCGGCAGCTCCCGGGTCGGCAGTGGCGGCGGGGTCGGCCTGGCCGTCGCCCGGTGCGGCGGAGGCGCCGGAGGCAACAGCAGGGTCGGCGGTGGAGGTCGCTTGCGCGTCCGGGACTGCCGGGGCGGCCTCCGGCGCGCCTGGGACTGCCGGGGCGGTCCCTGACGCGCCTGAGTCGGCTGGGGAGGTCCCTGGCGAGTCCTGGCCGGCGGAGGCGGTGCCTGGCGTGCCCGGGACGGCGGCGGAGGCGCCTGAGGCATCTGGGTCGGCGGTGGAGGCCTCTGGCGCGTCCGGGCCGGCTGAGGCGGCCCCTGATGCGCCTGAGACTGCCGGGGCGGACCATTCCGCGTCTGAATCGGCTGGGGAGGCCCCTGCCGCGTCCTGGCCGGCGGAGGCGACACCTGACTCGCCCAGGACGTCGGCGGAGGCTACGCAGGCTCCGGAGGCATCTGGGTCGGCGGTGGAGGCCTCTGGCGCGTCCGAGCCGGCTGAGGCGGCCTCTGG
>JAITEZ010000389.1 GCA_031281735.1 Deltaproteobacteria bacterium | reverse complement strand
CCATGGCGGCGGCAGCCTACTGCCTCCGCCGGGCGGGACGTCCCTTCCCCGCCCGCGAAACCCAGGCCGCCGGCCGCTTCCTCCCTACCCCCTCCCTCCTCCGGCCGGAGAGGCGGGAGGGCCGCGGGACCCGCCGGCCGGCGGCATGTTCCGCCTCCCGGCACGGCGGCAGGCGGGCAGGAAGGCCCGCCTGCGCGACGCGTCCGGCACGGTCTTTCCCGGGCCCTGCCGCCTCCTCCCGTCCATCACCCTTACCGCCTTTCCCCGCCCGCTGCCTGGCCTCCCGGCCAGCGGCCCGGGGAGGACGATGGGCGGGGGGGTAACCCGCTCCGCGAACGCCTCCCCTTGCCCCTCCTCCCGCGCCCGCTGGCCGCGTCGCCGGGAAGAAAGCGTCCAGCCGACGCCTGCGCCGGACCCGACTCCCTCCTGCCGCGTTGATTCGCGCGCTGTTCACTCGTGCCATTTCCCATGTCCCCCCTAATTTCCCAGGTTTCCCGGGCTTCACGGGGAGGGGCAGGGGCTGGCGCGGAACCGTGCGCGGGCGCAGGGAAAGCATATGCGGCGGGGCTGAAAAACCAACGTCCGGGCTTGTCCCGGGAAGCCCCCCCGCATGCCGCCGGGGGATCCCGGGCGGGGCCGGAATATCGGGCGGAACCCCTCTTCACGGCACGGAATGAAGTCCCGGGGGACGTTGACACACATAAACTCATCTGGTAGTCTTCACCGGTGACCGGTTTCCATGCGGTCACCGGGCCGGCGACACAAGCCGCGTCCCGGGGGCCGCCATCAGCGTTCGGAATGACATGGGGCGGCCCCTCGCCCCAGGAATCCCCGGCACGGGCTTTCGGCTCCTTGCCGCCCCTGAGGGTTTTCTCTATACTGGCCGGGATACGGAAGCTTCTGACCGGGGGTCCAGCTAGAGGGACGCCTTTCCGCCTCACCAGCCAGAACGGTTTTCCCATATTTCGCGTTCGCGCCCCGGCACCCCAGACGAGGGACGGCGGGGGCCCCTGGGCAAAGCCCCCCTGCCGGGCCGCCGCCGGCGGCCCGGACCCGATCCGGACGGGACGAGGGCGGACACAAGAACACAAGGAGAGTTCTTAATGAAAGCGTTACTCTTTTCCCTGGCCGCGGCGGCGCTGGTCGTAGGCATCTCGGCCCCGGCCCCGGCGCAGATGGCTGAGAAGACCGGGCACCTGAGCATCATGGGCGGCGCCATCTTCCCCCAGAAGATGGACATCGACAACGGCGCCGCCTTCGCCCTGGGCTTCGGCTACAACTTCACCAGGAACTTCGGCCTCGAGATCATGGGACACTGGGCGCCCGGCCTGGACGACGACTGGGACGAGCCCACCGGGGTCTCCGGCGACAACGACTTCCTCCTGGGCAGGCTGAACGCCCTCTGGCACTTCGATCTCGACAGCAACTTCGTGCCCTACCTGACGGGCGGCATCGGCGGGGTCAGCATCGACAGGGACAGCCGCGACGCCCTCGAAGACGAGGACAACTACGACTCCTTCACGTACAACGCCGGCCTCGGCTTCAAGTACTTCTTCGACGAGACCGTGGCCCTCCGCCTCGAGGCCACCCAGGTCTTCTACAACAAGAAGGTCGAGGGCATGTCCCGCTTCTCCTCGCCCATCGTGACCGCCGGCCTCACCTTCCAGTTCGGCGCCGCCCAGGCCTGCGTAGATCCCGACGGCGACGGCGTGTGCGACCCCTACGACAAGTGCCCCGGCACCCCTCCCGGCTACAGGGTCGACGCGGACGGCTGCCCCATCACGGTCAGCATCACGCTTGACGTGAAGTTCGACTTCGACAAGGCCGTCGTCAAGCCCCAGTACCGCTCCGAGGTCGAGCGCGCCGCGAGCTTCCTCGCCGCCCACCCGGGCTCCACCGCCGTGGTCGAGGGCCACACCGACTCCCGCGGCTCCGACGAGTACAACCAGCGCCTGTCCGAGCGCCGGGCCGCCGCGGTCCGCGACTACCTGATCACCCAGTTCGGCATCGACTCCAGCCGCGTGTCGGCGGTGGGCTACGGCGAGAGCCGCCCGATAGCCACCAACGACACCGATGCCGGCCGGGCCCAGAACCGCCGCGTCGTGGGCGTGTTCACTGGGACCGACGTCGACAGGTAAGCCCCGGCAAGCCTCAGCCTGTGTCCCCGCCTCGCGAGGCGGTGGCCTCCCCCTTGAGCCAGGGCCGCTTCCCGCGGCCCTGGCTTCTTTTTCGCCCGGGTGCCGCATCCCGCCGCCCCGGCCCCGTCCTCCCCGGAAGGCCGCTCCCGGACTCCCCCGCCCGCGGGAGGGGGCGAGGGGGGCCGGATCCGCCAAGGAGCCGGACACGCCAGCCAACCCGCCCCCAGGCCGCGGTGGGGCTCCACCGCCCGGCCGCTTTCCCCTATAATCCCAGCGGAAGGCTCCCCGCCTCCGCCGTCCCGGCCCGCCCCCCGCCACGCCCGCCCCCAGCCCCCCCGGCCCCGCGCGCCGGCGACCGCAACCCTCTCGCCACAAGGATCCATTATGCCCCCGGTCTGGGACGCGGACCCCATCCTCTTCACCCTGCCCGGCATCGACTGGCCCGTGCGCTGGTACGGCCTCTTCTTCGCCTGCGCCTTCCTCGCGGGCTACGCCCTCTTCCGGTGGCAGGCGGAGCGGGGGGGGAGGGGCGCCGATCTCGCGGCCTCCTTCATCGTGCCCGGCTTCATCGGGACCCTCCTGGGGGCGCGCCTGGGGCACATACTCTTCTACAACCTGGACTATTTCCTGGCCGACCCCCTGTGGCTCTTCCGGATCTGGGAGGGGGGGCTCGCCAGCCACGGGGCGACGGCCGGGCTCCTCCTGGCCCTCCTCTGGCAGTCGCGGCGTTCGCGGATCCCCTTCTGGGAGATGTGCGACCGCTTCTCGTTCTCGGCGGCGGCGGGGGCCGCCCTCATCCGCGCGGGGAACCTCTTCAACTCGGAGATCGTGGGGCGGATCGCCCCCCCGGACTCGCCCTTCGGGGTGGCCTTCCCGCGTTACGACGGCCTCCCCGCCCCCTGGTGCCCCGCCCGCTACCCCACGCAAATACTGGAGTTCCTCCTCGGCACGGCGGTGCTCGGATCCCTTCTCGCCGCCGACCGGCTCCTGGGCCGGGAGCGGAGGCCCCGCGGCGCCCTCGCCGCCCTCTTCCTCATCCTCTACTTCGCGGGGCGCTTCTGCGTGGAGTTCCTCAAGGAGCGCCAGAACGCCGCCGACTCGCTTCTCCTCTCGCGGGGCCAGATCCTCTCGATCCTACCCTTCCTGGCCGGGGTGTCCCTGCTGGCCTGGGCGTTCAGGAGACGCCTGCCCGCCGGCGCCGCCCCGGCACGGCCATCCCCCGGCCCTCCCGGATCCTGCCGTCCGGGCGGGGAGGGACGGGGGATGGGGAAGCCGGGCGGAAAGGCCGGGCGGGGCGGAAAGGGGAAGCCAGGCCGGGGCGGCGCGAAACGCGGGGGCGGCAAGGGACCGGGCGCCCCCGGGGCCGGGGGGGGCGGGGCGCCGCCAGCCGCCGGCCCCCCCGGAGGGAGGCGCGAGGGATGACCGGATTCCCCCCGTCGCGGCTGGCGGCGGCCTTCTACAACGCCTTCCTCAAAGACACCGGCCGCCTGCTCGCGACCCTCACGCCCCGGCTCAGGCTGAGGTGGCTCTCGGTGATGGCGCTGGAGGTCGCGACGGCCGTCATGGAGACCGTCTCCCTCGTGGCCATGTCGATCTTCGCCCTGAGCATCGCCTCCCCCGAGGCCGTCCCGGACAGCCTCCTCGTGAAGCCGCTCCTGTCGCTCTTCCCGGGGCTCGGGGAGCTCTTCGGGTCGCCCCGCAGGCTGGTCGCGCTCGCGAGCCTCGTGATGGTGTGCGCCGTGGCCGTCAAGTGCGCCGTGGCGACGGCCACGGTCCGGGGCATATCGCTCTTCAACGAGCGCGTGGTCTTCCACGCGTCCGTCGAGGCCCTCCGGCACTTCCTGGCCCGGGACTACCTCTGGCACAGCACCCCCGACAGCGAGGACGCCATACACAGGGTGGTGAACAGGCACTACCTGGGCGAATACACCCTGTACCTCCTGCAGTTCTATTACAACTCCATCATATGCGTCATCCTCTTCGCCTCCCTCTCCTTCCTCGAGCCGGGGCTCACCGCCATCGCCGGGGCCGTCTTCGGGACGGCGGCGATCCTGCTGTTCGCGGGGTACCGCCGCCGCATCGACCGCCTGGGGGAGGAGATGCACAGGACGGCCCGCGAGCAGAACCGCTACCTCATGGCCGCCGCCAGGGGGATCCGCGAGATAACCGTCCACCGCGCCCAGGACCTGGCCCTCCAGGGCTTCACGCAGGCCCTCGGCCGGGGCCAGCAATCCAAGGCGATACTGGGCTACATGGGGCTAATGCCCGCCCAGATCCTGGAGGCCCTGGGCTTCCTGACCATGAGCGCCATAGTGGTGGGCATGCTCGCCGCGGACATCCCCATGGAGGGGATCGTATCCACCGCGTCCCTCCTCATGCTCACCGCCTGGCGGATACTACCCTCCATCAACCGCTGCCTGTCCTGCTCGGTGCACGTGAGAGGCCTCAGGCCCTCGGCCATGAGCTTCCTGGAACTCGTGGAGCGCTTCCGGGCGGAGGCGGGCCCGCCGCCGCCCGACCCCGCCCCGGACTTCGCCTTCCGGGAGTCCCTGCGGCTGCGGGGCGTCTCCTTCCGCTATCCGGGCAAGGGCGAGAACGCCCTCTCCGGCATCGACCTCGAGATCCCCAAGGGGGCCCGGATAGGCCTCGTGGGCCCCTCCGGCTCCGGGAAGTCCAGCCTGGCCATCCTGCTCTCGGGCCTCGCCCCCCCCTCGGCGGGGGAGTTCCTGGTGGACGGCAGGCCGCTGGACCCCCCCGCCCGCGAGGCCTACTTCCGCATCCTGGGCTACGTCCCCCAGAACCCCGTCATCCTGGACGGGACCCTCGCCGAGAACGTCGCCTTCTCCGGCTGGGTGGAGGGCCGCGACGGCCCCCGGATCGAGGCCGCGCTCCGCCGCGCCGCGGCGGATTTCGCCCTGGCCGAGGGGGCCCTGGACACCCCGCTCTCGGGCTCCACCCAGACCCTCTCGGGAGGCCAGATCCAGCGCGTGGCCATCGCCCGCGCCCTCTACTCCGACCCCCAGGTGATCCTCTTCGACGAGGCCACGAGCGCCCTCGACCAGGCTAGCGAGAACCTCATCCGCCGCACCCTCGACGAGGCCGGCCCGGGCGTGACCTCCATCGTGATCGCCCACCGCCTCACCACGGTGGAATCCTGCGACACCCTCTACTGGCTGGACGGCGGCAGGATCGTCCGCTCCGGGCCCCCCTCCGAGATAATCCCCCTCTACATGAGGGACGCGGAGATCAAGGAGGCAGAGATGGCCGCCCGGGGGGGCGGCGCCCCGCCCCCCCCCCCGGCCTCCCCGGCCGCCGGGGGCGCGGAGGGCACCGGGCCCGCCCGGGGGCGGTGAGCCGGTCCCCGGGCCGTACCCGGATCACGCGGCGCCGCCGGGAGGCGCCCCGGAGCTCCCGGCGGACTGGCCCCCGGGGACGGGAGGCCCCCCCCCGCCGGCCCCGGCCCGGCCC
>JAITEZ010000385.1 GCA_031281735.1 Deltaproteobacteria bacterium | reverse complement strand
GGGGTGCGCCCGGAGGGCGGACGGGCGGGACGCGCCCGGGGCCCGCCGCCCCCGGCGCGTCCCGCCGCGCCGGGAGGCGGGAACGCCGCCGCCCCCCGGGAAGCCGCCGGACCTGCATGCCGCGGGGGCCCCGCGCCGGGGCCGCGGGGTAAGCGCGGGCCGCCCTCCCGGGCCCGCGGCCCGGATCCGGCGCGGGCTGAGGCGGGCGGCGGCCCCGGCCGGCACCTCCTCCGCGAATGCTGTATAATCCCCTAGGCCCGCGTGGGCCCACCCGCTCACGCCTCGCCTCCCCGCAAGCGTTCCGGACCGGCCCCCCGTCCGGGCTTTCCTATTCCGGTCCCCGCGACCTCACGCCCTTGACCACCCGACTGCCATACCACGCCCCCGGCGGGGCCGGGCCCAGCCCTCCCCCCGGCGGCCCCCCGCGCGGCGGCGCCCCCGGGGGGAGGGCACGCTGCCCCGGTCCCGCAAGGGACGCCCGCCCCCGCGGCGCGGACGGCGCCTCCACCCTCCCGCATACCGACTGACCCGGAAAGGCTCGTGACCTGAAAATGCAACGCCCCACCCGCAGCCCCGCCCCGGCCGTCACGGCCCCACGTGCGGGCCTGTCCCTCCCGGCTTCCCTGGCCGCCACGGCCGCCCTCGCCGCGCTGACCCTCGCGGGATGCGCCGCCGCCGAAAGGCACGTGATCTCCAAACCCTACCTCTACGACCCGCCCTCGGCGGAGACGATCTTCGGGGAGGCCACCTTCGGGACGGGGGCCTCCAAGGAGGCCATAGCGGGCATCAAGCCCCCGCCTCCCCCTCACTCGGGGCCGCTGTCCCTGGACGAGTGCCTCGAGATCGCGAGGCGCGTGAGCCCCTCCCTGGACAGCGCCCAGCAGGGCGAGCTCGGGGCGATGTGGGATCGCTGGTCCTCCATCACGGAGTTCCTGCCCACAGGCAGCACCAGCTACTCCGTGACCCAGCACGACAAGGACAACTCCGTCGCGCAGACCGTGGGCCGCCGGCAGTACGGCTGGCAGGTCAGCTTCAGCCAGCCGCTCTTCACCGGCGGCCGCAACGTGGCCAACTACTACCTCTCCCAGCTGGGGGTGGCGGCGGCCAAGATCCAGACCTCCCAGGCCCTGGAGGATCTCCTCCTGGCCGTCAAGCAGGCCTATTACTCGATCCTGGCCACGGAGAAGGCGCTGGACGTGGCGCACACCTCCGTCGTCAACCTCCAGAGCCACCTCGCGGTGGCCCAGAACTTCTACGACGTGGGCATGTCGCCGCGGAACGAGGTCCTCCAGGCGGAGGTGGAGCTCGCCAACGCCCAGCTGGAGGAGAGCACCCAGGCCCGGAACCTCGAGGTCAACCGCGCGCGCCTCAACATCCTGCTCCGGCGCACCCACGACGCGCCCCTGAAGATCAAGGACACACTCCTCTACCCGCGCTTCCCGCTCACCCTTGAGCGCTGCCTGGAGCTGGGGCTCTCCAACAACCCCGAGATCAAGCTGGGCCGCAACCAGGTGGAGGCGGGCGCCAGGAACGTCGACATGGCCCGCTCGGCCCTGTACCCCCAGCTCATGCTCACCTACTCCCAGAGCAGCGTCGGGAGCACGCCCAGGGCCCACGGCGGCTGGTCCTCCGACAGCTCCCAGTGGGATATAGCGGCGGTCGCCTCCTGGAACTTCTGGGAGTGGGGCCGGGCCCAGGCCGGGGTCGAGACCAGCAAGGTGGCCCTGAACCAGGCCGTGGACGCCCTCCAGGGCCTGGAGGACTCGGCCACCCTCGAGATAGCCTCCAATTACCAGACCCTCATGTCGGCCGGCCGCAACATCGACACCTCGGCCAAGGCGGTCGCCTCCGCCGCCGAGGATCTGCGCATGGTGACCGAGCGCTACCAGGAGCAGGTGGCCACCAACACCGATGTGCTGGACGCCCAGACCCGCTACTCCGAGGCGCAGTACGACTACTTCTCCGCCCTCTACAACTACAACCTGGCCTGGGCGGGCCTCGAGCGCTCCCTGGGCCAGCGCGTGGAGCCCCAGGCGGCCCCCCGCAGCCGCTAGGCCTCGCCTGGGCCGTCCCGCCGGACGCGGGCGGGAAACGCGCCGGGCCGCCGGGATCCCCTGCGGATCCCCCTCCCCGGGCAGGTTCCCCCTTCCCCCGCGAGGAGTTCACGGCTAAACTGACGGCGCGTCGGCCGCTGACAATCCCGGGCCCGGCCCGCCAGGGCGGCCACGGCGGCCGCCGCCACCGGCAGCGCACCTGCACGGGCCTCCCCCCCTGCAACCGGGCGTGCGGGGGGTGCGCCCGGGCCCTGCGGCGCCGGGGCCCCACGGGCCCTCCCGGGGCGGGTTGCGGCAGGCTTCCCCGCAGACCCCGGCGGAGCCGGGTTCCCGTCAGGAACGAGCCGATCGGGGAGGGGCGCGTCCTGACCGCATCGGAGGCGAGCCGACGGTAGCGGGGCGGCGCGGGCTTCCCGGACTGGGGGGAGGGATGACACAGATTCAGAAAGTGCTGCTGGCGGACGCACTCGTGGACGGCCCCTTCTCCGGGGCGCCCACCACCGTGGTGTACCTGGGCGAGCCCCTCGAGAGGTTCAAGATGGCCTCGCTAGCCGCGGAGTTCGGGACCCTCGAGACGGTCTACGTCTACCCCCACGCCAGGTCGTTCCTCCTGCGCTTCTTCACGCCGCTCACGGAGCTCAAGGTGAGCATCAACTCCAGCCACGCCGCCGCCTTCGTGGTGTACGAGCTGGGCCTGCGCCCGCCCTCGGAGCCGCTGAGCCTCCTGACCCAGGACGGCGAGATAACCGCCCGGTACGAGTCACAGGGGGGCATCTCCATGGAGATGGACGCGGACAGCCACGTGCCGCTGGACGCGGCCCGCCTGGACGCATGCGCCGCCCTCATAGGCATCCCGGCGGGCCAGACGGTCTGGGGACTCCGGACATCGGGGAACCTGGCGGTCCTGGCGGTAGAGGACAGGGAGATCCTCAAGCGCCTGAACCCCGACATCCCGGAACTCCTGAAGTTCGACCTGAACGGCATCGCCGCCACCGCCCTCTCGCGCCAGCCCGGCGACTGCGACTATTTCCTGAGATCCTTCCGTCCGAGGCAGGGACAGACCGAGGAGCACGTCTCGGGTTCCATCAACCGGAGCCTCGCCCCTCGCTGGGCGAGCATCCTGCGCAAGGCCACGCTCAGCGCCCGCCAGCTCTCGAGGCGCGGCGGGCTGGTGACGGCGGAGGTGGGGGACGGCGGCAGGATCACCCTCAAGGGCCGGGCCCGGATCATCCTGCGCTCGGACATCTGCCTGGAGTCCCTCACGGGGGCCAGCCCCTTCTGAGGCGGGTTGCGCGGGCAGGGCCCGCGGGCCCGGCCCCGGCGGCCGCCTGGCCTCAGCCCATCAGCCCGGGAGCCTCCTGCGCCTTCACGCGGATGACCCTCCCGGAACGGCCGCGCCCGCCCATCTGGTTGAAGCTCTCGGCCAGGGTGAACTGGAACGCCCCGCCGTCCTGGGCCGGCCCCGCTCCGCCCCCGGCGCCCCGCCCCGCCCCTGCCATGGCCTCAAGAAGGTCGCGCTTGGCGTCCTCCAGGGTGTAGTCCCGGCCGATGCGGCGCCTGACGTTAAGCGTGGGGATGGAGAGGGTCTCGAGGGCCGTGTCGGCGTAGAGCTCGGCCTCGGCCGTGGGCCGGGCCAGGGCCGCCCCCAGGGCGTTGGCGTACGAGGCCTCGGGCGGGGCGGAGACAGGGAGGCCCAGGTAATCCCCCGCAAGCGGCGCGAGGGAGCGGGCGGGGCCGCCCAGGAGGACGGCCCGGGCGGGCGCGAGCCTCCAGTCCACGAGGAACTCGCTCACCGTGTAGCAGGGCTGGCGGTTCACGCGGTCCGTGAACTCGTCCGCCGCCTCCCGGAGACGCCCGAGGAAGACCGCGACCGCCTCCGCGGCGAGCACCTCGGGGTCGGCCCCCAGCTTCCGGAAGGCGGCCCGGGAGATCCCCGGATCCCCCACCTCCGCGCGGCCCAGCACGTTCAGGGCATCGGTCAGGGTGGGGGGGCGGCCGGCGGCCGCCCCTTCCGGGTCGAGCGCGAGAGCCGGCCCCCGCCGCCGCGGCTCCGGCACGAAGCCCGCAGGGCCGCGGGCGAGATCCGTGTCCCCTCCCAGGGCCAGCGACCAGGTGAGGAGCCCGCGGACGAGGGTTTCCCGGCCCGCTATGCGGAGCCCCTGGGGGGCCAGCAGGGGCTTCCCACGCGAGAGGACCGCGAGATCGGTGGAGGTCCCCCCCACGTCCGCCATGAGCACGTCGCCGTCCCTGCCGCGGTCGAGGGACCACAGGCCCAGGAGGGAGGCGGCGGGCCCCGCCGCCAGGGCCGCCGCGGGGACGCGGCGGGCCTCCCCGGCCGTCATGACGCCGCCGTCCGATTTCAGGACGAGCACCCGCGCCGCGAGCCCGAGGCTGCGGACGGCCTCCTCCAGCTGGCCCAGGAAGTCCCCGTAGAGGCGCAGGACGGAGGCGTTCAGGACCGCAGAGGCGAGCCGCCTGGGCAGGTTGAGACCGCCGAAGAGGGAGGAGGCGGCGATGACGGGCCCCCGGAAGGCGGCCTCCGCCTCCGCCCGCACGCTTTCCTCGATGCCGGGGTTCTTTGGCCCGAACTTGGAGCCGCAGACCAGGGCCCGCGCGCCCTCCCGGGCGAGCCCCCGGGCCGCCTCCCCCGCCTCGCCCGCTCCGAGCGGCGCAATCTCCGCCCCACGGTGATCCTGGGCGGCCGTGAGGATCCGCACGCCGCACGCCCCCAGGCAGGAAGGATCCAGCGCGAGCCCGGGGCCCCCGGTCACGATGAGGCCCACGGGATCCGCCGTGCCGGTGAGCAGGCTGTTGAGGCCCAGGGTGGTCGAGACCGTGAGCCTCTCCACCCCTGCGGCGTCCGCGCCGGCAAGAACCTCGGCCAGGACCTCCCGGAGGGTGGCGACGAGATCGGCCCCGGTATGGACCTTGGCCGCCGCCCGGAGCCCGAGGGAGCCGTCCAGGAGAACCGCGTCCGTGTGGGTGCCGCCCACATCGACCCCGAGGTACATAGGCATGCTCCTTCCCTGCGGCCCTGCGGCAAGCTGGCGGCGGAACCCTCGCGGGCTCCCGGCCTGCGGCGGACGGGGGGATGGTCCGCCCCGGAAGCCGCCGGGCGCCGCCCGCCCCGCGCCGGGATATCAGCCCGCCCGGAGGTACGAGAGGTTGAACTTCAGCGCCGGGTTGTCGGGCCTGCCGGCGAAGGCCGGCGGGAGGGGGGGGAAGCGGGAGCGGTTGATGGCCTGCTCCACGGAGGCGTCGTACTCCGGGTTCCCGGAGGAGATCCTGAGGTTCTTGCCGGTGACCCGGCCCGAGGGGTCGATCGCGATGACGAAGGTGGTGGAGATGTTGGAGGCGCTCACCGCCGAGGCGGGGGGGAGCCAGTTGGAGCGCACTATCTCCATGAGCTGGAGGTAGTACTGCTGCTTCTCCGGGTCGATCCTCTGGCCCTGGTTGTTGGGGGCGGCGGGGACGCTTGACAGCCCGTTGCCGCGCCCGCGCTCCGCCGCGATGTTGGCGATGCTCTGGTTCAGGGCCTGCTCCTCTTCACGGAGCTCCTTCTTGCGCTGGAGCTCCCGCATGGAGGCCTCCAGGCGCTGCTGATCCGTGGGGGCCTTGGGCTTCGGCTTCGGCTTGGGCTTAGGCTCGGGGGGCTTCTCCGGGGCAGTCACCCGGGGGGGGGGCTCGGGGGCTTTCCTGACCGGGGGGGGCGGCTCGACCGGGGTCTTCCCGATGGGGATCACCTCGGGTGGGGTCTCCGGTATCACGATGTCCTCCAGCGGTGTGGGCTGGGGCACCACGGGATCGGCCGCGGGGAGCTGCACCACGTCCGGAACCTGCAGATCCGGGTTCACCGGGGCGGCGGGCGCCGCCGGGGCGGGAGGCTCGATGGCCCCCACCAGCTGCACGGTGATGGCATCGAAAGGCAGCGGGGAGTCCCGCCCGAAGAGGGACGGGCCGAGCAGGATGGCCAGGTAAAGGATGGCGTGGATGATCAGTGAGCCCGCGATGACCCAGAGGATGACCTGGTCTGAGATCCGGGCCTGGACGTCGTAGGGGCTGGCCGTCATCTTAAGCGTTCTCCGCGTAGTTCCGGGCCGCCGCGCGGCGGCATCGGGGAATCGGGACTGCCGGGGGGAGGCGGGCGGGCGGCCCCGCCGGGCGGCCGAAGGCCGCAATGAGCCTGATACCGGAATAGTAAGGCCTGCCGTCCGAAAAAGCCATAGCCCTCCCCCCGCACCTGGAGCCGGCGGCGTTCCGGGAGAGCCGCGGACGCCACGGACCGGCGGAGGCCGCCGGCCCGCGGCCAGTCAGTTGGACGTCCCGCTCCCCCCCGCCGAGGAGGCGGGCCGGGGCTGCGCCTCGGGCCGCGGCGCCGGGCCGGGGTCGACCCCGCCGAGGGTGGCCGCAGCAGCAGGGGCCCCGGGCAGGTCTGGCTCGGTGCCGGGATCGGTTACGAGGCCGATGTTGGTTATGCCGGCGGTCCGGAGCATCCCCATGACCCCGGCCACGCGCCCGTACGGCACGTTCCGGTCGGCCTTGAGGAAGACGCTCTCGGTGCCCTTGGTCCGCATCACAGCGCGGATCTGGGCGTCCAGGTTGGCGATGTCGGAGAGCGGGGTGTCGTCCAGGAGCACCTGCCCCCCAACGGTGACCGTCAGGACCACCATGTTGTCATCGGTGCGCATGACCGTGGCGTCCACCTTGGGGAGATCCACCTCGAGGCCCTGGGTCATCATGGGGGCGGCCACCATGAAGACGATGAGCAGGACGAGCATGACGTCCACCATGGGGGTCACGTTGATGTCGCTCATCATGGACTGGCGGCCGCCCTGGCCGCCCTGGTCGAAGGAGAAGGCCATCAGCCGTCGCCCCGCGAGCCCGACGCGGCGGGCTTCTTGAGAAGATCGCGCTCCAGGATGTTCACGAAGTCGGCCATGAAGTTGCCCATGTCGGTCTCGAGGATCCGGATGCGCGAGTTGAAATGGTTGAAGAAGATGACCGCCGGGATGGCGCAGGCGAGGCCAGCCGCCGTGGCCACCAGGGCCTCGGATATGCCGGGGGCCACCGCCGCGAGGTTGGCCGATCCCCTCACGCCTATCTCGTGGAAGGAACCCATGATGCCCCAGACCGTCCCGAAAAGGCCCACGAACGGGGTGGCGTTGCCGCAGGTGGCGAGGAAGGACAGGCTCTTGTAGAGCCGCGAGCTCTCGGCCGAGGCGGCCCGCCTCAGCGCCCTCTCGACGTTCCCCATGGCCGTGCGGGTGTCGAGCCGAGCCTTGTGAACCCGGCCCAGCTCCTGGTACCCCACCCGGAAGATCTGGGCGATGGGGGAGCCGGAGTAGTCGGGGATCTCGGCGAAGAGGTTCGCCAGCGACCGCGACTTCCAGAAACTGTTGAGGAAGCTCGCCGAATGGCTCCGGGCCCTGGAGAGCTGGTAGAGCTTGAAGAGGATGATGGCCCAGGAGGCGAAGGAGGCCAGGAGAAGCAGAGCCATCACCAGCTTGACCACCGGGCCGGCGTTGAGGACCATGGCTACGATGTTGCCCTCGACCCCCTTGCCGGTGATGGCCCCGGCCGCCTGGCCGGCGGCCGCCTGTCCTGACACGATGAATAGCAGACTGGGGGACATAGCGTTCCTGGGTCTTCTCCTTAAGAGTTTAGTGCGATGGATGCGGCCGCGAAGGGGGCGGCGGGTTCCGGTCGGCCCGCCCGGCGTGGGGCGGGCTCCCGGCGGGCCCGGGGCCGCAGGGCGGGGTCGGGGGGGAGGCTCCCGGCAGGACCGGCAGCGGCGAGCCCTGCGCCGGTCACCGATGCGGCCAGCGGGCCGCTCGGCAGCCGCGCCGCACCGTCCGCGTCGCGGTAGGATGCCCGCCCTCGGGAAAAACCTAAGAATATTAGAGGATATTCTCCCGCCAGTCAAACCCTATCACGCATCCGCCTCATTCGCGGAGGTCTGGCTTTCCAGCCGGATGGATGCATGGATTGGCCGTCATCCAAGATCATGCTTAGCAGATATATAAAATATATTTTTATTTTTTTTATATAATTTAAAATATATAAAAATAATTTAATTTATTAATTTAATAATATATATTATAAATAAAATTATTACTAATATTAAAATATTATTTTAGCATATACTGATACTATAATTTTTCCTTCAGGTTACATCGTGTCATTGCCGTCAGCAGGCGACCTGAACAACCGGAGAGCAGACCAGAAGACACCGCTCATGTCGCTATGCCTGACGGCCTTCTCAGGCACCGAACTTAACGCCTGGGCCCGCGACCCGGACGGCAGGCTGGAACCCAGGCTATATGCGGCGGCCACTCGAGGGTCGGGACGGCTTCCCCCCGTCACCAGCGAGGCCAGTTCCCTGCCTGGAACCGTGTCCAGCAGAGAACCGGGCGGGATGCGGCGGCCCCGTCCCGCCGGTACCGTCCGCCTGGGCGCCGGGGGGCGCCTGCGGGGGCCGCCTTCGCTTCCGGGGATGGGCATGACCCTGCGGGCCCCACGGTGCACCGGGAATGCGCCCATCCAATGCCGGGGCTGGATACGGCGGCACCGTCCCGCTGGGACCGCCCGCCTCTGCGCCGGGGCCTTCGGGTACCCCCGCAGGCCCCGTGAAAGGGGGGATAGGCCTTCAGGCGGTCAACGAGCCCTGAGGGGCCTGAGGCACCTCTGGGACGGCTTCCGGGCGCGCCCACAGCCGCGGGGGGCCAGGCCCGGCGCCGCCCGGGGGTCGCGGCGTTCCCTCCCCCCGTTCCAGGCCAGGAGCACGGGTCGCCACAAGGCATCCCGGGCACACCCTGCGGGCTCGCGGGTCGATCCCGTCCCGGCCGCCTGGAGGGACGGGCAGACTGGACGCCGATCCCGCTGACCGTCCCTGCAGGGCGGCTCTCGGCGGGAGGCTAGGCCCGGGGCAGGTCGCACGGGCCCCGGATTCAGGGGAACGGCATACCTCGGGACCGCCGGTGATCTCCCCCTCCTCCCCCCCCGGTGCCCCGAGACGCCTCCCGCAGCGGACGGACTCCCTGCCTTTATCCAGGATCCTCACGCCTCTGCCGCTCCCCGTCCCCCGCCACGGGCGGAATCCCCCGGGGCAGCTGCCGGGCGCGTCAGGGGGCGCCGGGCGGCTGAGGGCGGTTCCGGTACTGAGGCCGAGCGTCCAGGCAGCCCGGAGGGAGCCTACACGGGGGTCGCCGCCGCCCGAGGCGCCGGGAACCGCAAGCCCGTTCGGGCAGTAGCCGCCGGCCACCGCGTCCGGCGGCTACGGCGCGGGATGGCGTCCTGGCGCCGGAGGGCCCCTCCCTCCCTGGCGACCGCGCAGGCCCCCTCCCGGGCGGACACCCCCGAGGCCGGGGAGCGGCTCCGGGGGGGCGAGGCGGCCCATGCGGGAGCCCCGCTCTGCGGAAGCGTGACGCACTAGGAGCGATCCTCACGGGGTGGGCCTCCCGGTCGGAGACCGGGCGCGTCCCCCCGCGAGGCGGTAGTCATCGGCGGGGGGCGAGACCCTGTCCGGGGCAGCGGCCCGTCACGGCGCAGTCGGCCGCAGGGCTACCCCGGCCGCCGTCCCGTGACGGCCGCCCCCTCCCGTCCCGCCGGGGAGGCCAGCCCCCCGGGCGCGGGCTCCCGCCGAGATGCCGCTCCGGGGCCCGCCCCGTCAGATCCTGAAGTCCCGCGCGCCCTGCTCTATCTCGGCGAGCTTGCGGGTCACGAGGGCCCGGACCTTGGCGTTGGGGACCACCCCTATCTCCGAATCGATCAGTGCGTTGCCCATCTCGAAGGTCCTGGGCGAGGCGTAGTCCATCAGGTACTCCTTGAGGGTCATGAGGGCGTTGGGGTGGCAGCAGTTCAGGATCTTGCCGGACTTGCACAGGGCCATGAAGCGGTCCCCCGTGCGCCCCTCGCGGTAGCAGGCCGTGCAGAAGCTGGGGATGTGGCCGCGCTCCATCAGCCAGGAGATGACCTCGTCGAGGCTCCGGCCGTCGTGCACCTCGAACTGGGTGGTGTTCTCGGTCTCCTCCTCGAAGTAGCCGCCCACGCTCGTGCGGCTCCCCCCGGAGATCTGGGACACCCCGAGCTCCAGGACCTTCTCGCGGCACTCGCGCGACTCGCGGGTGGAGACTATCATGCCGGTGTAGGGGACGGCGATGCGGATGCAGGCGACCAGCTTCGCGAAGGTGTCGTCGGTGATGCCGCCCCTGAAGTCCCCGGGGTCGATGTCGTCCGCGGCGCGGACGCGCGGCACGCTGATGGTGTGGGGCCCCACTCCGTGGACGGCCTCCAGGTGCTCGGCGTGCATCATGAGCGCCGCGAACTCGAAGCGGTAGTCCCCCAGGCCGAAGAGGACGCCCAGGCCCACGTCGTCGATGCCCCCGAACTGGGCCCGGTCCATGGCCTCGGTGTGCCAGGCGTAGTCGCTCTTGGGACCGTAGGGGTGCAGCTCCTCGTAGAGGGGCCGGTCGTAGGTCTCCTGGAAGAGGATGTAGGTGCCGATCCCGGCGTCCCTGAGTTTCCGGTAGTCCTCCACGGTGGTGGCGGCGATGTTCACGTTCACGCGCCTGATGGACCCGTTCCGGTGCTTTATCGAGTAGATGGTGCCGATGGCCTCCAGGATGTATTCGATGGGGTTGAGCCGCGGGTGCTCGCCCGCCTCCAGGGCGAGCCTCTTGTGCCCCATGTCCTGGAGCGCCGTGACCTCGCGGACGATGTCCTCCATGGAGAGCTTCCTGCGGGCGATGCGCCTGTTGTTCGAGTGGTAGGGGCAGTAGAGGCAGCCGTTCACGCAGTGGTTCGACAGGTACAGCGGGGCGAACATCACGATGCGGTTGCCGTAGTAGTCCATCTTGATCTGCTTGGCCAGCGCGAGGATCTCGGCGTTGACCTCGGGGTCGGCGCAGTCCAGGAGGGCCAGGGCCTCGCGGTGCGGGAGCCCCTTGCGGAGTCGGGCCTTGTCAAGTATGGAGCGTACCGCCCCTGCGTCCCGGCTCGTCTCACCGGCCCACTGCAGGCTGTCCAGGACCTCGCCGCGATCGATGAACTCGTCGGCGTTCAGGGATTTGGGATCGTACATGCGTGTTCTCCTTCCGGGTGGGACGCTGGTCTTCCCCGTCAGCTGAGGGTCGGCCGGGCCCCGCCGCCCTGCGGCGGGCCGCTGGTCTCCCAGGGTTCCGCCTTCGGTACCGCCGACCCGGCCCCCGGGCGCACGCGGCGGGGCCGGCCCCCGGTCGGCCCGCAGGGGGCCACTACTGGAGCGCCGGGGCCGCCGGCGGCGGGGGGGCGGACAGGGCCGGCGGCGGGGGCGGCCCCAGGTCAGGGTGATCCCCCCTGACGGTGTCCACCACGTGGCCGATGGACTCCATGCGGTGCTGGACGCACATCCGGCAGGCCGAGGAGGCGTCCCCGGTGCAGATCTTGTTGTCGTACAGTAGGTACTTGGCCCGGACCTCCGAGGGGGTGAGGATGGGCATGATGACGTTGGCGCCCGCGAGCACGCCCTTCTCGCGCCCGGTGCCGTCGAGCGTCCCCAGGGCGGTGGTGGCGGGGAGGAGGAGCTTCGGATCCATCAGCCTAAGGATCCCGAGAAGGAACAGCGTCTCGTCCACGCTCCCCGGCGCGGCGGACGCCAGCGGCGTGTCCTTGTGGGGGATGAAGGGGCCGATGCCGACCATGTGGGGCGACAGTTCATGGATGAACAGCAGATCCTCGGCCAGGCGCTCCGGGGTCTGGCCCGGGCTCCCCACCATGAAGCCGCACCCCACCTGGTAGCCGAGCTCCCGGAGGGCATGCAGGCACCTTACCCGGCTCTCGATAGTCATGGTGGGGGGGTGGAGCTCCGCGTAATGGTCGCGGTTGCGGGTCTCGTGCCTCAGCAGGTAGCGGTCGGCGCCCGCCTTGCGCCAGAGGGCGTAGGCCCCGGCCGGGTGCTCGCCCAGGGACAGGGTGAGGGCCGTGTCCGGGAAGCTGGCCTTGATCTCGGCGATGATCCCCGCCATCGTCTCCGGGGTGTAGCGGGGATCTTCGCCGCTCTGTAGCACGAAGGTCCGGAAACCCAGGGCGTGGCCCTGGGCGCAGGTCTCCAGGATCTCCTCCGGCGAGAGACGGTAGCGCTCGGCCCGCCGGTTGGAGCGCCGGATCCCGCAGTACAGGCAGTCGTTCCGGCAGTAGTTAGAGAACTCCAGGAGCCCCCGGAGGAAGACGGATTTCCCGAAGACCCGGTCCCTGGCCTCCGAGGCCAGGGCGCGGAGGTGCTCGGCGTCCCCCGGGCCGCGGGAGCGCAGGAGCTCCGCGAATTCGCCGGCGGATAGGACCCTCTCCCGCGCCAGGCGGTCAATCAGCTGTCTGGTCCTGCTCAATTACTGTCACCACGTCCGAGTAGGCGGTCTTGGTGCTGACACCGGGGAGCTTGCCCACCTTCCCGGCCAGCGCGTTTATCACTTCCAGGGGCGCGTCAACGGCCACGCTGATGATGTTGACCTTCCTGGCGCCGTAGGGGATGCCCATGCGCCCGATGATGTACTGGGAGTACTGGTGGAGGATCTGGTTCAGGCCCTCGACGGAGTCGGGGTTGGAGACCACCACCGCCACCAGGGCCACCCTGGTCTCTGTCGTCACGTCTCTCTACCTGCCTTTCTCCGCCGGGGCGAGTCGCCGGCGGGCCGGAGGGCGGCGGGCCGGAACGCCGCAAAGGGGCGGGGCCGGAAACCCGTCCGGAGGTCGAAAAAAAAGCGCCAGACCCGGCCCTGAGACGGGGTTGACGCACGAAGCGGACGAAGGGGTTGAGCCCTGGCCATGGGTCGTGCGGTCTTCCGTCGCAGAAAACTCTTGAACGTCGGAACCGCCCGGGATGGCGCCTTTATGGGCCACCTCCGTTAACAACGTGAAGGATAGATCCTCCGAGGGGAAGTGTCAAGGGGAGGCTTGTGCAGTGCGGGCGCCCAGCCCGGGGGGTGAAGGAGAAGATAATCAGAATAATAATTACATATGATATGAAAAAATAGCAAAACAGGCTGGCTATCCCGGCACCCCGGCGGACGCCTTATCGATCCCCAGCCGGGCGAGGCGGCGCCAGGCCCTGGCGCCCCGAACCGCGCCTGGCGTCCCGGACGGGCAGTGGGAACGATGCGGGGATTCCTTTCGGGCCCAGGCCCGCGGTGCCGGGTACGGCCAGCGCCATCGGGTCAGGCAAGACCGACCGCTTCCCGCCTGCCTGCTGCCGGCCGTCCCCTCCGTGAAAACGGCCCGGCTCCGCTGGCGGGAACGTAGCCCGGACAACCCCGTCCGGCTTCCCCGCAGCGGCAGAACCCGCCCGGGCCGCGCGGTCGGCCCTTCCGCAGGCGGGGGGCTTGCGCCCCCCGCCGAGGGAAGAGCCCGGGCGTGGACGGTCTCGAGCCCGTCCCCACCCGCTCCTGGAACCGGAAGCCGCCGTGGCCTGCCTCCGCTCGGCGGAACCGGTCCCGGAAGCTCAGACTCCCCGCGCCAGCGAGTTCGCGGCCACGGCCCCGGCCAGGGCCACCCCGAGCGCCTCGGACTTCACCCGGGCGCAGGGGTCAGCCGCAGGGTCGTAAAACGACTCGGGGGTGATCTTGGCGCCGGGCCCGTTCTCGCGCAGGAACCCGCTGGCCACGCAGGTCTCGCCGAAGCCGCAGCTCATGCAGGGGACGTTCCCCCTCAGCTTCAGCGTCCCCTGGTAGTCCATCATGAGGTAGCCCTCGAAGTACTGGCGGAAGAAGGAGTCGAGGTCGTCGAGCCATGCCGCGCCTGCCACAACCGCGGCGCCGCTCTTGCCGCGGGTCAGGACGCGGTTGTGGCGAAGGGGCCAGTTCCGCTCCAGGAAGACCTTGGAGAGCGCGTTGAGCGACCCGAAGCTGGGGTAGCCGCTCAGGATGAAGGCGTCCGCCTCCTCAATCTTCTCGAGCAGGGGGTTCACGTCGTCATCGATGACGCACCGGTTGGAAGGCGCGCACCCCTTGCAGGCCTGGCAGACCCGCATGTCGATGTCGGCCAGCCTGACCAGCTCGTTCCTCGCGGCGCCCGCCGCGTCCAGGACCATCCTGAGGCCCTTCTCGATGGTCCCCCCGCGCACTTGTGTTCCCGAAAAGGCGATGATGTAGCTCATTTCCTGGACCTTCGGTTCCTTCGTCAGCCCCTGGCGGCGCCCAGGCGGCACCAGGTAGTCGGCCCCCGGGCGAACCCGCCGGGCCGGGGCGCCCCGCGCCGCGCCTGCCGCACGCAGCGCGACGCGATACGCGCGATGATCAACGAAACCACGGGCCGCCGACCGTCCGCCGCGTTAAACGCGCTGACCCGGAAAGGCCTCCGACGCCCCCGGCCGACGCACAGTTCGTGAAAAGCCCTTCCGGGAGCCCTCTCCCCCTATGAGGGGCCCCCGTCAGGACTTCCGACCGGCACGGCCGCCGTCAGGCAGCCGATGAGGGAATTAGACCGTGACCGTGCGCTTCGCGCAGTAACAATCGATACAAGCGCCGACAATGGCGGCGGCCGCGACACGAGCGGCGGCGTCTGCGATGATGGCAGCGGCCGCGACAGAAGCGGCGGTTGCGATAGGCTCGGCGGTTACGATAGGGGCGACGCTCGCGGCGCCGCGGCGAACGTCCGGACGTAATGCCAGGCACACCGCCCACCCGTTTCCGCAGTCCCCGCCGGTGTCCGCCTGAAGCGGCCGGGAAGCGCAGACCGACGCCCTCTCCGGGCGGGAGCGGAGAACGTCCGGCCAGTCAGGACGGTTCGGCGCCGGGGCCCGCGACGCGGCGCCCGCCGTGCACTGCACCGGGAACAGTTCCGTCAACCGCAGAGGCGGCATCGCGCCCGAGGGCGTCCCTGCCGCCGTAGCCGCCGGCCCGCCCGCGGGCGGGAGGGGCGGCGGCGGGCTGCGCCGTCAGGCATGCGCCGGCGCCAGGGCGAACCGGCCCGCCGGGCTGTAGCGCAAGCTACAGCAGCCTCGCCTTTTATGACGTAAAATACATCATCAAATCGCGAGAGCCCCTCATGCCGCACAACGGCTGGAGGGGCCGAGGCTCCCGGCGCGCCCGGGGAGGGAGGATGCACATGGCCGCTACGGCGTTGATCGCCTGCGACATCTTCGCGGACGAGATGAAGTGGGTGCTGGACAGGCACCCGGAGATTGAGGTCGAGACGATATGGATCGGGGCAGGCCTCCACAACGACCTGGACATCCTCAAGCGCAGGCTGGACGAATGCCTTGCCGAGGCGGGCGACGGGGTGGGGACCGCACGACTGCTCATCGGCAGCGGCTGCCACCCGGACATGAGGGAACTCGTAGCCGCCCGCGGCCTCTCCGTTCTCCCCACCAAGAACTGCCTGGGCGCCCTCGTGGGCGAGGCGAGGCTCACGGAGCTGGAGAGGGACAGGACGATGGTCGTGACCCCCGCCTGGATACGCAAGGTCTGGTTCGCCGAAGACGGGATCAGGAAGCTCCTGGGCTGGGACAACACGGACTTCCGGATCAACTTCGGTATTTACGACCGCATCCTCGTCATGGACTTCGGGCTCGCCCCCCTGTCCGACGAGGAGATACTGGACGCCTTCTCCGTTGTGGAGGTGCCCATAGAGTGCGAGAGCTTCGATCTCGGGCACTTCGAGCGGGTCTTCCTTGAGCTGCTGTCCTGAGGCTCGCCCGTCCCGCCCTCGCGCCTACCGGGGAGAGGCCTGAGGAGCCCGCCGCCACCGGCCCCCCCTGGCTCAGCCCTCCTCGGCTATGGAGCAGAGGTACTTCCCGTAGCCGTTGCCGCCCAGCCTCTCTCCCAGGGCGCGGAGCCTGCCCGCGTCTATCCAGCCGTTCCGGAAGGCGGCCTCCTCCGGGCAGGAGATCTTGAGCCCCTGGCGCTTCTCGATGGTCTGGATGAACTGCCCTGCCTCCAGGAGGCTCTCGTGGGTGCCGGTGTCGAGCCAGGCGTAGCCGCGGCCCATGACCTGCACGGAGAGGAGGCCCTGGCTGAGGTACAGGCGGTTCAGGTCGGTTATCTCCAGCTCCCCCCTGCCGGAGGGCTTGAGGGAGTGCGCCAGCGCCGGGGCCTGCGGGTCGTAGAAATAGAGCCCCGTCACCGCGTAGCTGGAGCGGGGCCGCTCCGGCTTCTCGGCGAGGTCCACGGCCCTGCCGCCGGGCCCGAACTCCACCACCCCGTAGCGCTCTGGTTCGTTCACCCGGTAGGCGAAGACCGTCGCCCCCTCGGTCCGGGAAGAGGCCTCGAGCATGAGCGAGATCATCTCGTGGCCGTAGAAGATGTTGTCGCCCAGGATGAGGGCCGAGTGGCCGCCGTTCAGGAAACCCTCGGCGATGATCAGCGCCTGGGCGAGGCCGCCGGGACGGTCCTGGGCCGCGTAGGCGAACTCCACTCCCCAGTCCTCGCCCGTGCCCAGAAGCCCCTCGAACACGGGCGTGTCCCGGGGGGTGGAGATGATCAGGATCTCGCGGATCCCCGCGAGCATCAGGGTCGAGAGCGGATAGTAGATCATGGGCTTGTCGTAGACGGCGAGGAGCTGCTTCGAGACTGCCAGGGTCGCCGGGTACAGCCGGGTACCGAGGCCCCCCGCGAGTATGATGCCCTTCCTCTTCATAATGCCGAAGTCCTCCTGCCCCCCCGGGGCGTTCGCGGGCGCCGCCGCCCGCCGGCCATCAAGTGCCAATCCACGCCCTCCCGCACGGCGGGCATATCATGAAACGCAACCAAACAAACGCTCAAAAAAGTATCCGAAAACCATATCCGGACACTGACGAATATGTCTTATAGAAACATTTGCTATCATAAGCAATCGTGACCGTTTAGGATATAGCCAAGAATTATCCGCAACTGCCATGTTGGTCGTGACCGCATGGCTGTTCTGAAGCTCAAGCGGAATGACACTCGGCATCTCTGTCTTCAAGGCTTTCAACAGCCCCCTTTGCTTGGCCACAGGTTCACATACGTGCAAGTGATAATCGTAAACCCAGCACGTAATACCCCGAGGCTCTGTCATGATATCTACAGCGACATGTTTTGTCTCATGAAATATCATTTGCGGACAAGTCCATATAATCGTAGTCAAAAAAGAAACCGACAAGTGTACTCGAATTTTGGCGGGGCTTTGGGCACCTGACGGAAGCAGCCGGCAAAGATACCGCTGACACCGAATACCTGCCCTGTCGTCCGGCGCGGGAAGCGACATGGAAGTGCCTATGGCCCGTCAGTTCAAGTTAATGGCAGGATGAAATACATACCTTACATCCCGTTCTTCGTCCCGCGCCCTTCGCCGGGCACGGGCCTGCAAGCGTCCCCACGCGACACGGGGCGCCCGGTTCCACCAGACGTATCTGCCGTCCCGGCACCCGGGCAGGCGCAAGCCGTCCGCCCTTTGGCTGCGGGACCCCGTTCCCCGCCGTGGGCATCAACCTCCCGCCGCATAACGGGCGGCCGGATGGTCTCATGCTCGGATCACGGCTCCCCCCCGTCGGCTCCCTGCCTGACCCCCTGCAAGACACGAGCCCAGCGGTAAAGCCTGTGCCCGGGCCGTACAGTTCCTCGAGATTGCCTTCAGGGCAGCATCCCGCATCGGGACAGGAGCGACCTGCACTCAAGCTCATGGCCCTTTCCCCAGCGGCTGTCACCTCCAGCGTATCAGCATCGGCCGTATTCCCTGGAACCGCACTACAACCCGGCGGGTCGAACGTCTCTCGGCCTGCCGCGTAAGGCGATCGTATGCCGCTGCCGGCTCCGGCGCCATGGCTGCCGTTGGCGGCGGCGTACGGATCGATGTCATCCTGAAGCCCGGCACTGCCGATCAGGACGCCGCCGGCATCGCCTCCAGGGCACGTCATGGCGGCGTATCGCCCGGGAATGGGGAGCCCGAGCCCCGGATCCAAGCGCAGCGGGATGCCCGCTGCCCCGGGAGCCACGGCCAGCCGCAGGATACGGAATGCCAGAGCAAGCCCGCCCATGGCGGGAGATTGCAAGCGGGCCGGCATCGCGATCCAGCGGCCTGTGCGTGAGAAGGGCCAGCAGCGTACCCGGCGGACAATCCTCAGCCTCCCTGGCCGGACTGGGCTGACCGTTACGCTCCAAACCGGCGAGAGAGCAAGAGCAATATACACGCTACAGACTCCGTCTGCCCCTCGACGCGGCGGCACCAACCGGGGCTTCCGGGCCCGCGACCGGTAAGGAGCGCCCGTTGTCAGGGGAAGAGGGGTATCCCCCGGCACGGCCCCGGGATCCGCCCTCCTCCGTATTGATGAACCGTCCCTGAAAGATCGGGGCACCGACTTTATTTCCTTCCACCCTGGCCGGGGCGCAAACGGCGGCATACCCTTTACCCTTCCTTTAGTGCACCGCTATGAAAGAACGAGCCATCGAGGAGACCTGTGTTGGGGCAGGATACTGTCACAGCCGTTCAGGGCATTGCGGATTGCCCGGCAGGCCCCCAGCCCCCGCCGACCCCGCAGGCGCCTGCCGGTGCCGCCCCGGCTCACCCCTCCTGCCTGTACTGCCTGCGCATCCACTCCCGGTACTCGCCCGAGGTGACGGACTCCACCCAGGCGGGGTTGGTGCGATACCACTCGACCGTGGCCGCGAGCCCGTCCGGGAAGCTGTATTGGGGCCTGAAGCCCAGCTCGGACTCCAGCTTCGCGGAGTCGATGGCGTAACGCCGGTCGTGGCCGGGGCGATCCGTCACGTGGACCGCGAGATCCATGTGCCGCGCCCCTCCCTGCCGGGGCCTCGCCAGGTCGAGGATGGAGCAGATCCGCCCGAGCACCTCGATGTTCGCGCACTCGGCGAGGCCGCCCGCGTTGTAGGTCTCCCCGGGCACGCCGCGGTCGAGCACCAGCGAGAGCGCCCGGACGTGATCCTCCACGTGGATCCAGTCCCGTACCTGGCGGCCGTCTCCGTAGACTGGGAGGGGCTTTTCCGCGAGGGCGTTGATGATCATGAGCGGGATGAACTTCTCCGGGAACTGGTAGGGTCCGTAGTTGTTGGAGCAGTGCGTAACCAGAACCGGAAGCCCGTAGGTCCGGAAATAGGACCGGGCCAGGTGATCCCCTGCCGCCTTGGAAGCCGAGTAGGGGCTGTTGGGGAGGCAGGGGGAGAGCTCCGTGAAGGGGGGGGCATCGGGCTCCAGGCTGCCGTAGACCTCGTCCGTGGAGACGTAGAGGAAACGGAACCCCGCCCTCTCGGGCTCGGGGAGCCCCTCCCAGTGCGCCCGGGTGGC
Organism: Deltaproteobacteria bacterium; assembly: GCA_031281735.1. Lineage (GTDB taxonomy): Bacteria > Desulfobacterota > Desulfarculia > Adiutricales > Adiutricaceae > JAIRZX01. The sequence continues at coordinate 6,493 of JAITEZ010000385.1, read as the reverse complement.
CTCCAGTAGGGTGAAGGTGCCCAGGATGTTGGTCCTCACGAAGGATTCGGGGCCGGTGATGGAGCGGTCCACGTGGGACTCCGCCGCCAGGTGCGCCACGGCCCGGGGCCTGTGCTCGGCCAGAAGCCTGTCCGCCAGCCCCCTGTCGCAGACGTCCCCCCGCACGAAGAGGTGCTTTTCCGGGGGGAGGTGGGCGAGGTTGCCGTAGTTGCCAGCGTAGGTGGCGAGGTCGAGGTTCACCACGCGATCGCCTCCCGCAGCCAGGTGCCCCAGGATGAAGTTCGTGCCGATGAAGCCCAGGCCGCCTGTGACGAGGATGGTCATGAAGGCCTTCCGATGGGTGGCGTCCCCGGTCGGGGAGCGGTCATGGCTGGAGATCCCCGGGGCCGTGGCGCGACAGGGATGCCCGGGAAACGGGTTCGCCCCGCAGGGGACGGAGACCGCCGCAAGCTCCCGACGGATGCCGGCGGCTCAAGGGGGCCGTGCGGGCGCAAGGGTTCTCGCTAGGCCGGAACCTGTGCATTATAGACGTTTCCTGGCCGGTAATACAGCCGAATACCGCCCGTTTCGCGGAACGGTATCCCGGATACTTCCACCTGCCGTGCCTCCGGCCTTCCGGTTACCTGCCTCTGACGGATGTCACCCGTGAACGTCCGGGGACTCCGGGGAAGACTGGGAGATTTCCAGGGCCTCCTGATCCTCCAGAGCCTCCAGAGCCTCCAGAGCCTCCAGAGCCTCCAGTTCCTCCTGATCCTCCAGAACCTCTAAGTCTCCCTGACCCTCAGGCAACCGAGGCCCCGACTGGCCCGGCGAGGCACCCCCCGCCTCCCGTGCCACCCGCGTTTCCCGCCCCGCCTTTGCCATCTGCCCTGCCCGGCCGAACCTGTCCTCTGCCTCCCCGGCGTCCCCCCCCACCTTCCCCCACCCCCGTCCTCCGTCGGCGCGGTGGGGGGTTTTCCCCTCCCCCGGCGGCTCGGGGGCGTCAGGGTAGGCCGGGAGGTTTTCGGGTACGCGGACACGGGGGGGTTTTTCCAGAAGAGTCGCCGGCTTGAGAGCCCCTTCGCCGAAGCGGCGATTGATGTCGTCCATGGCCGATACCAGGCGGCGGTCGGTGCGGGGGAGACGCTCCGTTCCGCCGGCATCGAAAAGCGGCCTGGGGCTGGGCGGCGGCGGCGGGAGGGCGTCGGGACGTGCGAGCCCCGAGACCTGAATGCCCATGAGACGGTAGGGTCCGGCGGGACCCCTGGGCCTGAGAGTCTCGGCCAGCGCGAGGATCGCCCGGTGGTCGTCCAGGAGGGCCCCCTGGGTGCGTGAGCGGGTGATGGTCTTGTAGGAGGGGTCACGGAGCTTGAGAGTGAGGGTCGTGCCCGCCAGCCCCGCGGATCTCAGCCGCGCCGCCACCTTGACGGAGAGGTGCAGGATCTCTCGGCGCACCGCCGCCTCGCCGAATATGTCCTTGTCGTAGGTGTCCTCGGCCCCGACGCTCTTGGCCTCCCGCACGGGCTCCACCCCACGGTGGTCACGGGCCCAGGCGAGGTTCCAGAGCCTGCGGCCGTTCTCCCCCAGGGAGCGGGGGAGCTCCCCTTCCGGGAGCGCGGCGAGGTCACCGATGGTCCTGAGGCCCATGGCCTGCAGCCGCGCCACTGTCACCTCCCCGGCCCCCCAGAGCTTCTTCAACGGCAGGGGCCAGAGGAAGGCCGTCTCCTCCCCCTCCGGCACCACGGTGAGGGCGTCGGGCTTGTTCATGCCCGAGGCCACCTTGGCGATGAATTTCACGGACGAGACCCCGGCCGATACCGTGAGCCCTGTCTCGGCCGCCACCTCGGCACGGATTCGCCGGGCGATCTCCGCCGAGGCGCCGTAGGCGGCCTCGGAGGACGAGACATCTAGGAAGGCCTCGTCCAGCGACAGGGGCTCCACCAGCGGCGTGTAGCGCCGGAAGATGCCCATCACCTGTTCGGACAGCTCCCGGTAGCGCCACAGGCGCCCCGGCAGGAAGACCGCCCGCGGGCAGAGCCTCCTGGCCCGTGCCATGGGCATGGCCGAATGCACGCCGTAGGCCCGGGCCTCGTAGGACGCGGTGGACACCACCCCCCTCGGGCCGAGCCCGCCCACGATCACCGGCAGCCCCGCGAGACGCGGGTCATCGAGCCTCTCCGCTGCGGCGAAGAAGCTGTCGAGATCGAGGTGTATTATGCGTCGCGCCGGGGCTTCGTCCACGGGGATGGCTCCTGGGGCCCGGCGGGGCGGCAGGCCGGGAAGGAGGCGACGGGGCGGTCTTCCGGCGCGGCCGGGCGACGCGGATCCCTCCAGGAGCGGAGGGCGGGGGGGATCCGGGACGTGTCTCAGGCCGCGGGGCAATCCACCCCGCGTGGCCGGGGAGGGAGGGGGCCGATCCCAGTATATCAACAACCGGTGCCCGGTTACACGGCGGCGGAAACCTGGCGCGTGTCTGGCGCGCTCCCTCTGCCACAACTCTCCGGGCTCCGGGGATGCAACCCCGCGGAACCCGGGCCGGCGGCTCACACAGAAGCCCGACAGCGGCGGCGACACTTGCCGCAACGCCGAGATCCCGATCACTGCGGGGGCGGCAGGACGGGCGAGTCGGGCCCCGGTCTCCAGGCCGGCGGGTCGGTCCGGAAGGGCAGGCATGCCGGCACGTGCCGGACGGGTCTTGCGGGATGGCGTGTAGCCGCCGATCCCGGTTGCCCGGCACCCGTACCCGGGATGACCGGTTCCGGGGCGGTGGAAAGAACCCTTCAGAGGATGTCCGCTCTTCAGGAAGGTGGACGGCCCGCTGGCGGGAGCCGAATTGCCTGCGCCCGCTGGCCATGATCGCTACATGACACGTTCCTGTCTGTGTCAAAGGCAATTAAGGGGTAATACACCTTGGAATCGCAGCGGGCAGGGATAGGCCCTGAGGGAGCGCCGCAGCAGTCATCCGTGGTTCATGTCAGGGCATTGGAAGAGAAGGGTAGCAGATGACACTGACTTGAGAGCAGCCAATAGCGGGAAAGAGAGAGCGGAACCGAGGGTATGATCCCGCTCGCCTGAACAAGAAATGACAAACGAAAGCATGAACTATAATAAACATACTAAACGATGTTTCCTAAACGTGACCGCGGCATGACCGTAGTACAGGCCCCCGGTTCGGCAGGAGTTGTTTCAGCAGGACAGGTATCACCATGGCCGATGTCACCATGGCCGTGAGCCGGGAAAGCGACTCGTCCGCGTCTCCCGCGTGAAGGACAGGCAGTCGATCCCTTGCCGGTTCCTTCCGGGCGCAGCCGACCGTCCGAGAACCGCTCCGCCTGTCGCCTGCCCCCGGCTTCGGCGGCATCATGAACCGCGCTACGGGATTCGCGGCCCCGAACCGCCCGGATCGGGGGAGCGGCCGGCAGGAGGGCCGGGTACTGACCGGCAAGCCCGTGACGCGAAACACCCGGGGCGCGGTTACGCGCCCCGGGTGGGATCTCGGTCAGATCCTGAGGGCCAGCCCGCCTGCCGCTGGCTTCCGCCGGCCCGCCCGCCGCTGGGAACGGACGGCCGGGCCGAGGCGCCGCATCGTGGGGGAGCCCCTGCTACCTGCCTCCGCAGGCGGCCAGCCAGGCAGCCGGAGGGTCAGATATACACGATCCTGTCGCAGAGGCGGTTAAGTAGGCTGGGATCGTGGCTGATGATGAGAAGCCCTATCGAGTGGGCCCTGGCGTACTCCGCCGTGACCGCCCAGATTTCAGCCTGGGTGATGGCATCGAACATGGCCGTCATCTCATCGGCTATCAGGAATTTAACCTCGGGCTGCAGAATGCGGGCGATGCAGAAACGCTGCTGCTCGCCGCCGGATATCTCGTGGGGAAGGCGGTTGAGCCAGATGGTGTTGATACCTATGACCCTGCGGATCTCCTCGCTGACCTCCCCCGCCTCCTCCAGGCAGGTGCGCATCCTCCAGCGCGGATCGAGGGACTTCTCGGGATGCTGATAGATCAGCTGGATGGGGTTGAAACCCGAGCGGGGGACGGGATTCCCGTCGATCATGATGGCCCCGGAGGTAGGATTCAGGTAGCCGGAGAGAAGCTTGGCGAAGGTGCTCTTCCCGCGGCCGCTCCCCCCCCGCAGCCCCACGACCTCCCCGGAATTGAGGCTGAAGTCGAAGCTGTCAAGTATCCGCCTCCCGCCGTAATACGAGAAGGAGAGCCCCCTGGCCTCAAGCTCGTGGGAAACCTCCGCAGGGGGCCTGGCAGGCAGGTCTACGAAATCGTTCTCGGGCAGGGCCTTGAAAAGGTCGGCGGCGTACTGGCTGCAGTCGGCTATCTTGCCTGCGTCGTCGAAAATGTCGCGGGGGATCTCGCAAGTGCTGCGGCCGTCCTTGAATACCACTATCTTGTCGGAGACCTTCTTGGCCGCCTGCAGGTCGTGGGTGATCATCAGTATGGAGCAGCCGTCCTCCTTGAGCCTGATCAGCTGCTCCAGGGCCTCTGCCACCAGATCCTCGTCTAGACCGGGCGTGGGCTCGTCGGCGATGATCAGCGTGGGGTTCTGCACCACCGCCGTGGCTATCAGCACTCGCCGCGCCATGCCGCCGGATATCTGAAAAGGGTACATCCCGGCCACTTCCGGCTTGAGGCCGTAGCGCTGGAACGTGGTCTCCAGCACGGCGTCCGGATCGCCCTTCCGGACAAGGCTCTTGATCTGGCGCCCCACCGTCATGAGGGGGTCCAGGTAGTTGATCGACTGGGGAATCAGGACTATCTCGCCGGGAAGGAGCGACTGTATCCGCTTCCTGTCCAGCGGCTGGCCCTGGTAGACGATGGAGCCCTTCTCCCGCGCGTTTTCGGGCAGGATTCCCATGATCCCGTGGGCGAGGAGGCTCTTCCCCGACCCGCTGGCCCCGACTATCGTGGTGATCTCGTTGCGGCGGACGGTCAGGTTGAGCTCGATCACGGGCTCGACGAAGCCCTTCTTGAAGAAAGTGGTGTACTGGTGGAAGGAGACGCCGTACCTGTCGACTTCCAGGATATTGGGATCCATTGGCATACCCGCCTCAGTGCTGTGTTCTGTTGGGGTCGAGCAAAATTCGGAGACTGTCGCCGATGGCCTCGAAGCTCATGACCATCATGAGCAAGGTGAGGCCAGGGAAAACGACCAGCCACCACATGCCCATGGCGATGTAGCGTGTCGATTCGCTCAGAATGACCCCGATGGCGGGCATCATCGGGGAGAGCCCGAATCCGAGGAAGGTGACGGCCGCCTCGTGCAGTATCGCGTGGGGGAACAGCAGCACCGCCTGGACCATGATGACCGGCAGCAGATGGGGGAGGATGTGTCGTACGGTTATGAACAGGGGGCTCTTGCCCATCTTCCTGGCCACGCCGATATAGTGCTCGTTGCGCAGCTGGAGGATCTCAGCCCTGATGAGGCGGGTAAGCGAGGGCCAGTGGGTCAGGGCGACCGCGACCACCACGGCGGTCTTGCCCCCGCCCATGGCCGCCGAGATCATGACCATCAGCACCAGGTGGGGGACGCCGAGGCAGAGGTCTATCGCGAGGTTCAGGACGGAATCGAGGCGCCTGCTGTTGAAGATGCTGGTGAAGGCCAGCAGGAAGGCGATGACCACGCTGAGGAACGAGGCCAGGAGCCCTACCACGAGGCTGTTCTTCAGGCCGATCATGGTTCTCGTGAACATGTCGCGCCCGAGCCAGTCGGTGCCGAAGACGTATTCCAGGGAGGGGGCCTGCTCGGCATCGGCGATGTTAATGGCGAGCCCCTTCTCCGTGATGACGATGTTGGTCACGATGATGCATCCCAGCACCGCGGCCGCCACCAGGCAGACCAGCACCAGCTGCTTGTGCAGGTTCCACTCGCGCCAGAAGCAAACCGCTTCCATCAGACCCTCCGGGCTTCCTTTATGCGGGGATCAATCACCGCATAAAGGACATCTGCGATCATGTTTCCGGCAAACACCCATACCGCGCTTATCAGGACGATTCCGAGCAGCAGGGCTATGTCGCCCTTGAGGCCCGCCTCCTGGACCATCCCCGCCAGGCCGGGGTAGGCGAATATCTGCTCGATGAATACGGCCCCGCCGAAAAGCTCGCTGAACGAGAGGAACTGGAGCGTAACCACAGGCAGCATGATGTTCCTGAGGCCGTGCTGGACGACGATCTCCCGCTGGGATTTCTTGTTCGCCCTGGCCAGGAGGACGAAGTCCTGCCCAAGGACCTCGATCAGCTTCGACCTGGCCTGCATGGTGATGTTCGATATGCTGACGGTACTCAGGGTCAGCGCGGGGAGGATCATGTGGTGGATCCTGGTCATCAGGCTCGTCTCCTCGGCAAGCGAGCCGATCGGGTGGACCATGCCGAGCGGGAACCACTGCAGGTAGCCGGCGAAGAACATCAGGGCCAGCAGGCCGAGCCAGAATTTCGGGCTCGACGCCAGCACCATGCAGTACACCCTGATGGCCCTGTCCAGCCAGGATCCCTGGTAGACGGCG